>JBJMLU010000171.1:0-42656 GCA_045805145.1 Flavisolibacter sp. | reverse complement strand
TCGGTATAGGCGCGTCCAATCTGTTTGTATTCGGATTTCAGTGCGGGAAGGTTCTTCATGATGAAGACATAGTTGGTATAACCTCCCTTGGTGGTTTGTTTTTTCTCTACGTTCTGTCCATCAAAATTCATGGTCTTGAAGTCAATAGAAAGCCATTCGGGCACTTTGAATTCAAATACCTGTTCGAGAACAGGGTAGGGTTCATGGAAAAAAAGGCGGGTAAGGTATTTGCCATCCATGTATTCTTTCTTCACCGTGATGCGGGCGGCCGCACCTTTTTGCGTAAAGCGAAGAGGGAAGTATTGAACGCGGCTGTCGTCAAAAAAAACATTTTCATCGGTTAGTGCACGGTCAATGCCCGAGCGTTCGGAAACAATGTATTTATTTCCCAACTTCACTGCTTTTTTAAATGTCTTGAGCTGAATGAATTTGTTGTAGAACTCCGGATAGGTGAGGGAGGAGAATTTTTTCAGCGAAAGGAATTCCATTTCTGCGTCTTCCTGCACGGTTACTACTTTATCGTCCAGAGCATTTTTCCCCTTGTCGAAGGTGAAGAAATGATAGGAGGAGCGGCAGACCACATTATCGTCCTTGTATTTTTTTGCCAGTGATTGGGCGTCCATCTCATCGTCGGGAGATACTTGCGCCTGGCTGTACAGGGTAATCGATGTAAAGAACAGGGTGAATAAAAAAACTCGGTGCCGGCTGGCAAAGCGCTTCGGCTTCAGGATGGTCGTTTCCACGAGCACCGGATAGGGAATCTTCATAGAAGCAATTAGTTTTTAATGGCCCGTAAGATGTAAAAAAAACGCAGAAAGAAAAAAAGATGATGAGGTTTTTATAAAAATATTTATTGATTTGTCGGGATGTAAGGGTAAATGCTTAGTGAAGTCAAGCGATTGAACGGAGATCTGATCTGAAGGCCGGGGCACTTTGATTTTTGAAGAGATTTTTTTAAACGCAAAGAACGCAGAGAAGCGCAGAGGGCCGCAAGGCTGATGGAAGAATTCTTTGCGGCCCTCTGCGCTCCGCCTCAGGCGGATGGCGTTCTTTGCGTTTAAAAAACTCCGTTGAAAATCAAAATCAGTGAGAAATCCATTCCTCCCGCTTTTAACTTTTGCCTTTTTATCGAAATGTGAATTACACGGTAACTTTACCGCAATGGAACCAAAGCGCAGCGTTGCCTTTCATACACTGGGTTGCAAGCTCAATTTTTCGGAAACCTCCGCGCTCTCACGACAGCTGGAAGCAGAAGGTTTTTCAAAAAAAGAGTTTGACGACCAGGCCGACGTGTACGTGATCAATACCTGTTCGGTTACCGGGAACGCCGACAAAGAATGCAGGCAACTGGTTCGTCGTATCCAGCGCAAGGCCCCGGCAAGCCTGGTTGTCATTACAGGATGCTATGCCCAGCTCAAACCAAAGGAGATTGCCGACATTCCTGGTGTGGACCTGGTCTTGGGCGCTTCCGAAAAATTCAACCTGGCATTTCATCTTCGTGAATTATCCAAGGGTGATTCTGCAAAGATCAGCAGCTGTGACATTGCCGAAGTAAATGGATTCCATTCTTCTTATTCACTACACGACCGCACCCGCAGTTTTCTAAAAGTGCAGGATGGATGCGACTACCAGTGTTCTTTCTGTACCATTCCACTGGCACGAGGAAAAAGCAGGAGCGATAGTATTGACAGTGCAGTGCGCCATGCAAGAGAGCTTGCCGACAAAGGAGTGAAGGAGATCGTGCTCACGGGTGTGAACCTTGGCGATTTTGGGAAGGGCATTGACGGCGGAAAAAAACGCGAAGAGAATTTTTATGAACTGATTCAGGCACTGGAGCAGGTGGAAGGGGTGGAGCGTTATCGCATCTCCTCAATTGAGCCCAATCTTCTTTCCGAAGACATTATCTCTTTTGTTGCCCAGAGCCGCAGGTTCATGCCTCATTTTCATATTCCCCTGCAAAGCGGAAGCAATGAGATCCTAGCCCTGATGCGACGCAGGTATAAAAAAGAATTGTATGCAGAAAGGGTAGAGATGATCCGCTCACTCCTGCCTCATTGTGCCATAGGCGCCGATGTGATTGTTGGATTTCCGGGCGAGGGTGAAGAACAATTTCAGGAGAGTTTTGATTTTCTTCACAGCCTGGAGCTTTCCTACCTGCATGTTTTTACGTATTCAGAAAGAGATCACACCCGCGCGCTGGAGATCAAGCCCGTGGTGCCGGTGAATATTCGTCATGAACGCAATAAGATCCTGCGCAACCTGAGTTATATGAAGATGCAGCATTTTACAGAGCGGCACAAGGGTGAGACGAGAAAGGTCTTGTTTGAAGATCATGTGAAGAATGGGATGATGGAAGGTTATACTGATAATTATATCCGTGTGGCAACGCCTTACCGGCAGGCCTGGGCCAACCGGGTAGTGGATTGGACAATTTAATTTTTAATGATGAAAAAATACCTGGTCACGGTTCATTTTGAGTGGAACGAGGAAGCGATGCAGATCATTCCCGTGCACCGGGCCTACATCAATTCGCTGATCGAAGATCTTGTGATCGAGCACTATGCCGTGAGCATGGAAATTAAAACTGTGTGGATCACCATCAATGCCAAGAACAAGAATGAAGTCAAAAAATTACTCGCACAATCTCCTTTTCATAAATTCTGGAAATTCGAGATCCATGAGCTGATGGTCTGGGACGGACAGAACTACCGGCTGCCTGCGGTGCAGTTGAATTAGATTTTCAGTACACTCCGAATACTGGTCTTACGAATCAAAAAAAGAACCGGCAGAAAGACAAAAAATTGATTAATCTGGGAACGACCTATTTTAGAATGGTGTTAAAGAAACATTTTATTTTTAGTTTTATTAGCTGCAACTTATTCCTGGTTTCATTTTCCCAGGTGATTAAAGACACCAGCCTGAATGTATATTTTGAAACCAATAGTTTTATACTAGACAGTATTCAAATTAAGAACCTGAATAATTTTTCTTCCGTTTTTCATGTTCATTCCATAATTGGTTATGCGGATAGTACTGGTTCGCAAGAATATAACCTTTCGCTTTCAAAAAAAAGAGCTTTGTCAGTTTACGGTGTGCTTTCAGGACATTCAGATTCTGTTGGTAAGAATATTTTAAGATTCTTGGGTGAAAGTTCGGAAGAACCTGAGTTATGGAAGAACAGGCGGGTTCAAATACAGGCTTATCAAAATTTATTGGAGGATAGCAAAAGCAACACCAGGGTTGATAGTCAGGATGTCATCCGCACTCTGGACTTAGACTATGTATATTTTATTCCTGACAAGGCCATTGTTTCTGAGGAATCCGTTCCTTATCTAAAGCAGCTTGCGGAAACATTAAGAACCTACAAAACAGAAAAATTCGAGATTATAGGACACATCAATTATCAAAGCAGATTTGGTCCTGGTCATTTAAAAGATTTATATCAATTGTCCGAAAACAGAGCCAGGGCCATCTACGACTATTTGGTTCAATATGGGATCCCGTCGTCCAGAATGAGCTTCAAAGGAGTGGGCAATTCTCAACCTGTATATCCTTCTCCGGTCAATGATGAACAAAGAAGAAAGAACATGAGGGTTCAAATAATCATTAGAAAATAATTTCTTTCTTAGGTGGAATGCTGTACTCCAATGCGCTTTTCAATCGGCGCCCGACTCTTCGAGTTTTAAATTTCGCTTCCCCTTCTGAAAGATGTATTTTATCCCGGGTAATAGTTAGAAAGGCCAGAGTTAATATTTCCTTTCTTTAGTTTATAACAGATATTTTTTGCCTTTCAACAGATTTACCGTCAAAAATTTCAATGAGTCAATCCTATTTTAATGATTTTAGTTTATTTTTTTATACGTCACATCAGGGGAGATTTCTGATCGATATGTCTGGAGAAGCAACAAAAAATTTTCGCATGCTTTAATTCTATAATAATAGTGGTAGTTTCCGGTATTCAAATCATACATTATTAGAACTGGTTTAGTATCAGCACTGTCATTTGTTATCTCTTTCTCTAGTCCTAACCGAAATTTGTAAGTGAGATCCAGTACATTGTTCTTATAAAATAATGCTGTATCAGACTTTAATATTAATTGAGATGAATACCCAGCTGTCTCAGGATAGGAATATTTAATGTTTCCGCCTCGATCAATTTGCTTACTCTCGACCCATTGCCATTTGTTAGGAAGGTAGGTTGCAATTGAATCAGCATTTTCTGTTAGGTTTTCACAAATTTGCACAGGTGTGCATGCTTTATCCTTACGGCATTGGCAGAATAATAATACTACAGAAAAACTAATTGCAATTTTAACTTTCATAATAAATAGAGTGTGTAAATGTATCGTGTGAAATAAACAAGGACAACCGTATCATTACCTATAATTGACGTAAAAACTGCAAATAGAAAAAAATATCTGCCAACGGTTCGAGATCCACGAGCTCATGGTCTGGGATGGACAGAACTACCGGCTGCCTGCGGTGCAGTTGAATTAGCTCCTGTGGAATGCTCCATAAGAATTTAGTAGGTTATCCATCTTCATCAACAATTACATGCAGATTTAAGTTGAAATCATAATGTTCTGACTTGATTTAAGGCTGGAGATCGAGGTCCTTTAACAGCGAGCGACAATACAAAGAGGCGACACGACAATATGAAAAGGCGACATGAGATTAATTGAAAATCAAGGATTCCGTTTTTAGAAATCATGGAAGTGGTTCGTATATTTATGTGTTAGCGGTAAGCTAAGCGACACATCATACTTTATCAAGACTTATGCAAGTAGAAGAAATTTTAGAAAGATATAAGGATGTTCCTGAAATTATTCAATCAAACATAGAAATGATTGAGGCTAATAGCCCAATCCAAATATATTCAGGCGATTACTTAATACAAAATGACAAAGGCGATTTGAATATAAATGGAGAAATCATTTTCAATTGGGTCGCTAGTTCAGGTTGCCACTTTTTGGGAACAATTAAAGCCGAGACACGAATTGCTGACAGCTTTGCAATAAACCACGATAGAATTCAATTAATTGTCGACGGCCTAGAATTTGGAAATGGGCATGTAAATAGTAAGACAATAGGTACTAACATTTCTGGAACAGAAATAAAAGGAAGATTGTTAGGGCAAGCATGTTTAGGTGATAAATCTGTTGCAGTAGAAAAACTCATATTCACAATACCCAATCTTAGAGATTTTCATGGCACATCAGTAAAATGTAGAACAGAATCTAACTTTTCCATTTTGTCAAACAGGTTAACCCTTGAAAATGACTTTTGCATAATAAATATTGATAAATGTAAAGATTTCAAAAGCAGAATTCAATCTCTGGAAGAGAAGGGGGGATATAATATTTTATACAATTGCGAGTTAGTCCCCAAGAAGGGTTCGATCAAATTAGAGGATTCAACAGATATATTCCACTGTCTTTCGACTTTTCTTGCATTTCTAAATGGGCGTAGGACATCCGCATTTTTTATACAAGGCGTATATGAAGAAAGAGTATTGTGGTGCGACTATACCGATTATTTGGTAGATAGCTACAAGTATGTTCAGACCTGGCCGCAAAAAACTTCAGTCATCGGTTTATCAAAGACGTGGGAGCAATTTAGTACTCTCTGGAAGGATAGTAATAATAAAAACTTTTTCATTTCGGCAATACACTGGTATGTAGAAGCAAATGGAAATAGTGGGTTTACAGAAGGTTCAATCATCATGTCTCAGACGGCTCTCGAATTATTATACAACTGGTGGATAATAGAATATAAGAAAATGATTGTCGGCAAAGACTCTGAGAATATAAATGCTGCAAATAAAATAAGATTGCTTTTGTCACAGTTGGATATTTCCCATGCTGTCCCAGCAGCCTTTACTCATTTGCAGCAATTCGTAGATGAAAACGAAAATATTACGGATGCTCCTGAAGCAGTAGTTCAAATCAGAAATGCAATAGTTCATTCTCAACATGAAAAAAGGAAGAAACTTGATTCAATTCATTATATGGCAAAGCACGAAGCCTTACAGCTTTCAATTTGGTATATCGAAATGACTCTCCTTAAGATTTTAGACTTTGATGAAAAGTATTTTAATAGATGTTCAAAGAAAGTGTGGGCATCTGAAGCCGAAGTTTTCCCTCTGTGGTCAAAAAAAAGTTAACGAAGAAGCCTACCGCTAACAGTGCATTGCTATATGGCGGGGCGACGAATATACTCTCAACTTTTGTTCGCTATTCGGCTTCCGTTCCAGCCAACGAATAACGCCGGGCAGCAGAATGAACAATGAGCTTTTGTATCTTTAACCAGCAGCGGCACCGGGCAGAAGGAACACAGAATTCCGCCACATCGCCAATGCTTTAACGTTGTGCGTCAGCATGAGCAACGTTCGGACTTCAAAAATTGTCAATAACATTAAACAACTCCATATGAAACAAATATTTTTTCTTATTGCCATAATTAGCTTGACACTGTTTTCTTGTAAGAAAACAAATTCAGTTGATCCGATACCTACCTCGTTAGAAGGTAAATGGAGAATGATACTTGTTAAGGACAATGCATCAGGTTTGGCAACAACTAAACAACCTTCCATACAAGGCGACGTTGATATTACATTTACTTCGACCAGCATGACAAATGGAACATTTGTTGGAAATACACCAACAAATGACATATGGGAAAATGATTATTCAATAGGTGCGAATCAATCACTAACAATTCCTGTTTTGGCAATGACAAAAGTTGGTGAAACACCTTGGGGAATTTTATTTGTTGACAATATTCGTAATTCTCAAGAATATAGTTTTGAAATTGGCGGCAAACTTAATATTAAGACCACCAATAAAACACTCACTTTCCGAAAATCATAATGCCGAACGCACAACATGGGTATTTATGCAAGTGTGGCTGGATGTTATAAATTAGCGGACGAATATCACGGCATCAGTATTTTTTCAATCAGCAGGAGTGCCGCCAATCCCACCCCTGCATAAATACCGATTCGTTAGCCGCCATCAAAACCAATCCTTAATGCGGAAGTCCCAAATAGGAAAACTATGCAGCTTCAATTTCCGAAAAGAAAGAGTGCGATACATCGTTCTTGATTACAACGATGAATGGACACTTATCAAACGTACCTATGACTACATTACCGATGGTTTTACAATTTTCAAAAATGATAAGGTGGAAGTTATTTACGGAGAGTATGAAAAGTTTGCTGCTAAGATCCTGAAGCTTAAAAGCTATTCACCTACCAAAGAGCCGAAAATTCCAATAGATAACTTGGAAAGCATCTTGAGTTACACTGACAAGAAGTATAGGATTATTCAGCTTGATACCAACGATGGAGAAGCATTCGATGTAGTCAAATACTTGGGGTTTAGAAACGACCTGTACCTCTTTGATGAATTGACCACAAGAGCAAAATGGCGGTATAAACTCAAACTACCTGCTAAGGAAATCAAATATATTGGCTTCGATAATAATTATTTGAACTCACTAAAACTGGTTGTGAAATTTAAAGCCAAAAGAAAGGCTACCAGAATAGGCGGCTAACATGCTTGCCAAAAGCCTGGTGACATTAAACCAAAGTCTTTTCCTAAATTAGACCGGCCTTCGGCAAGCACTGGCACGTTGGCTGCTATAAAGCTCATAACATCAAATGGTTTTCAAAAAGCGACAATTAGTTATCTTAGTTATGAAAACGATTTTTACACTTTTCTTCCTTCTCTTTTCAGTAACAAATTTGAAAGCACAGATAACCATGTCGCCGGACACAAATGCTGTCAAATCGATTGACGGCATTGTAAAAGAAGCATTACGACTGCAATCCGGCGAACGAGGTCAGACAAGAAACTGGAAGGCGCTACGAAACTTGTTTTTACCGACCGCAACTTTTACAATTCTAAATATAGAGAGCGGCGACTCTTTGCGTAGACCCACCGAAACAGTTAGCCTTGATGATTTTATTGAACTTCTGCATGACGACTATTACGAAGAAGGTTATCTTGAACAGGAAACTGGTAAAGCTGTTGAGGAGTTCAATGGCATTGCAACTGTTTTTCAAAGTTTCTATGGCAAAGATTCTAAAAATGAGGAAGCCCGAGGAATTAATAGCTATCAGTTGGTTTATTTTGGCAGAAGGTGGTGGATTGCAAACCTACTTTGGACTCTGGAAACCGATAAAGTAAAAATCCCCCAAAAGTATTTACATAAGAATTGAGAAAACAGCAGCCAACATCAGTTTTCCGCAATATGGGCTATTGAGAAAGTTCTGAGCTTAATATCTTTAATTAACAGTGGAATAGAAATGAACTGAAGTATTTCAAAGTCCCATACTGCGTAAAGCTCCGTTCCGTTAGCGGCAAGCATAACCACTAAAAAAACTTAATTTATGAAATGCTTCATTATAGCTCTTTTATTACTGATGGTTTCATTTAATTCAAAGGGACAAGCAGCAGATAGCGTAAATATCAAAGATGAAGGACTGATTAAGAAAGTATTGACCGATTTTACAGATGCATGGAATAAACATGATGCTGAAGCCTTCTCAAACGTTTTTTCTGAAGACGCTGACTTTACTAATGTACGTGGCATCTCTGCACATGGACGCAGTCAAGTTGAGAAATTTCATGCTCCACGTTTTACAACAACATTCAAGGATACATACCAAAAAATAACGCAGAGTAAAATTCGGTTCATTAAACCAGATGTAGCAGCGGTAGACGCATGGTGGGAGATGGCAGGAGTGAAAAGCCCTGAAGGTCAGGACATGCCTCCAAGAAAAGGACTTTTGAATTTTATTATGACCAAGAATAGCAACACATGGCTTATCACTATCATGCACAATATGGACTTACCTGCCTCACAATAATATAGCAGTTCTAAGAAAGCATCACCCATGCCAGCCGCAAACAAGGGTTTTAGAGTTATTGGGACGGGACGTTTTTATCTTCATCAGTTCAATGAATGCCGCCGTATCGTCAGTGCTTTAACGGTAGCTGCAGTTTTAGGGCTCTCCTAAAACCAACAATTCAATTAGGTTTCTAACAATTTCAAAAGACAATAAAAAATATTTGCGAAACCGAAAAGTTGCACGTATGTTTGCAACCGATTGGTTTCTCAATATAATTAAACACAATGAGAAGAGACATCTTTCAGGCTATAGCCGACCCGACAAGGCGGGCAATTATCGCTTTGATTGCACTCCAGTCAATGACACCGAATGCTATTGCCGACAACTTCAATACTACAAGACAAGCCATTTCCAAACATCTTCGCATACTATCCGAATGCGAACTGGTAAAACAGGAACATCAAGGCAGAGAAATTTATTATTCACTTGAAATTAAAAAATTGAAAGAAGTAGATAAATGGTTAAACCAGTTTAGAAAACTTTGGGAAACCAGGTTCAATCAGCTTGATAATGTATTAGCAACAATGAAAAAGCAAAAGAAATGACAAACAATTTGCTATTTGATTTTACTGTGGACAAACCGGCTAAAACGGTCTATATAACAAGGGAATTTGATGCCGAACTTTCATTGGTTTGGGATGCTTTCACAAAAGCAGAACTTATTGACCAATGGATTGCACCAAAGCCTATGACAGCTAAAACAAAATACCAGGATTTTAAGGTTGGCGGTAAAAGATTTTATGCAATGATTACTCCTGAAGGCCAGGAGCGTTGGGCACTCCAGGTGTACACTTCCATTACGCCGAAAACCAACTTTAAGATGCATAATGCTTTTGCAGACAAAGATGAAAATGCTGAAATACCTGGTTCTGACTGGGATCATACTTTCAGCGAGGAAAACGGCACAACAAAAGTGAAGATCACTATTTACAACGAATCGCTTGAAAGAATGGAAAGAATATTGGATGGCTTTACACAAGGAATGAAAATGTCACTAGGCAATCTCGAAAACTTGTTGGCTTCTTTATCAAAAAGATAGTTTCCTTCAAAAAAGATTTGAATAAAATATTTATAACCAATTTAATAATCTAAAACATAAAATCATGGCACATATCAATCCACATATCAACTTCAACGGAAATGCCGAAGAAGCATTCAATTTTTACAAATCAGTATTTGGCGGAGCATTTACAAAGATGATACGCTTCAAAGATCTATCAAACACGGAACATCAGTTATCAGAAAAAGAAGCAAACAAGATCATGCACATTGCTTTACCAATTGGCAATAGCATTTTAATGGCCAACGACGTTCCGGATTTTTTGGGACGTGTAAATGAAAATGAAAACAGGTCTAAGATATTTGTTGCTGCGCAAAGCCGTGAAGAAGCAGACAAAGTATTTAACGGCCTTTCAAAAGGCGGAACTATTGAAATGCCTATCGGTGAAAGTCCCTGGGGTTCTTATTTTGCCATGTTTAGAGACAAATATGGTATTGAATGGATGGTGGAGTTTGAATCAAATGCAAAAGCATAAACCCGGCAAAAGAAGATTTCATTTTTAGTTTTTATGGTGGAAGTTTTTAAAACTAAGTCTTTCCCGACGAGTATCCGTCACCGTGTCTACTGCTTAAAGTAAGATTGGCTGTAAGCGGTTTGCACCCGGCATCCGGAGTTGTCGTAGATGACCCTTCAAAATGTCGCAGTTGCACATCATAAGACCTTCAGTTGCTGCCTAATTTCACGTTTACAATGTTCACCTAAAAAAATTAAAATGAAGCCAGTAGTTATTTTTATCCTTTTGATATTCTCATTTTTTCTTTCCTGTAAGAACAACCCAACAGATAGAAATGAAACCAATAAAATACAAAGCACGACCGACAGTATAAGTTTTAAAACTGGATATTCCGATGTAAACGGAATTAAGATGTATTATGAAGTTTACGGACATGGAGAACCTCTTGTACTGCTCCATGGCGGAGGTTCAACCATACAAACGACGTTTGGAAGGGTGATTCCACAGCTATCCAGATATCACCGGGTGATAGCCGTTGAACTTCAAAACCACGGACGTTCAGGTTTCAGGAATATCCCTCAAACCTTTGAACAGGATGCTGATGATGTTGCTACATTGATGAAAAACCTTGGCATTAACCAGGGCGACTTCTTTGGTTTCAGTAACGGTGGAGAAACCTGTATTGAAATTTACCTACGCCACCCAGAAATTGTAAAGAAACTTATTCTCGCCTCTTCGCCTTATAAAAGATCAGGCTTTATGCGTGGATTTTTTGAAGGGATGCAAAAGGCAAAATTAGAAGACATGCCTTCGCAATTACGGGAGGCTTTTCTAAAAGTGAATTCCGATTCATCTAAACTGCAAATGTTATTTCACCATGACATCGAAAGAATGCTTGCATTTAAAGGTTGGACCGATGAACAACTTAAATCCATAAAAGCACCCACATTGATAGTAAGTGGCGATGCAGACGTTTTAACCCTGGAATCCGCCGTTGAAATGCGTCACCTGATTCCTCATTCGGAATTAGCAATTTTGCCTGGAGGCCATGGAAAATATATTGGAGAAATAACAACTTTAAATCACGACAGAAGTGATTCAGTTTTTATTATCCCGATGATCGAAGAATTTTTAAATAAACCAATCAAAGAAACAAACTGATAAATTTTGTGGTAAGGACACTTCGTGGAAAGGAACATGACAAATTATTTTGCGGTCTAGAACTACTGTCATGCACGTCTTCTAAGGTGTTCTTTCTTCCATTCCTCAAAAATCTTCTCTATATAGCCTCTTTCGTCAGTCAATCCAATTTTAATGATTTTAGTCTATTTTTTTATATATCACATCAGGAGAGACATCAGAACGATATGTTTGAAAAAGAAGTAAAAAATTTTCGCAGGCTTCAATTCTATAATAATAATGACAGTTTCAAGTATTCAAATCATACATTATCAGAACTGGTTTAGTATCAGTACTGTCATTTGTGATTTCCTTTTCCAATCCTAGCCGGAATCTGTAAGTGAAATCCGGTACATGATTCTTATAAAAGATTGCTGTATCAGACTTTAATATTAGTTGAGATGAATACCCAGCTGTCTCAGGACAGGAATATGTAATGTTTCCGCCCCGATCAATTTGCTTACTCTCGACCCATTGCCATTTGTTAGGAAGGTACGTTGCAATTGAATCAACATTTTCTGTTAGGTTTTCACAAATTTGTACAGGTGTGGATGCTCTATCCTTACGGCCTGTCTGGTCCTCTCGTGTTCACTATTTGCATGGTAGATAATTCACCATTGTACCTTTAGTCTGGGAAAATGGGATATCCCTGCGACAACTAGCCGCCAAAAGCTATGCGACTGTATGGCTAAAATATTTTTTAGTTTGGCCAAAAATTCTTCAAAGACAGATGCAAACCTTCCTGTTCCAAATTACGGGAATAGCGGACAGGTGTTGTCGGGCGACCCGTTCGCTGAAGACTTACGTGGATTTGGGATAACGGGAATAATTGCCATTCTTTTAATTCTGCTGGGCGGCAATTTATTTATCAGTGACATAGCCTTTATTCCGCTTGGTGGGCTTCTTGTGTTAGCATGGAAATGGCAATCCAAAACCCCATGGTCTGAGCTTGGCTTTATTCGGCCCCACAGCTGGATAGGAACCTTACTCCTTGGTATCGTATTGGGCGTTGGACTCAAGCTGATGATGAAGTCTTTCTTAATGCCCCTTTTAGGAGCTCCTTCCATTAATTCTGCCTATCATTTCCTTTCGGGAAACAATGCTTTGCTTCCGGTAGCAATTTTGTTTATGATGGTGGCGGGACTGTCTGAAGAGATGGTATTCCGTGGATTTTTATTCAATCGTTTCGGTAAGCTTTTAGGCCCGGGCTTTTGGTCCAAAGCGTTCACAATTTTGATCACCGCCACTTTGTTTGGATTGGGACACCTGGCAGACCAGGGATTCGCCGGCTTTGAACAGGCAGCCATCGTTGGTCTCATCTATGGAATGATTTACATTAAAACTGGAAAGCTTTGGATTTTGACAATTGCACACGCCGCATTCGATATTACGGCAGTTGCTATAATATATTGGAAACTTGAGTCGGTAGTGGCTCATTTTTTCTTTAAATAGCAATCCATACATATTTAGCGGATAAGCTTTGTTGCAGGAATCTATTTTGTATACAAGCATTTCATAATGGTTGGAAAATTATGGGTGAAATAGAAACAATCATTTGAACACAATATTCAGGATGAAAATCATTTCCTGGAATTGTAACATGGCTTTTAGGAAAAAAGCAGGCATCATTCTGACTCATAAGCCAGACATTCTTGTTGTGCCTGAATGTGAACATCCCAACAAATTGGTTTTTAAGAGCGATACTCCAAAACCAACAGATATTTTATGGTTTGGCGACAACTTGAACAAAGGGCTTGGTATTTTTTCATACTGTAACTATCGCTTCCGGGTCCTGGATGTTTATAACGACCGATTTAAAATAGTTATTCCCATTGCCGTTTCAGGAGGAAAATTCGAGTTTACTCTCTTTGCAATCTGGGCGAACAATCCCCTTGACCGGGATGGTCAATATATTACTCAGGTCTGGAAAGCCATTAATCATTACGACCTTCTCCTTACAGGCAGTCGAACAATCCTTGCAGGAGATTTTAACAGCAACACCATTTGGGACAAGCCAAGGAGAGAAGGAAATCATTCGACAGTTGTCAAGCGCTTAGAAGAAAAAGGAATTTATAGTGTTTACCATAAGCATTTCCACCAGACACAAGGTATAGAGCAGGATCCAACCCTTTATATGTACCGGCATCAGGACAAGCCTTATCACATTGATTATTGTTTTGCATCTGAGGACCTGCTTGAATGTTTAAACCGTGTTGAAGTAGGGGAGTTTGAATTTTGGAACAAATACAGCGACCATGTTCCCCTTATCGTGACGTTTGACGAAGCTGTTTATAAAGCGAGAGTGAACGAACATTCAAATACAAAGGTTGTATGAGCAGGCTTATAACAATTGACAATAAGTAGGACTGGAGAAGAATGGTTACCAGGAATCAGAGTTCATTCATCTTATCGTCATCCCATATTATGGCCAGGTACGTTTTTTCATGACAAATACTGGAATGGTATCTAATTAGTTTACATTACAAACTCGACCGACAAGTTTTCCTTTTTAGTTCGGCGAGACTAAAACACTTCTGATCCCATGCCCCTTATCAATCTCACAGGGAATGTCGGTATGACGACGCGCTTAAATATTTTTTTATGAAAAAAGCAATCTGCTTCTCATCATTTTTTCTGATAGCCCTGTTCTCAACAAATTTATCTACAGCGCAATCTCATTGCAGCCAGAAAGATAGTACGGCAATACAAAAAGTAATCAATGAGTTCAATGATGCCTGGACAGCCAAAGACCCGGTTCGCTTTGCCAATGTTTTTGCAAGCGATGCTGATTGGGAAAATGCTTTTGGTGGTCATTTAAGAAGCCGTGATTCTATCCAAAAAACTTACCGGAAGTTAATGGCACAATTCACAACGGCCGACGAAACAATAACCGGAATAAATATTTACTGTATGTCTCCGGATTTCGCATTGGTTGATATTTATCAAACTGTCGCGGGACAGAAGCTTCCAAAGAGCGGCAGGCTTGTTCCAACACGTCACTTACGTTTGAGTCAGGTGTATCAAAAAACAAATGGCAAATGGCAGGTAAAAGTGCACCGTGTAACCGATCTGAGGGAATTGGGACCGAACCGGAACAACGTCAATGCAACAGACAGCCTGAAAACTAATTAGCCTATACAGATTTTCAAAGCCGCTTTGATTGCTCTCAATTAAGAAGTTTGTATCAGTTGTCAGAAAACAGTGCCAGGCCGGCCACGAGTATTGATTCATTTAGGAACTGGCGTCCAGAATGCCCTTCAAAGGATTTGATAATCCTCAACCTGGCCTATCTTTTAATAATTGGCAGCAAATAATTAAATTGAATTCAAAAGCACCTAAAATGTCAGACAATAAAAACTTAGGCCAGCAAGACCGAGAAGAACAAGAAAAACAATCTCTCCAGGAATCTCAAAACAAAGAAAAACAGGCAAGAGAGAAAAGGCAAATGGCCATAAACCTGTTAGCTTATGCCAGTCCAAAGGATATCGTTTTATTAATTGCTGAATCGAAAGGATTTGAAGGAGAAACAAAAGAGCTCTATGATTTTCAGATTAATGAAGATGGTGTTAAGGTTAGTGTGGCAGAGAGACTTGAGTCTGCTCTCAGAAGCTTTATCCCGGCGGTTCATGCCATCATGGACTAAATGAAAATGGCCTTGCATTGTATCGGATAAAATATCGCCATGCTTTATACCCTGATCCACTGAATGATTCGACATTACTGACTCTCAATACCAAACTAAACAAGAAGATGAGGAATATCTGCCAGAGCATACAGCTTCAACCGGGTTGCTTGCGATTGTAAATTGGCTTATCAACAAATCGACTACTTCGATCTTTTGCTGAGAAAGTCGAATGCTCCGAGATCGTTTGAGAAAACGGAAGCAATTACTGCTTCGTAAAACTGGCCGACCTTTGATTTCCTTCCCATGTAGTTATGATCTTATAAAGACCAGAAGGCATCGAGGAAACATCAAGTGGAATTTCATTTTCTCCCTTTAATATTTCTCTCTCAAAGGTCCTGATTAACTGTCCGTTTGAATTATAAACTCTTATTGTTCCCCTTCCTTCGCCACTTGCGCTCACATGAATAGAAGTAAAATTTCTGGATGGATTAGGGAAGATGGAATAACTAACAAGAGATTCGCAAGAGGGCTTTAAAATGGTGCTTAAATAGTTTCTGCCAGCATTATCTGTTTCCACAATTCTATAAAATGTGTTATGAGTTAGATTTCTGTCCGTAAATGAATAAGAGCCGGAGACATTGGGCGAAATTGTTGCGAGTTGTTCCCACCTGTTACCGTTTGCGCTTTTCTCAACCTGATAGCTCTTTACATCCTGACCTTCCGCTTTAAAGTTGATCGTTACAGATGAACCGGAGCAGGAAGAGTTGAGCAGAACAAATTTTACAGGCAGCGGGGCAAGAGATGCCACTTGAACCGTCATCATGAAATTGCCGTTGGCTGCCATGATTTGGCTGCCATCGAAAAAAATATCTGTTCCATTTTTACCATCTACAAAAGAATAACTATCAACCGGCGCCCCTGAATTATTCAGCCTTGCAAAACCGCCTGGCGTGAGTAGCCACATGTTGTGCCCATCAAAAGCAAAGCGCGTTCCCACGGTCGGATAGTTTCCGACAACAGCATTGGTGGTTGTGTTTACCCTGGTGATTCCAGAGGGCGTAGAGACCCAAACGGTGTTTCCATCGAAACCAATATTGCTGGGAGTTGCGCCAACTGGAATAATCGCAGAGGGTGAAGCACTTCCCAACGAGTATTTCAAAAGGTTTCCGGAGGAGGCGAGCACCCACAAATTGTGGGCATTATCAAAAGCGATATCTACAAAAGGCACCCCAACATCTAAAGTGGAAAGTACAGCACCCGTAGTAGTTTCGATTTTATTTATGGTGTTGTGATTCGAGACCCACACGTCTGCACCATCGAAGGCAAGGAGCGCGGGTTGATCCAGTGATGTGAAGGATTGCGCTGATCGTCCCGGCAAAGAGCCGATCTTATAAAAGACTCCAACCGATGTTGCCCAAACATCGATTCCATTACTTCCAAAATCATAAAAGTAGGTGTTGGGTTCCGGAATTCCCGTCGCCCAACCTATAACTCCGCCGGTACTATTAATCTCGGCGATATTCGGGCAAGCATTACAAGCAGCCCACAAGGATGTATTCGTCCTTGTAAAGAGATTCCAAAAACTACTATAATTATTGACTTGACTGTGGGCGGATAGACAAAACAGTAGTGGCCAGGCAAGAATTATCTTTCTCATGCAAAAACTTTTTTTATTGGTTTAACCAGGAGAAGTCTTTGATAGGAATTGCTTTACTAATTTAAGGCAGGTTATAATATTCACAAAAAAAATGAGCTTCAATTTTATCAGCCATTTGTACTCGAAAAGCGGGTTCATGCATGGCAATAGATGCACCAATTATTGCGATTGCGTTTTTGTCTTGCCATTGTTATCGCATCAGTGTGTTCTGATCTTTGTTTATAGACCATGTGTATTTACTTTCCTGTTGGTAGCATGAATGGAATAATTTTTTCACGGTTGTACATTCAATCCTTTTGTTATGTACACACTTGGCATTCCTTTTTAACAAACCGCTTCGCGATAAAAATTTCAGGAAGCTGTAGTTCTTTAATTCATTTTGGGCGTTTGCATTAAATCTTGCCACACCGTTTTTTACCGTGTACATGATGAACAGTGTTGGATTACCTCTTTCTTACATCATTGGTTTTGGAATTTTGAGTCAGCTTGCCGGAATTTTTGCTGTCAAGGTCTTGGGAAAACATTCTGATCAGTTCAGTAGAACAACAGAACCCTGGACAAGACCGCTTAGTCTAAACCAAAAAAAGCGCAGAAATCTATTATCCGATCCGGTTTGAATGGGTTTTCATTTCTGACTCCTTTAATGCGGAAGATTCTCATAAAAGGCGAAAATGGTTGAAATAAAAGCATCTTATTGTTTGAGAATCCCAGGCCAAGTCTGTTGGATAGTAACATTGTGGGTTTAATAAATTAAGTTGACATACTGATTGCTGGCCGATGAACGTTTGGAGAGGTGTTATGAGAGCTTTTTTACCAGTCGTTTTATCAATTGTCGTTTTTGCCAGCTGTAAAAACAGTTACACACCAACAGAAAGCAATACTTCGTACAAGATGGATACGGACCATCATATGCACCACTCCTTCACCTTATTTTCCAAAGACACTCAGCTAAATATATGTGATGGTTTCATAATGGTGCCTAAGGGATGGCGGCTGGAAAACAAAGATGACGACTCTCCCCGGGTAGCTGATGCTACAGCCAGGTATCGTTTCCATAACGCGGATAACAAGATAATTTATTTGGAATATGGGCTGGGAGCAGGTATAAATCCTGCAGAACCTGATGTGCTGTCCAGCCGTTTTCGAAAAGGTTATATCGCAAATAAAATCGACACATCGGATATCATATTTTCAGACAATCCAGGGCTTGCGCGCAGAAGATGGAAAAGCAAGTATTTCTTTTCTTTGGAAAATATTTCAAATTTTCAGGCAGATTTTTTCCGGCCAAAACATATTGGTAAAGGGTACACTGGTTTTTATATTGACAGCATCGGCCAGGTTGCGGGAAATATTGCGAGTCTTGCATTTTATGCAGAAGACCTGAACGGCGCCGAAAGCAAAGAATTGGAAAATGTAGCCAGAAGTTTACTCATTAAAGATTTCAGATAGAAATTGCGGAAGGTTAAATTTGGTTACCAGAGCCTTTGGTACAGTTATTCCATATCATGAAAATTTACCTCGGACTATAACATGGCCTTTAAAAAAAATCGGATGTCGACCTTAGCCATCATCCCCACATCATTGTGGTTCAGAACATCAGACAAACATGTTTTTAATAGTGAAACGCAAAAGCCATCGGAACTTCCGCTGCCATTCTGAAATTTTGCGTCAATATCATTTTTGGGCAAAAAAAGCTGGTTACATCGCAGATTGACAAGCTTCAGTATCTTGAGGGCTCCATTGTAATCATGTCAACACAAAGAAGGATATAAACGAGACCTATGAAAAAATTCATCGTATTCATCTTCGCCCTAACCAGCATGACATCTCATCTCCAGGCACAACTACTGGCTTTTCCTGGCGCAGAAGGATGGGGCAGGTATGCACGGGGCGGAAGGGGCGGAGCCGTTTTGAAAGTAACGAACCTGAATGATAGCGGACCCGGAAGCTTTCGCGAAGCGGTGACAAATGCCGCTCCGAGAATGGTTGTCTTCGATGTATCAGGAACCATAGAACTGAAATCACCACTTCAAATTACTACACCTTATCTCACCATAGCAGGTCAAACAGCCCCGGGAGACGGGATATGCTTAAAGCGTTTCCCTTTGAAAATTCGCCATACCCATGATATCATAATCCGCGGGATCAGGATAAGGCCGGGCATCGAATCGGGTTTGATAGGAAGCGAGATAGATGTACTTGATATCGACAGTTCGCAGAATGTAATCGTAGATCATTGCGCGTTTAGCTGGTCTACCGATGAAGGGATCAATACATGGCATGGTGCGAAACTGATAACGGTTCAATGGTGTGTCATGAGTGAACCCCTGAATCATTCCATTCATGAAAAGGGACCACATGGCTACTCTGCTTCTCTCGGTGGCTACAAAGCTTCCTTTCATCATAATCTTTTAGCTAATGGTGCCGGCAGAAATCCCAGTATAGCCGGCAATAACCAATCCCCAACTGTTCTGATGGATTTTCGAAACTGTGTTATCTCCAACTGGGAACATCGTTCCTGCGACGGAAAACCTTTATCCATCAACCTTATTAATAATTATTATAAACCAGGTCCTGCGACTCATGATGATGTAAAAAGACGGATCACACGTATTGACAATGCCGAGAAACTTGGGTTTTCCTGTTTATGGTATGTGAATGGAAACTATGTGGAGGGATATCCGGAAATATCTGCCAACAACTGGGCTGGCGGCATAGATTTCGAAGAAGGCACTTCCCCCGAAAGGAATCGCAGTAAAGACTCTTTTGAAGTAGCTCCGGTTATCACACAACCGGCAAAAGAAGCGTATGAACTGGTATTGAATTATGCGGGCTGTTATCCGAACCGCGACATCCAGGAAAAACGCATTATTGAACAGATCCGCACCGGGAAATATACGCTAACCAAAACTGGATTGATAGACCGCGTAGAGGAGGCAGGCGGCTGGCCTTTGCTGAAAACAGGAAAACTTCCAAAGGATACAGACCAGGACGGAATCCCCGATGAATGGGAAAGAAAAAATAGTTTGAATGCTGACGACCCTTCCGACGCAAAAACTATTACTCCCAACGGCTACATGAATATTGAAAACTATTTCAACAGCCTCTTGCCGGATATTTATCGAAAGGCATAACCATGCTTGCAAATGAACTCAAAGCAAAATCTTTTTTGCAGCTACCTTGAATGGCGAATCGTGAATGACCAATAAAGAATGAGTTGGTTTCAAACCGCATTTGGAGATGACTTTCCAAATTTTTGTACGCTATTCCCTATTGTCCATTCTCCATTGATAAAAATCAGGCAACCTGTTTTTGGGATGAATCCAAAACAAAAGGACGACTATGTCGTCCCTTTGTTTATCACCAAATGATTCCTGCTTCCTGAATACCTAGTAACCATTCGTTCCAAATTCATTGGG
The DNA here is from genome assembly GCA_045805145.1 of Flavisolibacter sp. Lineage (GTDB taxonomy): Bacteria > Bacteroidota > Bacteroidia > Chitinophagales > Chitinophagaceae > Flavisolibacter. Next base: position 22,348 of record JBJMLU010000171.1, on the reverse strand, counting down.
GTTGTTGATCTGATTCAGGAAGGTGAAGGGAATGGGACGGTTGTAATGTTTTGAGGGAACAAAATTTACAGCAGCAGTTCTGTTGTACAATTGTAAACGGGTTTCAAACGCTTTCTCCCTTTTCAAAATAGCCCACCGGTTATATTCGCCACAAAGCTCACGGGCATATTCATCGAAAACATCATTCATGGTAGCTGCTGCCAACTGCATTCCCGTTCCTGAGTTGAAGTCTGCAGCATTTCGGCAGGCACGTCTGCGTAATACATTTAGATATTGTGCCGCAGCTCCCTGGTCACCGGTTGTATGAAGCGTGGCTTCCGCAGCAATTAAATATACTTCGGCCATACGCATGATGATGATGTTACCCAGCTTCTGCTGAAAATTACCACCCAGCCATCCGCCGTCGAAATTGTGATTGAACTTCATCATGGCAGGAAAAAGATTGGCGAGACCTGGCGGTGTTAGTCCGTTTGTTGTAACAACAGCTTTATATGTGCTGCCTGAAGGGTCGGATGGATCGAACAGATCATCAATATTGACAGTAGCATACCGGCGAAGTTTTTTGTCTGCAGCGGTGAGAGGGTCTTTGCTGAGATATACGAAAAACCGGTCTTCACTCGTGTCTAACGGGTAAGGATGTACGTTGGCATTGGGAAGGGTTTGCAAATTTGCAATGTTACCTGAATGATCTCCTTTTGGCCAAACTTTGGGAACGTATTGCCAGGTAGCAAATGTGGGAGCCATAACGGCGTTTACATCTATATAAGGATAGATCTTTTGTCCGACATGCGAAGGATCAATACCATATTTGGTGCACATCGCTGATGTAAGTGTTACCGTAGCTGCACTGTAGGTTACATTGGCAGGGGAAGGAACGCCGGTTCCATTACTTGTCCTTGCCTGCTCTCCTGAATAGTTGGTAAATGCAGTAACAAAAGTATTTTCCCATCGCTTATCATATCGTGCATCAAAGCAGTTGATCAGGTATTTGGTTGGAGCAATAAACTGTTGGTTCAAGCGCCCGTAATAAGCATTGGATGTGTTGGAGTTGACACTTCTTTTGAAAAGGTCTGAAGTACCGAAGGCGTCATCCAGCTTGGGATAATAGTGAAGGTAAATATTGGGCTTTGTGTTACCTGTGAAAACATTATACGATGGGTCATAGGGATTGAGTCCATAAGCTGTAAACAAAGCTTCCGTATTATTCCGGTTGTTGGCAGAAGCAAATACTTTTGCAAAATCGTCATACATATTGGCACCGTATCCACCCATATTGTTGATTAAACTGTCGGCTACTTCTTTCGCCCTTAACCAATATGATTTTGCTCCTTCTTTTAATCCTTCTCCTGCTCCCTGTGCATATACCCGGGCAAGAAGACCAAAGGCCGCTTTTTTGGTGACTCGTTGCGGATTGTTATCATAAGGAGTGATGGGCAGATTATCAAAAGCAGATCGTAAGTCAAATACAATTTGAGTATAGATTTTAGAAATGCTATCGCGTTTGGGGCTTAAACTCTTTACAGGATCGTCGGTTAATATCAGTGGAACACTTCCGAATTGAGCTACCAATACCGAATAATAATAAGCCCTTAGCAACTGGGCTTCCGCTACCAGAATTTTAATGTCGCTCGCGTTTCCATCAACTAATTTGGTAGAAAGCTGGATGGTTTTATTGCAATCCTTTATCGGGCCCCAGGCAAAATCCCAAACATTTCTCACAACGCCGGAACTGTTTGTAAATTCTTCATAGGCCATGACGTCCTTGTACTGGTTGTGATTGTTGTAAGGGAATGTCCATAAATCGGTTCCCACTTCCGAAACGATTCCATAAGGCATACCGATCAGAGAACCCCAAAGCCCCGTATAACAATTGGATTGATACGCTTTCCAACCATTAAAATTTGTCAGCACGTTCTGCTCCGATAAAGAAGCAGGATTATATTCATCCAACTTACGGCAGGATGATACACACAAACCAAAAAGCAAACCAACGGCGCAGGTGTATATTATTTTCTTTATGATGCTAGTTTTCATTTAATGCTGTTTTAATAACTATACAATTAAAATGTAAGATTCAGACCTGCCACGATCTGTTTGGTTAAGGGATAGCTTAGATCACCATTCATTTCCGGATCATACTGTTGGATCAGATGGCTTTTTGCAATGATCAACGGATTGGTAATGGTACCGTACACACGCAATTTCTGGATAGAGAACTTACGCAATAAACCTGAAGGCATGGTGTATCCAAGCGTAATGTTTTTGATCTTAAAGAAAGAGCCGTCGACATAGGTGAGACCAGTAAAACCAGTGATCGTAGAACTTGAATATTGGTAATTCATGGCGGGGAAATCATTGGAGGGATTTTCCGGTGTCCAGTAATTAAAGTAAACAGGAATTGTTCTGGACGGGCTGGCATTTGTGGCAAATCCATTGGGCTGATACCAGCCGAGCATATTATAATTGATCATCTGTCCCCATCTGAAATAAGCAAATATGGTCAAATCAAAACCCTTGTACCGGAACTGGTTTTGAATTCCCAATGACCAGTCGGGGGAGTTGTGTCCCAAAATCTGGTAATCATTGGCGCTGTAGGCGTATTTTGAACTTGCAGCAGTAAGATTGGGATTGAATTTTTGTGCATCCGAAAGATTGGTATAGTAGTAAGCGGTTGAGCCGTCTGCAGCTGTTTTGGTATACACACCTGTTGCAAGACGCGTCAATCCCGGAACGTCCACTTTCAAATCGCCCGGATGTTTTCCGAATACGGCAGCATCTGCTTCTTCACCAATTTGCCATACTCCGTCAATCTTATAATTCCTGAAAGAATTGACCGGTTCACCGAGGGTAAGTGAATAGGCTCCATTGGTAATATTATTTGCTGTGGCGCCGGTTAGCTTGGTGATTTCCTCTTTGTTGTCGGCAAAAGCAACAGAAGTACTCCATTCAAAATCCTTGGCTACTATATTGCGCGTGTTCAAACTTAGTTCGATGCCCCTGTTTTTGGTGGCGGCTACATTGATGTTGGTTTGATATTGTGTGCCTGGTGTATAAGTTCCATAAATGATAGGAGAAGTAACACTATAGATCACTCCGTCAGTATTGGTAATGTAATAATCCAGCGACAGATCAATGCGGTTTTTAAAAGCCGTCGCATCCAGTCCGATATTGGTATTGTGTGATTTTTCCCAACCCAGATCTGCATTGGTGATAAACCTTGAATTGCGATATATGGGTGTGGTCACACCACCCAAGGACATATTGGCGTTCTCCAGAACAGAAACAGAACTATAAGGATCAATTTTAGCGGAACCCGTAATACCCCATCCTACACGAAGCTTCAGATTGTTCAGCCAGTCTCTGGTACTGTACATAAACTTCTCGTCAGATATTCTCCATCCCACGGAGGCCGCAGGAAAATTGTCCCATTGGTTTGTTGGATATAAAACAGAGGACCCATCGCGGCGTATAGAAGCGGAGAAAAGATATTTTCCCATGTACGAGTAGTTGACACGCCCGATCAATCCGAATGTTTTGGACATGGTATAAGACGACAGTGCAGTGGTATTGGCATCACCGGTAAACCTGTACCATTTGAAATTGTTGGAAGTGACGTTGGTTTGGTCCATTTCCGTATTCGTATTCTGGTTATAATACCAGGAGCTCACACCCGTGAATGTAAAATCGTGAACTTTGGCCAGCCTGATATTATAAGTCAAAATGTTTTCCCACTGATATCCCTGATACCGGTTTTGCGTTACCTGCGCCTTCGCCACCTGTGCATTATTATAGGTGTAGGCTACCGAACCTATTCCATCAAACCTGTAGTTATTGGAATAATCGATATGCACACCTGCGCGCGATAAAAAGCTCAGACCTTTAATTGGCCTGATCTCAAAATAGGGATTCACAAAGAGCTTCGTGTTGTTGTCAACGTTTCCATACACGCCGGGCTGATAATTGAGAAGAAGGTTGTACACGTTGTTCCCAAGGTTGGGATTCAGAGTGCCGTCAGGGTTGTAAGGTTTAACCAGCGGATCGGTCACCAGTGCGTTTTCCAACTTGTCCTGCGCTCTGTCCCTGTCGATGTAAGAAGCTTGAAGATTTCCTCCCAGGGTGAGCCAGTTTTTTACCTTATGGTCTAAGCGCATGCTGGTGGTAAAGAGTTTGTATTGATCTCCCTCGTACTGTCCATTTTCATCTGCATAGTTGAAAGAGATATATCCTTTCGTTACTGCATTGCCTCCGGAAACACCCAGACTATAGTTTTGCGTAGCGGCGTTTTGTCGCATAAATACATCGGCCCAGTCAACGAAACTGCCTTCCTTAAATGTTTGCCATCTGTTAGCACCAAAAATTACAGAATCATCAGCAGGCGATTGCCAAAGCGCTCCGGTTGTTGTCCATTTATTGGAAGTCGCATCCCACACATATTTGTAAGCATCGCGTTTGGTTTGCAGGTAATCATTCCCCGTACGCATTTTTGGCGTAGTGGACCAGCCATTGTAACCATAATACGCGTTGAAATCGACGGCCAGTTTTCCAGCTTTGCCGCTTTTTGTCGTAATAATAATTACGCCATTTGATCCGGCGGAGCCATACACTGCCGTGGAAGAAGCATCTTTTAATACTTCAATCGATTCAATATCGTAGGGATTCAAAGTTGAATAATCTCCCGGCAGGCCATTGATGATAAATAAAGGCGTGCCGCTGGCTGTGAACGATCTCGTACCACGGAGTTGTATATTCACTCCGGCCCCCGGCTGACCCGAGGTACGCGTAATGTCCAAACCCGCTACTCTTCCCTGCAGCGATTCCATTGGATTCGGGCCAGGCCTGGCTGTGATTTCTTCACTGTTTACCGATACAATGGCACCTGTAAGATCACGCCTTTTGGTAGTACCATAGCCAACAACTACAACTTCATCCAGTTTGCTGGTTCCCGGGGCCATTGTTATGTTGTAAGGACCGGAGCGCGAGGCAGTCATTTCCTGGCCAACAAAACCTACATAAGAAAAAACAAGAACAGCTTTATTGTTGGGCACAGTAATAGAAAAGCTTCCATCTGCCCCCGTAGTTGTACTTCTGTCTGTTCCTTTTACATTCACTGTCACGCCCTGTAACGGTTCATTGTTTTGTTGCTGAACTACTTTGCCATTTACAGTTTTTGATTGTGCGAAAGATAAAATTGAAATGAAGCTGGCAAAAGCGAATAACAGGATTCGTTTGCCGATAAAGCCTGGTTGTGCGTCCATATAGCAGTCGCTTAAAAAATTTTTAATATAAGAGAAGTCAAAAGAGAGTTAAAAGTATCACCACAACAAAAACAAAGAATGTATTATTCAAGCAAAATGATGGACTATTTTGCAATCATATCTTTGATTCGGTGAAGTCGGGTGGTCCCGTGCAATTATTCTCTTGAATTGTATCTCTTACCTCAGAAGTGAATGAGGTTGCTTGTAATGCTGAAAACAAAGGTATGGATTTGCAGATCATCGAGAAAGTGAACGGTAAATGGTCAACGGTGAATGGTGAATAGTCAACAGTGAATAGTGAAGAAAGATTTATAATTCCCAATTCAGAGGAAGTTTGAGATCAGTTAGGACATCAATTCACTATTCACTTTTCCTTAGTAAGATTATCCATCTTTTTGCTAAAACATCCATTGTTGCGGGCAGTAGCCTTGTCTAATTTAGACTTTAACAGCATCAAATGAGAATGAAGTGGGGCATGCTGTATGTTCGTAATTTTTTCCATTTTACAAAGATCAATCGTCATTCATATAATGACGGGCAATATAAAGATGAGAACACGATTGCATGGCCTGATTTGTTTTTTATTCCTGTCAATACATTTTGCAGGATACGCACAGAAAAACCCTCATCAAAAAAAACAAACCGTCAATATTGTTACCAGTGATTTGCTGAATGTCCGGGTTCAGTTTGGAATTTCCAAACTCTCCCTCAGTTTGCAAAGCGCTGGCTATACCGTACAATTTCTTCATCAAAAACATATTTCTCCAACTGAACGAAATGTAGTGGTGGGAAACATCAACGATCCAGTAATAAAGCGGGAGGTTGCCTCTTTCCATGTTCATTCAGTGGATTCCGTCAGGGAGGGTTTTAGCATTTTCTCTTCAAAGACGGGTGATATCCTCATTTCAGGCGCTGATTTTTCCGGTTGTTTATACGGATGCATGGAGTTGGCTGATAGAGTACGGTCATATGGCCTGCTTCCCGATTCCATTTCTTTTTCCGATGCTCCTCAAATGGTGCTGCGTGGTGCCTGCATCGGTCTGCAAAGGTCAACCTACCTGCCGGGAAGAAAAGTGTATGAATATCCCTACACACCTCAGACATTTCCGTGGTTCTACAATAAGGCCTTATGGATACGATATCTCGATTCCATGGTGGAAAACCGAATGAATTCTTTATACCTGTGGAATGGTCATCCCTTTGCCTCACTCGTGCGACTGAAGGATTATCCTTATGCTGTTGAAGTAGATGATTCCACTTTCAAAAAAAATGAAGAGATCTTCAGTTTTTTAACCAGAGAGGCTGATAAAAGAGGTATTTGGGTGATACAAATGTTTTACAACATCATTGTTTCAAAACCTTTTGCCGAACACAATGGCCTGACTACGCAGGATCGCAACCGGCATATAATTCCCATCATCGCTGATTATACCAGAAAATCAATTGCAGCCTTTGTTGAAAAATATCCCAATGTGGGATTGATGTGTGCTCTGGGCGAAGCAATGGAAGGAGTAGGGCAGGATGATATTGATTGGTTCACCAAAACGATTATACCCGGAGTAAAAGACGGATTGAAAGCATTGGGAAAAACAGAAGAACCGCCCATTGTTTTGCGCGCACACGATACAGATGCACCCAGCGTGATGGCCGCAGCACTTCCTCTCTATAAAAATTTATATACAGAAGCCAAATACAATGGTGAGGCTTTAACCACCTACACACCCCGTGGTCCCTGGGCTGAGTTGCACCGGCAGTTGGCCAGTCTCGGATCGGTGCAGATAGAAAATGTCCATCTCATGGCCAACCTTGAACCCTTTCGGTATGGTTCTCCTGTTTTCATTCAGAAATGTGTACAAGCCATGCACCAGGTTCATCATGGAAATGGATTGCATTTATATCCCGAATCATCTTATTGGGACTGGCCCTACACGGCAGATAAAACGAACCCAAGGCTTTTACAAATTGACCGTGACTGGATCTGGTACAAAGCGTGGGCGAGGTATGCCTGGAATGCAAACAGGGATTCTGCAGAAGAAGCGGTGTACTGGAGTGAGGAGATCGCAAAAAACTTTGGCATTGATCAGAGCCAGGCTACATATATTTTGGAAGCTTTTAATCAGCAAGGTGAAATTGCGCCAAAACTTCTGCGCCGTTTTGGGATTACTGATGGTAACCGGCAGACTTTAAGCTTAGGAATGTTCATGACCCAATTGATCAACCCTTACCGTTATGGATTATTTACACTACTGTACAATTCAGAAGGGCCGGAAGGGGAGATGCTGACAGAATATGCCGGGAAGGACTGGAAAAAAGAAAAGCATGTTGGAGAAACACCCGTGCAAATCATCAATGAAGTAAAAGCGCATGGGGCAAAAGCGGTGGAGGCAATTGATAAAGTTGCTGTCAAATTGAATAAGGAAGAATTTGCCCGGTTGAAGAATGATATGTACATCTACAATGCCCTCGCCAACAATTATGCAGAAAAAGCATCAGCCGCATTGGATGTTTTACGCTACAAATATTCAAAAGATGTGAGTGATCTGGATAAGGCTTATGGGCATCTTCAAAAGAGCCTGACCTGGTATAAAAAACTGGTTGACCTTACAAAAGATAGTTATCTCTATGCGAACAGCATGCAAACCCAACAGAGAAAGATTCCGATCGGCGGAGACAATGGGAAAAATAAGACCTGGGAAGAATTGCTTCCTTTCTATCAAAAGGAGCTGGAAAATTTCAGAAGGCATATTGATTCGGTGAAGTCGCCTGTTAAGACCATTGCTTCGGTTCACAAATCAGCATTAACGAATGCTGATATTACGATCATAACCAGGCCTGAAGCATTTTATTCCATTGGCGCCGGAACAGAAATATTTACAGATACCGCTACCTATATTAAAGACTATGCGGAAGAATTGAACCAGCTGCATGGGCTGAAGCTGTCTAAATCAAAACAGATCGAAGAAGGTACAACGGTCCAATTTAATTCAGCAAAGCCGGTGAAAGTGTTGGTGGGATATTTTAATTCACCTGATCGAAGGTTTTTACAGGAGCCTCAATTGGAAACAGATGCTTCTGCCAATGATTATGGTCAGGCGGAAATCAGGATCCGGAATGCCCTGATCATTTCAGGCATGCCGCCCGTAAATGTTCATACATTCAGCTTTAAAGCCGGAACCAATAGCCTGACCCTGCCAAAAGGCGCCTGTTTGATTTTAGGTTTTGTGGACGATTCGCAGCGAGTACCTGTTTATGATGCAGGCCTGGTTTCCGGCGGTGTTAAAAAAGAACTGGATTGGTTGTTTGAATAAAATGAAAATGAGTATTCGTTATATCAGGTTACTCTGTTCCATTGTAGTATTGGTGACAGGCATTTCAGCTTCAGCTCAAAATGTTTTGTCAACGGATAAACTAAGGCGCTATGTGCGCTATTTTAATTCGATTGATTCAGAGTATGCGGTCAACTATGTTCCCAATGCGAAGGCCTATGATTGGCTTTCTCAAAACATTCCCCTGTTCGAATGCCCCGATACCACCCTTGAAAAAATTTACTATTACCGCTGGTGGACAATTAGAAAACATTTGAAAGAAACACCTGAGGGTTTTGTTTTTACTGAATTTATTACTCCTGTCGGGCATGCCGGCAAATACAATACAGTAAGCAGCGCCCTGGGTCATCATATTTATGAATTACGCTGGCTGCATAACCAGCAATATTTAAACGATTACATCAATTTTTGGCTACACGTCGATCCTAAAACCACCAAACCACATTTACATGCCTTCAGCAGTTGGTTGGAGGACGCCGTGTATCATCGGTACCTGGTTAATGCGGATAAGAATTTTCTCAAACAGAACTTCGCTGCTTTGGATGAAGATTATAAACAATGGGAGGCTGAAAAAAAACTTCCATCAGGTTTGTTCTGGCAATTTGATGTTAGAGATGCCATGGAAGAGTCGATCAGCGGAAGTAGAAAAGAACAAAACAGGAGACCTACGATCAATAGTTATATGTATGGCAATGCAGTGGCACTTTCAAAAATGGCGGGCCTTCTTTCTATTGACAGTTTGAAAGATCAATATGCGGAAAAGGCAAGGGTATTAAAAAAACTGGTTGAGGATAGTTTATGGGATGAGAAAGAATCATTCTTTAAGGTGCTTCATACCAATGGCAAACCCGATGATGCAAGAGAAGAACTGGGATATATACCCTGGTATTTCCATTTGCCCGATGACAAAGCCAGTTATGCACGGCAATGGGATCAGTTGATCGACACTGCAGGATTTAGGTCGAAGTGGGGCATTACAACTGCAGAACGTCGTCATCCATTGTTCCGGACCCATGGAACTGGTCATGGCTGTGAGTGGGATGGTGCAGTCTGGCCTTTTGCTACTACACAAACACTTAAAGGACTGTCCTATTTATTGACGGATTATAAAAATCATGCGAAGATGAACGCAGATGTTTTTTATAATGAATTGCACAAATATGCCTGGTCGCATCAAAAAAGAGGTTTGCCTTATATAGGCGAATACCAGGACGAGAAAAACGGCGAATGGCTGAAGGGCGATAATCCAAGAAGCAGTTATTACAATCATTCCTGCTTTGCCGATCTGGTGATCAATGACCTTATTGGACTAAAGCCCAGGGAAGACAATATGATTGAGGTATTTCCTTTAATTCCCAAAAACAAATGGAATTGGTTTTGCCTCGATGGCGTTTTCTACCATGGAAAAATGCTGACCCTATTGTGGGATAAAGATGGAAGCCGCTATAAGAAAGGAAAAGGATTCAGGATCTATGAAGATGGGAAACAAATTTATTCGGGGAACGAACTCAAACACATCACCGCAAAACTTTGAAGGATCAACCATGAAAAAATATTTTTCTCTTGTAGCTCTGGTTGCTGTTGTATTGCCATCCCATGCGCAACAGTTCTACAATATTCTTAATTATGGTGCAAAGAATGATAGCAGTAAGTTGGCCACCAAGGCTATTGCAACAGCGATTGATGCAGCTTCGGCAAAAGGAGGGGGTACTGTTTATTTTCCTGCGGGAAAATATCTGACAGGGCCTATTCATCTGAAATCAAACATCACCCTATTGATCGATGCAGGCGCGGAACTTCATTTCAGCGACAATTTTGATGATTATTTACCAATGGTAGAAAGTAGATACGAAGGTGTTGATGAAAGAAGTTTCTCTCCCCTGTTCTATGCATACAAGGCAGAAAATATTTCCATCATGGGCAGAGGATTGATCAATGGCCATGGACAAAAATGGTGGAACTATGTTTTGACCTTTGATGACAAACAGCCGCGAAATAAATGGCAGAAGGTATTTGATACGGAAAACAGGAACATTATCATGCCTGATGATTCTCCCCAAACAAAGCGCGGATTTCTTCGCCCGCCATTTATTCAGCCCATGTACTGTAAAAATGTGCGTGTGGAAGGAATTACCATCATCAATTCTCCTTTTTGGACCGTCAATCCTGAATTTTGCGAAAACGTAACAGTTGATGGAGTAACGATCAATAATCCTCATTCGCCGAACACAGATGGTATCAATGCCGAGAGCTGTAAATATGTTCATATCTCTAATTGCCACATCAGCGTGGGTGATGATTGCATCACCATTAAGTCGGGAAGGGACATTCCCGGAAGAACGAAAGCCGCACCCGCAGAAAATTATACCATCACCAATTGCACCATGCTTGCCGGGCATGGCGGGGTTGTAATCGGCAGTGAAATGAGCGGAGGCGTGCGGAAGGTCACGATTTCTAATTGTGTATTTGATGGAACCGATCGCGGAATCCGGATTAAAACAACCAGAGGAAGAGGAGGAGTTGTAGAAGAAATCAGAGTGGACAATATCATTATGAAGAACATCAGGCAACAGGCAATTGTCCTGGACATGATGTATGCAAAGATGCCACCGGAACCTGTTTCAGAAAGAACAGCTCAATTCAGGAATATTCATTTGAGTAACATTACAGCTCAAACCAACGAAGCCATTTACATCAATGGTCTTACAGAAATGCCTGTACAAGATGTTAGCTTCAGCGATATTCAGTTTGATGCCCAAACTGGAGCGAGCATCAAAGATGCCAGCAATATCGAGTTTCATAACGTTCGCATTACAACCAGGGAGGGATCTTCTGTGGTGGCGGAGAATGTAAAAGGCCTGGTGCTCGATGGTGTGAACACCTTCAACCCGATTGCTTCAAAACCCACTATTGATTTAAAAAATGTGCAGGACGCTTTTGTGTATAATGCTAATGTGCAAAAACAAACACCGGTGTATCTGCATGTAAGCGGAAGCAAAACAAAAAATCTGGTTCTGAAGAACAACAATTTCCTTTATGCGCAAAAGCCTTTGGTAAAAGAGGAAGATGTTGCAGAAGCTATTGCAGTTGACTAAATGGAAGGTTTCACCAGGTTCGCCGGACCACCAGGATTTCCAGGTATTTCCTGGAGGGTTGATTGATTAGGGGTTTTGAGGAATCATCGTACAAGGGCCTGTTCCAATTGATAGGTCAAATACAAATGGCAGGATCGGGGTGGGCTTAAAATAGAATAGCTATGGTCAAAAAGATGTTTATAAAACTTTCATGTTTTGTCTTTTTTCTATCGATATCTGGCAGCAGTCTTTTCTCTCAGTCATTAAAACTCTGGTACAACAGACCTTCCGCAAAATGGACGGATGCTTTGCCAATTGGCAATGGCCGGCTGGGCGCCATGATATTTGGCGGAGTGGATACCGATCGTATTCAATTTAACGAAGAAACCCTGTGGACGGGTGGTCCAAGAGATTATAACCGCAAAGGAGCTTATGCCTATTTACCACAAATCAGGCATTTGCTTTTTGAAGGAAAACAAAAAGAGGCGGAACAATTGGCGGAAGAACAGTTTATGGGATTAAAATCCAATGAGGGCGATAAACAGGTCTGGTTTAAAAAAGCAAGGGCAGAAAAAAACCTGGCTTATGCTGCTTTTAATTACGATGATAGCAAGTGGAAGGAAATGAAAGTGCCATCTTACGACGGATGGGAAGCAGTGGGTTTCGAAGGATTGGATGGAGCAGTGTGGCTGAGAACAATCTTCTATTTGCCGGCAAACTGGAAAGGTGAAGACCTGATTCTGGATCTTAACCGCATTCGCGACGAGGATTTTACTTATGTCAATGGAAAATTGGTAGGCTCCATGGAAAGTACCGAGCCAAGAAAATACACAATTCCAAAAGAGGTTTTGGTTGCGGGAAAAAATACAATTGCCATCCAGGTCCTGAATTATTTTGACAAAGGAGGGATTGGCGGATATAAGGACACATCCAGGCATATAGGCGTTTTTCCGAAGGGAAGAGAAAATGAAAAAATCTCGCTGGCAGGTAAATGGAAATACTTCATTCAGGACGAGGAGCCACCTGCAACTTCTCACTATCAGGCCGATTACCAACCTTTCGGTGATCTGTGGTTAGATTTCAAAAACACAGGTGATGTTACGGATTACAAAAGAGAACTGGATATTAATAATGCAGTTGCTAAAACGAGTTTTTCCATAAATGGCGTCACGTATACGCGAGAATATTTTGCCAGTCAGCCACACCAGCTAATTGCCATACATCTTACGGCTACGACACCCGGTAGTATCAGTTTTGAATGTATGCTGAACAGCCCCCATAAATATTCTTCAACTCAAAAAATCGACGACAAAACTTTAGGGCTTTCTCTCAAAATAAAAAACGGTGCATTGAGGGGGGAGAGTTATTTACGAATACAGAACAAAAATGGAAAAGCAGTCATTCACAATAATCAGATTGATGTAAGCAATGCCGATGAAGTGACGCTCTATCTCACGGCTGCCACCAACTATAAGAATTATAAAGATGTTTCTGCCGACCCGGTTTCTATTTGTAAGAAGTCGCTACAAAGCATAAATGGAAAATCATTCGATCAAATCAGATCGGCTGCCATCAACGAATACCAAAAATATTTCAACACATTCTCCGTTGATTTTGGTAACAGCGACAAGAATAATCTGCCAACTGATGAGAGGATTGAAAAATTTGCTTCCTCTTCCGATCCTTCCCTGGTTGCTTTATACATGCAGTATGGAAGATATTTGCTGATCTCTTCCTCAAGGCCAGGAACCAGGCCGGCCAACTTGCAGGGTATTTGGAACGAGCTGCTTACTCCTCCCTGGGGCAGCAAGTACACCACCAATATTAATCTCGAAATGAATTACTGGCCTGCTGAATTGTTGAATCTTTCACCGATGCAGCAACCTTTGTTCCATATGATCGAGGAGTTGTCGCAGTCGGGTAAAGAAACAGCCTGGGAATATTACCATGCACCGGGCTGGGTGCTTCATCACAACACGGATCTATGGAGGGGAACGGCACCGATCAATGCGTCGAACCACGGTATCTGGGTAGGCGGCAGCGGATGGTTAAGCCACCATCTCTGGGAGCATTTTCTGTTTACGCAGGACAAGGTTTTCTTAAAGAACAAAGCCTATCCCATCATGAAACAATCGGCTTTGTTCTATAATAGTTATTTGATTAAGGATCCAAAAACGGGCTGGTTGATCAGTGGTCCATCCAATTCCCCGGAGCAGGGCGGATTGGTAATGGGACCGAGTATGGATCATGAGATCATCCGTTCATTGTTCAGAGCAGTGATCAAAGCAGGTGAAATATTGAATCTGGATAAAAGTTTCAGAGATACGCTCCAGAAAAAACTTTCCCTGATGGCTCCTAACCAGACAGGCAGGTATGGACAATTGCAGGAATGGCTGCAGGATGTTGATGATACATCTAACAAGCATCGACACGTATCACATTTGTGGGCGGTATATCCTGGCAATGAAATTAATTGGGATGAAACCAGTGATTTCATGAAGGCGGCCCGACAATCCTTGATCTACCGGGGCGATGCCGCCACGGGTTGGAGCCTCGCCTGGAAGCTGAATTTGTGGGCGCGATTCAAAGAAGGAGATCATGCCTTTAAACTGGTGCAAATGTTATTGAGTCCCGCAGAAAAATTCGGTGAAGGCTCTTATCACAATTTGTTTGATGCGCATCCGCCCTTCCAGATTGATGGAAATTTTGGTGGTGCTGCGGGAATTGGCGAAATGATTGTGCAAAGCCACACGAAATATATTGATCTATTGCCTGCCTTGCCTTCTGCATTGCCCAATGGAGATGTGAAAGGCATTTGTGCCAGGGGCGGGTTTCAACTGAATCTGAGATGGAAAGATGGAAATCTGCAAACAGTGGAAGTGACATCCCTCACAGGAAATGATTGCCTGCTTCGCTACAAGGGGCGGGTGTTTTCATTTAAGACAGAAAAAGGAAAAACTTACCAGCTTAATGGCGACCTGCATTTATTGTAAATGAAATTGTTCCGGAAATATATTTTCAACAGGACAGAGACCCGTGTATTTGTTAGGCGTCTCTTGCATCGTAGTCTTCTGGAAAAACTATTACTCTGTATTTTTTTGAATTTGTGCATGAATGCTCTTCACGCACAAAGGGTAGATGTGTCCTTAGACAAAGAATGGTACACGAGAGCATCAGATACACTGCAATCAGGTTACGAAGCTTTTGGAAGCAAGGCTATTGATAAGAAAGATATTTGGAAACGGGTGGACGTGCCTCATAACTGGGATGCATACAACAGCTATCGAAGGTTACGTCACGGGAACAGACATGGCTATGCGTACTATGTAAAATATTTCCGGATTCAGTCGCAGGGGAAAGGCAAACATATCTTTCTTTTTTTTGAAGGTGTTGGCTCATATGCAACGGTGTGGCTCAATGGAAAGAAAGTAGGTTATCATGCCGGCGGAAGAACAACATTTACGCTCGATGTAACGGAGGCCATTCAATTCAACAAGCAAAATGTTTTAGCAGTCCGGGCCGATCATCCTGCAAATATTCAGGATCTTCCCTGGGTTTGCGGCGGTTGCTCTGATGAAAGAGGATTTTCGGAAGGCTCTCAGCCCATGGGCATCTTCCGTCCCGTTCATCTGATGGTCACTAATGAAGTAAGAGTTGAACCCTTTGGAGTGCATGTCTGGAATGATACAACGGTCACAAAAAATTCTGCGCAGCTCTATATTGAAACGGAAATCAAAAATTACAGTAACCAGTCGCAAAACATTTCGGTCGTTAACACATTACTGGACAGAAGTGGAAGGGTTGTGTTCGCATCTTCTACCGCAAAAAAATTATCGGCTTCTCAAGCATTTATCATAAAACAGAAGCCGCCTGCAATCAAAGATGCAAAGCTCTGGTCTCTGGATGATCCTTATCTCTATACTCTGGTGACAGAAATTGTTGAAAATGGTAAGCTGATTGATCGCATCAAAACTCCTTATGGCATCCGCTGGATCAGTTGGCCGGTGGGCAAAAACTCCAAACAGTTTTTATTAAATGGAAAGCCGGTTTTCATAAACGGTATCGCCGAATATGAACATCTTTTGGGGGATAGCCATGCTTTTTCAGATGAAGAGATCAAATCAAGGATCATGCAGATAAGGGCTGCCGGTTTCAATGCTTTTCGCGATGCGCATCAACCGCATAATCTCCGTTATCAAAAATATTGGGATAGTCTTGGACTTCTTTGGTGGACGCAAATGGATGCACATATCTGGTACGACACACCGGAATTCAGAAAGAATTTCAAAACCCTGTTGAAGGACTGGGTGAAGGAACGCCGCAACAGTCCTTCACTGGTATTATGGGGTTTGCAAAATGAAAGCAAATTGCCTGAGGACTTTGCCCGGGAATGTACCCAAATGATAAGAGAGCTGGATCCAACGGCATCTTCACAGCGTCTTGTTACAACTTGCAATGGAGGCTCGGGAACTGATTGGGATGTGCCGCAAAACTGGACAGGTACCTACGGCGGTGACCCGAATACCTACGCAATTGATATCAAAAAACAGGTATTGGTTGGAGAGTATGGTGCCTGGAGAACCATGGGTTTGCATTCCGAAGACCATTCTTACAAAAGCACTGTATACAGTGAAGAAAGAATGACGCAGCTCATGGAAACAAAACTGCGTCTGGCTGAAACCTCAAAAGATAATTCGGCAGGACAATTCATGTGGCTGTTTTCTTCACACGACAATCCGGGAAGAGTGCAGGCCGGTGAAGGTTACCGCGAATTGGATCGTGTGGGTCCCGTTAATTATAAAGGATTACTTACGCCCTGGGGCGAGCCCCTTGATGTTTATTACCTGTATCGCTCCAACTTTGCGCCGAAATCTACTGAGCCCATGGTATACATCGCCTCGCATACCTGGCCGGATCGATGGACTGTCACAGGCAAGAAAAATAATATTGTTGTCTATTCCAACTGCGATGAAGTGGAATTGTTCAACGATGTTCACACGCTTTCACTGGGGAAAAGAAAACGCTCGGGAATTGGAACCCATTTTCAATGGGACGATGTAACTATCCGATACAACGTTCTGTATGCTGTTGGTTATGTGAACGGAAAAGAAAAAGCAAGAGATTGTATCGTATTAAATCATTTGCCGCAGTCCCCGCAGTTTAATAAATTTTTTAAAAATGCACAACCCCTTACAAAGCCCCAACCCGGCTACAAGTATTTATATAGAGTGAATTGCGGTGGAGGAAATTTTGTGGATGAAAATGGCAATACCTGGTTGGCCGACCGGGAGAGAATGAACAACAAAACCTGGGGATCGGTTTCATGGGCAAATGATTTTGCGGGCATACCGTCCTTTTTCGCAAGCCAGCAAAGAACGTTTGATCCTATAAAAGGCACCAGGGACTGGAAACTATTTCAAAGTTTTCGCTATGGCCGGGAAAAGTTACAATATTACTTTCCGGTACCAGATGGTGATTACCTGGTAGAACTCTATTTTGCGGAGCCCTGGCTGGGAACAGGAGGAGGCATAAATTGTACCGGATGGAGATTGTTTGATGTAGCCATAAATAATAAAACGGTGATTTGGAATCTTGACATCTGGAAAGAAGCCGGCCACGATGGCGCGTTGAAAAAAATAGTAAAAGCAAAGATCAGGGGAGGACAGCTGGTCATTTCATTTCCAAACGTTGCCGCAGGACAGGCCCTCATCTCCGCCATCGCCATTGCGTCAGCGAATCAATTGATACAGCCTGCAGCTTCGCCGCAACCGATACTAAAATTCAAAGGCGTTCCGGATCATAACTGGTCGATAGAAGACTGGCTTGACCTGGGGGACCAACAGTTTTCGGATAGAAAAACAAGCCTTAGTTCATTGCCACCCGAATTATTCGGAGCTGAATGGTTGAAAACTTCGACAGCCTCAGGTTCTGTAGAAATACCTGGCATTGAATTAACCCGGGAGGCTGATGTCTATATCGGAGTAGATTCGGTTGCGGGTAATACCTCCTGGATTCATGATTTCACTACTACAAACAGTATTGTTCTCAATGATGAAGGCCATACATACAGAGTATATAAAAAAAGATTTCAGAAAGGTCAGGAACTAAAGTTTACTGCAGCAACTGGTCATAAAGATTTGTATTTAATCATGGCGCAACCGGCAAGTGATATGGAACCAGCCTATGATTTAAAAACGGTTTCCAGTTATAAGGCTATTGATGCAAGGGTTCAGGGCGCAGGGATCGTAAAAGTTCAGGTGGAAGGCAAGGGGCGGATCATTTTTCAAAAACCTTCTCCTGATAACGTGCTGGAATGGAATTTTTCCGTGGGTGTTGGTGATAGGTATTCCTTAACCATTTCGTACAACAACCCCAAAGCTGAAACAGTAAAAGGAAGATTGCAATTGGTTGCTGCTGATGGAACCGAAATGAAGGAAGAAGAAGTATTTTTTGCTCCTACCAAACAGGGAAAATGGAATTACATTGATACCAATACCGGCACCATGATCAATGCCGGTAATTATAAACTGAGACTCTCATCTAATGACGCAGAGGGTGTAAGTATAAATTCTTTGGATGTGCAGTAAAAAAATCAGACATGAAGACTTTAGTTTGCACGAAGCCGGGTGAATTCAATTATGAGGAAAGAGAAAAGCCCAGGCTTCAAAAAGGACAGGCGATTATCAAAATAAAACGTATCGGCATTTGCGGTACGGATCTTCATGCTTTCGAAGGAACGCAGCCTTTTTTTGAATACCCGAGAATACTGGGACATGAACTTGCAGGCGAGCTGGTTGAATGGGATGAAGCCAGTGGATTCACGGTGGGGGAAAAGGTTTCCTTTATTCCTTATTTCAATTGTGGCACCTGCATAGCCTGCCGTTCCGGACTTCCCAATTGCTGCACCCATATAAAAGTATGTGGCGTGCATGTTCATGGAGGGTTTGCCGAGTACCTGTCTGTTCCATCATACTCCCTTCTTCATGGCGAAGGCCTGGACTTTGATGAACTAAGTCTGGTAGAGCCTTTGGCCATCGGTGCGCATGGCGTTAGAAGGGCAGGTGTAAGGCCGAACGAATTTGTGTTGGTTGTCGGAGCCGGACCCATTGGTTTGGGGATAGCTGAATTTGCAAGAATCGCAGGCGGAAAAGTAATTGTAATGGACATCAACAACAAGCGCCTTGAATTTTGTAAGGAAAAACTCGGTGTTCAGGCAACGGTTAACCCGGTTGAGAATAATTCCATGCAGTTTCTAAAAGAGCTGACCGAGGGAGATATGCCTACAGTTGTTATTGATGCCACCGGTAATTTAAATGCGATCAACAACTCGTTTCAATATATGGCACACGGAGCAAGATATGTGCTGGTAGGCTTGCAAAAAGCAGAGGTTTGTTTCAGTCATCCTGAATTTCATAAAAGGGAAGGAACCTTAATGAGCAGCAGAAATGCTACCAGACAGGATTTTGAACACGTGATTGCATGTATGAAAAAGGGAATGGTGAAGCCCACCAATTACATTACGCACCGGGTGCAATTTGATGAAGTGAAAGATCAATTTCCCTCCTGGCTGAAACCGGAAACAGGTGTTATTAAAGCAACTGTTGAATTGAATTAGCAAGATGACAAAAAAATATATTCTTTTTCCATTGCTGGTTTTCTCACTATGTTCTTTTTCACAGGGGCTTTCGGTTGTTCATCTTTCATGTGAAAACAAAAACAATCCTCTTGGGGTTGATCGAACTTCGCCGGTATTGGGCTGGCAAATTAAGAGTGATCAAAGGAATGTTCTGCAAACTGCTTACCGGATTTTAATTGCCGACGATTCGGCAATGCTCGCAAAGGATAAGGTCAATATCTGGGACTCAAAAAAAATCTCTTCAGACCAATGCGTTCAGGTAAAATACAAGGGAAGGAAACTGTCTTCCGTAAAAACATATTTCTGGAAAGTGATGGTCTGGGATAATAAAAACCAGTCATCACCGTGGAGTGAGATTGCCCACTGGCAAATGGGCTTATTGCAAAAATCAGATTGGGAAAATGCCCGTTGGATTGCCTATGAAAAAATCCCCGACAGCCTGATTGATATTTTGCCTTCCGATACTAAAAAAGATAAATTCAGGGGTGGGAATGTGTTGCCCTTGCTGCGCAAAACATTTATGGTAAAGACGGAGGTAAAGAAAGCAATCCTCTACCTCTGTGGCCTTGGCCAGTTTGAGTTGAGCATGAATGGAAAAAAGATCGGTGATCATTTTTTGGATCCCGGATGGACGAAATACGATAAGCAGGCCTTGTATGTTTCTTTCGATGTGACGGATAATTTGATTCCCGGTAATAATGCGGTCGGTGTGATGTTGGGAAACGGCTTCTATTATATTCCGCCCGTGGCAGGGCGCTATCGAAAACTAAGGACGGGTTTTGGATTTCCCAAAATGATCTTTCGTCTTGCTATTGAATATAAAGATGGACTGGTTGAAAATATCGTAAGTGACGGTTCATGGAAAACTTCTCCTGGGCCAATTACATTCTCCAGTATTTATGGTGGTGAAGATTATGATGCAACACGGGAACAGGCAAACTGGAACAGCTCCGGATTTGACGACACAAAATGGAAGAAGGCCGTGATGGTAGAAGGTCCCCCCGGGCTCAATTCACAGATGGCGGATCCGGTGAAGATCATGGACACTTTCACAGGCCGGCTGATTAATAAGCTAAGTGAAGATAGTTTGATATACGACTTTGGACAAAATGCATCAGGTATTGCCCGGATAAAATTGCAGGGAAGAAGTGGAGACACCATCAGGATCTATCCTTCCGAATTATTGAAACGGGATGGAAGGATCAATCAAAGACCAACCGGTTATCCCTATTATTTCGAATACATTTTAAAAGGAGAGGGGGTTGAAAACTGGCAGCCTTGTTTTTCTTATTATGGATTTCGATATATGCAAATTGTTATAGCGCCAAAGAATTCAAAGAACAGGCCTGTATTGATTGAAGTAAGCGCCTTGCATACACGGAATGCTGCAGAGAAGATCGGAAGCTTCAGTTGTTCGAATGAGTTATTTAATAAAACATATTCGCTGATTGATTGGGCCATAAAAAGCAATATGGTGAGTTTGTTTACAGACTGTCCGCACCGCGAAAAACTTGGTTGGCTGGAACAGGCGCATCTGATGAACAATTCCGTATGCTTTAATTATAATGTCCGGAACCTATATCGAAAGCAGGTGGAGGATATGATCTATTCTCAAACCAATAAAGGTTTGGTTCCTGAAATTGTCCCTGAATATGTAAAGTTTGATTGGGGCAATGGCATGTTCCGTGATTCTCCGGAATGGGGCAGCAGCATCATAATTGTTCCCTGGTATTTGTATACATGGTATGGAGATAAAGAAACCTTACAGAGCAGTTATGAAGCCATGAAGAAATATATTGTCTACCTGCAATCCAAAGCAAAGGGATATATATTAACTCAGGGCCTGGGCGATTGGTATGATCTGGGCCCCAATCCGGCCGGGGTTTCGCAGCTAACGCCAATGGGTGTTACGGCCACTGCCATCTTTTATTATGACCTGAATATTCTGAACAAAATAGCCACTCTCCTGAATAAAAATGTGGATGCAAGGCATTTTAAGCAACTCTCCGGGAAAGTAAGAGAAGCATTCAACGATAAATTTTTCAACACAGAATTAAAACAATATGCCAGCGGCAGTCAAACTGCCAACGCCATGGCCGTATACATGAATTTGGTAGATCCGAAATTCAAAAGCATGGTGATGGATAATATTGTAAAAGATATTCGCAGCCGCAACAATAGTTTAACAGCCGGAGATATCGGCTATCGGTATCTTTTATGTGTTTTGCATGATGCAGATCGGGATGATGTGATCTACGATATGAATAGTCGTACCGACGTGCCGGGATATGGATACCAACTGGCTAAAGGAGCCACTGCGTTAACGGAATCATGGTCGGCATTGCCAACGAATTCCAATAATCATTTTATGTTGGGACACCTGATGGAATGGTTGTTTCGTGGTATCGGAGGAATCGATCAGACAGAAAATTCTGTTGCCTATAAAGAGATTAGGATAAAACCTGAAATTGTCGGTGACGTAAATGAAGCAGAAGCAAGTTTTCAATCAGTCTATGGTACTATCTCAACTGAATGGAGAAAGCAAAACAATTCACTTCAAATAAAAATTGAGCTTCCTGCTAATACCGCTGCTGTGGTGAGTTTACCAGCTACTGCATTATCAAAAATTATGGAGGGAAATCTGCCCATTGAACAAAGCAAGGAAATAAAAATGCTCGGGTGGGAAGATGGACGGGTGAAGTTAAGAGTCGGTTCAGGACACTATTTATTCCTGGTAAAAGAATAATGGATGAAGCCAAAATTTAGTCTACTCTTTATTCTTGCGTTGCAGATCTCCTATGGATTTTCGCAAACGAAGTCCAGACAAGTATCTCAGCAAACAATGCAGCAGGTGTACGAAGAAATAAAAACTCCTTATAAATTTGGTTTGGTAGTCGTTGCAGAAAGTGATTCTCAAAAAATAGATTGCCCTACCGTTTTCAAAAAAGGAAATTCCTGGTACATGACCTATCTGCGATTTGATGGTCGTGGTTATGAAACCTGGCTGGCCAGGAGCAAAGATTTATTGCACTGGGAAAAAATGGTAAGACTCATGTA
>JBJMLU010000170.1:0-8993 GCA_045805145.1 Flavisolibacter sp. | reverse complement strand
TAAGCTTTCCATACGTTGTGAACGCTTTTCTTTAATTTTTCCGTGTCACTATAGTCCAACTTGTCCTTACTCAAACATTCTCTCACATCACCGTAAATTTTTTCCGCAAATTCCTTGTACTCCAAAAATGTATCCGGCTTGGTAAAATAAGCGCATGCACCCAGTTTTTTACAGCGTACTGCAAAAGGGACTGATGATGCAGTCGTGAGAATAATAATAGGAATATGCGATAAGGAGCTATTCGTCTTTATGTCAATAATTACCTCGTAGCCGTTTCTTCCCGGCATATTTAAATCGGATAAAATAATATCTGGCCAGGGAAACGATGGTTTTTTGAATAGTTCCAGCATCTCTTTTCCATTGTCAGCTTCGCCTACTATTTCATAGAGATGACTTTTAAAAATCCTTCCTTCATGAAGAAACGCTCACCGTCGTTGTCTTCAACAATGAGCACCTTTATTTTTTTGGCCATTTATTTTGAGTTTCGTTGGACGCTAAAGTCCACAGTTATTATCCTGCCAAATAACTGGAGCAAAGACTTTGCCATGCCTGGATACAATTTTTGGTTTGTTCAATCAGACCGGGGCAAGGAAAAGTAGAAAGGCTATTAAACCTGTATCTCAATCGCTTCTACCAACAATTGGTATCATCACATGTGTTTACTTTTTCGCTGTTGACCAAAAAGGTAGCCTCAACGGAGAATCGAACTGCTCAACCTACTAGCATAGGACGCTATCACTATGAATAATGACAAAATTTGAAAGGTTCTTGGTTTTGACTTTACTTGTTTCGAAATATGACGGCGCTTTAGCTACTTCTCAAATTCTACCAGTCGAAGCCACTTACGGACTTAGGCTTGTGGAATTGGTCAATTTTCAAGAAATTGGTTAGAAAATATTACAGCGTGGCGCTAGGACTTTAGAGAGGGTCTGTTCAAGGTAACCCTTTGAGTTAAAGTCCGACCATCTGGGCAAGGCTTAACGTGTTTCCGCCCTGACATATATGATGGCTATAGATGTGATGCCTTTACAATCAATTTCCACCGGACACTCCCGTCGTAGATGGTATGCTGATGATGATTTTGTGGCGGCAAACGGTGTGCTCTGACCGCTGCAATCTCATGTCCACAGCCTTCACAGCGGTAAATTCCCGAGTAAGGCGTTTCCGCCTCTGGATGAAAGGTCTGATCAAAACTGGCGTCAAACTGCTGACCAAGATAACTGCCATGTTTGTAAAAAGCCATAGGATCGAATTTGTACGAAGATGGTGCAGCAGAGATATGGGAACAACTGTATTTATACAGTATAGGCTACCCGGACTTGTAGTGGCATTTTTTAAACTAAGACTCAAAAAAAGAAGTAGCTGCTAAGAAGATATTTACCAATGAAAAGTAATCGTCATAAAGACCTGCAAGGGTTTGTGAGTTATCATGTCAGTGTCTGAGCATCAAGGCATCCTTCGATGGATATAGTCTACGAGCGCAGCAGTATTTTTCAATCCCAGTTTGCGGAGAATATTAGACCGGTGCACTTCTACTGTTTTTACGGACAGGAACAGCTGCCCAGCAATCTCTTTGGAGGAATGACCCTTTTTCAGAAGGGCAATCACTTCCATTTCCCTGAATGAAAGCTGTTTTTCTTTTGCTTCGGGGTCCATAAGCTCATTTGAGAGCATTTCCTTAATTTCCGAAGAGACATAATGTTTGCCCTCTAAGATTTCCTCAAACGCTTTGATGAGTTCTCGTGTCGACGCGTTTTTGGTTAAATATCCTGATGCACCTGCTTTAAGCATAGCACGCACATAACTTAAATTATTTAAAAATGAAACGGCAACAATTCGGGTAGAAGGCAATTTTTTTAAGATCAACTTGGTTGTGTCAATGCCACTGAGGCCAGGAAGGTTTATATCCATCATAATAATATCAGGACGGAGCAAATCGGCCATTTTTAACGCCTCCTCTCCCGTGGCCGCATGGCCTACTACCGCAAAACCTGGCTCAGCATTAATGATTAGGTTCCAGGTTTCCCGAAGCAATTGATGATCTTCCACAATGAAAATGGATGTGTTTTTCATAAGTACAACGGGGCAACATTAACCGAGATACAAAACTAGAAGCAGTTACTGGCCTTCTAATACGGTATTTATACAGTAGAAGACTAAACATTCATATTGAACCAGGAAAAACTTTGTGGCCTTTGATAAAGATTTGATGGCTTCTTAGCTTGCACTAAATTAAAACACTTGCTGTATTGATTGTCTACCCAAAGCCCACCATCCTTTTTCATCTAAGGCAAACAAAAAATATTTTCGGTTGCTTATTCAATTGATAACTGTGTTGTCATAGATCATACATGTATGCCCAAATTTTATTTACTGTGGTTGATCACTTGGGTGATAAATTAATTCGGATGCTCTGCTGCGTAAGACCCATCTTACGCATTGGCAGTAAGGGACAGAGCCGAATACAAAAGTGACAGCACAAAGTAACAGGCAAATGAGCAGGGGCAATTTCTGTCGAGTGCAACGCGAAGACAGTCTGAAGCTGAAGCAACAAATAGGATAGTTGATTGGCTATTACTGTTCGAATGATAATTTCATCCTAAAATTTAGGGGCTTGAGATACGAGCGGAAACTCACAATACCGGAATAAGATTAAATAAATGCATACCACATCAACCTCAGCGACCATATATCAAGAAATAAAAGCTTTTGGGGATGTAGATTAATTTTTAAGCGGCAGTTCTTCAAATAGGTTATTTGCCATTTGCAATCTGGTAATTTCTCTTTGGCTTGTCTGGACATCTCATGCGTCCTGACAAATGAGCCAAACAGAAACAACATAGAAGGGTCAATGAAAAGAAATGAATGATACAGGATGGACTTCCCAATACGTCTTCGGTTTTGCCACTCCATGACCAATGGACGCATGGCCAGCGAAATGCAGTTGGTCAAAAAAAAGTGAACCTTTAAACTCAATCTCAATCGGCTGTTGCATCACTGCCACATATCCTCCGCTACAGCTGCCTGTCAAATTAAAGAACTTCTTAAAAGCAGCCCTTGCCGATTTTATTTTTGAACTGCTGCTGGCATTCGCTGCCGGTAGTCCACTCACTTCAATATTAAAATAAGTAGTCGACGCAGTTGGCGTAGCGGTCGTCCCAATAATGGTGTGAAAGTCTTCATCCCCTTCCCTGCTAAACGTGTAAATCCAGGCCTTTTTCACATACACATTGCGTTGTTCTTCCTGGACACGAGCGGAATTCGGGCCTGTTGAAATAGCCGGGTTATGATTACCCATTACATTATCCGCAGGCAGTGTTTGCAATAGGTCAGACAAAGTTGCGTAGGTCTGTTGTGCTGCAGTCGAAAAAGATAACTTCGCTTTTTTTCGGTCGCTGCCATCAAAGTTCTCTCCACTACAGGGAGGATTCGCGGCTTCCGTGGATACCTCATTTTCCACTTCACCTTTTTCTATGGTGATGGGATAGGTTTTTCCATTACCCGCCTCAAAATTATAGTTCCCGGGTTTCGCGCCTGCAAGGAATTTTATCTTGGGCTTCTGATTGCCACTCTGAGAGAAGCACACAGGCAAGAAAAAGCAGATCAGGACAAGGAGCGACAATATTTTTTTCATTTTGAAAAATTTTGATGAATGATTGAGATAGCCTGCATATCAATGGCTTTCTACGTATACTGTTTAATTTCAAATGGTGCGCAACGGTTGAAGCATGTTGAACCGCGCCATTGATTTTTATTGAATATCGGTTTTTTATCAATGCCAGAAATACCGGATAAATACGGTATTCAGATGAGGGATAAATCAATTAGCTTAGGCTATCCATGACTAAACGTGTGTGGGGGAAACAATAAATAAAACGATCCGTTGAAAATCTGAGTTCACACACCCTCATTTCCAATAATAATTCCCTTTTAAAGTAGTGAGAGCGAAATAAGCAAAATCGATTTGTTGAAAACTGACCAACAATTTCCTTCGGCATTTGATAAAATGTTTCCTTATGCATTTACTAGAGACCATCATCCAGCAAGACTTTTTTACTCCGTCCACACTCGGTACACTTGCAGGCGCCACTTTTGTGGTGTTTGCTATCAGCAGTGGCATCCAAAGCGCCTTTAATTTCAATCCAAAATGGTTGGCCTTGGTCATTTCGATTCTGGTGTCTTTTATCGGCGCTTATATTTCCATGCATGCTGGTGAAGCGCCACAAAGAGAAACTGACGCCACCACTGCACATTCTGTTCAATCTGCTGGGGTTACCTATCTCATTGCTTTTATCAATGGCTTTCTGATCTATGCTTCTGCTACCGGTGCCAATCAAATTGTCGGCCATGATCACCCGTCTGCACCTGGAGGTGTTCAGCCTTCGGGCAATAAGCGAGAGGCTGCTCCAACTTCAAAACGAAAAGCATTGACACGCTGGTTTTGATCCACTATTTCTTCAACAAAAAAAATGAAGTATGCCACGTTCATCTTCCAAAGCCAACCGGTTTATTTTACTGCCTGCCACCACCTTGCAGACGACACCACAGGGAAATCCGAAGATCACTGAATTCCTTACGGGCCTTCAAGTCGTGGGTTTGAGTGGTTCGCAAATCCGCCTGCAAGTAGCTTCGGCAGGCCGGAGGCCAGCTCCCGTCAAAATGAAAGTTATCGATTCCATTCATGAAAACGGTGCCAAACTGGTAGAATTACAACCCGAACAACTTGCCGATTTTCGTTTCTCATATCCCGGACTTCGAATTATCCCTGAAGTATTTTATCGAAGGACTCAATTTATCCGAGAAGAAATTGGATTGAAGATCAAAAAATCGCAGGCCCGTATTTCTACTTCTCTCACCATTACCGATAGTGATAATAAACCGATAAAGGGCGTGACTGTAGTGGCTTTTACAGATTTTGCCAAAAAAATAGGTGATCAAAAAAAGACTGATTCAAAAGGCAAAGCAATTTTTCAATTGACTCAAAAAAAAATTGAGCAACTCTATGTGTACCCCGATCATAGTTTTTGGGGGTATTTTAAAAAGAATATTAATCTTTCTACATCCCCCACTATTAAGCTGACATCAATTGATCTAAAGTTTACAGATTCCTTACGGCATTTTTATGATACTCGTAATTGGCCCAAAGTAGAAAAAGGAGTCCGGGTTGGAATTATTGATACAGGGGTAGGTCCTCACGGTGATTTGCAAGTATCAGGAGGCGCCAATGTGATCTCGGGAGAAGATCCCTTGGATTTTAAGGATAACGGCGAAGGACATGGAACCCATGTAGCCGGGATCATTAGTGCGTTCGGAGGATTGACCGGACTCGCCGCTGGAATCGATATCTACAGCTACCGGGTTTTTCCAAAAGGAGGCAATGCTTCCAATTTTGATATTATGAAAGCCGTTGATAAGGCGCGGACAGATGGGTGTGATCTGATCAATCTAAGTCTTGGAGAACCGGCGAGCGACGAAGGCGTCATGAGTTCCATAAAAGAAGCCTACGCTTCCGGTATATTATGTTTTGCTGCCAATGGCAATGATGATCGTTCTGCGGTGAATTTTCCTGCTTCATACAGTTTGTCCATTGCTGTTTCAGCAATGGGTCGTAAAGGAACTTTTCCGGCCAGCACGGTACAAACCGCTACCGTGCGCGCACCTTTTGGAACAGATTCAAATAATTTTATCGCGGATTTTAGTAATGTCGGACCTGAAACAGATTTGACGGCGCCAGGAGTTGGAATTATTTCAACATTTCCCAACGATCTATACGCAATCATGGATGGCACCAGCATGGCGTGCCCTGCCGCCGTTGGGATGGCGGCGCGGCTTTTGTCGGGTCAAACGGCTATTTTGGGCCTCCCCAGAAACCAACAACGAACAGATGAAATGCAAAAGTTCCTTGCAACGAAAATTCGATCCATGGGATTTGGAGCTAACTTTGAAGGAAAGGGAATGCTCTTTCCCTGAAACAATGAATTACATCCTTCGTTATAAAGGTGCCGGCATTCCGGATGCGGAGAAACTGAAAAAAGTTTTGGACGCCAACAACATTAGTATCATCGACGGTTCGGCATTACCTACAATGGCCAAAGTGTCGATACGTGATATGGATATTTCCAGTTTAAAACCCCTGAGCCAGGAATGGGACCTTTTCCCCGAAAAAGAATATTCCGTTCCGACTACCAAGCGTAAGCCGAAATAACCTGAAACATCCTGAACAAATGCTGATATAATGACCTAACGTGTAGCATCGGGCACCAGGTTTTCGAGCGCGTTCCATCAGCGGTCTTTAAATATTGTGACGGAAAAAATTTGACCTGTTCGATCTTATCCTATCCGCTTATTTATCGACAGTTGTCCTTCACGTGATTTCCTTTCATTTTAGTTTAACCTGCAATTGAGCTTTCCAAAAGAGCATTGACTATAGACAGCAGTCTGTCTTACCTCGAGTTCAATATCGGGCTTTGTTACTTAGTAAAGGATTCAGTTGTCGGAGCCTATGATTGGTATATTCAAGCGATCACCCATACCAAAAAACAAAAATTACCCTCCAGGCAACGGCAGGAGCTTGCAGCTGCAATGAAGGATCTTGATGCCGAGAAAAAGGTGTTCTAAAAAAAGATGAGGAAGTAAAACGGCTCATTCACGAAGAGCTGCAGCGGCTAAACCAATTTTCTGTTTGTTATCATAACGACTGCTTAGCTCAAAATGTGAACAACGTTCGCTTAGGAAACCAAACGTTTTAACCTGTCCAAAATTTAGTCACCTATGAATTCTGTATCTCTGTAGACTTAACTTTATTTATTCTGGTAGTGTCCTGTTGGGTGGACACGGCCAGATGTACAAACGTTATACGTTTGGGGTTATCCTCTCCCCTGCTCGGAACTCGCAGGGAAGCCCGCCAATAACTGGAAAATAGTGTGATAAGAAAAAGTGAGTGATGGAAAACAGTGTAAAGGAAGTGCGTCACAAAATGGTGGTCTTTCGGCTTAGCCGGAAAGAATATGAAGGCCTTGTAAAACTGAAATCACAAACAACAGAAAGATCAATCAGTGACTATCTGCGAAAACTGGCACTCGGCCACCCCGTCACCGTTAAATATCGGAATGCCACAGCAGATGATTTTCTGCGTGAAATGTTGGAGCTCAAAAAAGAGCTACATGCCATCGGCAATAACTACAACCAGGCGGTTAAAAAACTGCACATACTCGAACGGCTTCCCGAATTCCGCAATTGGATCCTGCTGTACGAAGATTCACGTGACGCTTTTGTACAAAAAGTAAATGAGATTGAATCCAAGGTCACCCAACTCTATGAGCTATGGTTGCAAAAATAACTTTCCCCAAAAGAGTAAAGGCTACCCTGACCTATAATGAAAAAAAAGTTCAAAAGGAAGTGGCAACATGTATCGGCAGTCATGGCTATTTAAGGGCGCTGGAGCAGATGAACTTCCTTCATAAACTCAGCGGCCTTGAAAACAGAAATTCCCTTAACACACGCGCCTTAAGTAATACAATGCACGCATCACTAAATTTCCACCCGTCTGAAAAACTATCCAAAGCACTGCTGCTACAAATCGCGTCCAGCTATATGGAAAAAATCGGATTTAGTGGGCAACCCTACCTCGTCTACGAGCATTTCGATGCTGGCCATCCTCACTTGCATATTGTTAGCACTCTGATTCGGGAAGATGGCAGTAGGATTCCGACTCACAACATAGGAAGAAATGCGTCTGAAAAAGCACGTACGGAATTGGAAGAAAAATTTCATCTTGTCCGTGCTGGTAAGATGGGAAAGTATTCTGAGATGACAGTCAAAGCTTTTGAGCTACGAAAACTTCCATATGGAAAAACGGAAACCAAAAAACATATTGCAGCAGTTGTCGGACATGTGATGCGCACCTACCATTTCAGTTCCCTTGCCGGGTTCAATGCCATTCTTGCACAGTACCAAATTCAGGCGGACAGGGGAAAGCAAACCAGCAGGATGTACCAGCACAAGGGTTTGGCCTACCGAATGCTCGATGAAAGAGGTGAAAAAGTGGGTGTCCCGATCAAGGCGAGTTCACTTCCCAGTCAGCCAACACTTTCGAATTTGGAAAAGAAATTTCAACTAGACAGTGTCAAATCCGAAAAGTTAAGAAATGATTTGCGACACAAGGTGGAAAATGTCTTAATGCAAAAACCAAGCGTACTGAAAGAGTTGATTGACTTATTGTCAATAAAGAAGGTGTACACAGTACTGCGTCGAAGCAGGGAAGGGAAAATATATGGGATCACTTTTGTGGACAATGAAAATAAGTGTGTGTTTAATGGAAGTGATTTGGACCGCAACCTTTCAGCAGATTCCATTCAAAAACGTCTGCAGAATCAAACTACACAGCCGAAGGGTGCAAGGGCCAATGACAATACGGTAATGCAGTCACATCGCTCACAGTCATTTCTCTTTGAGGAACAAACGCAAAAACAATTTATTGTCCCTGGTTCGATGGATCCGCTTGTCTCACCAACCTGCCACACAGAACCAATACCATTTCAGCTGCGAAAAAAAAAGAAGAAAAAGAAGAAAATAAATTTTTGACCAAAGGATAAACAGAAAGCCATGAATGGTACAGGTGAAAGCGAACAGGGTTTGCGCCAGATATTGGACCTAACCAGAATATGCAGCCTGGTCGTATTAGGATTACATTTTTATTTTTACTGTTATGCTCTTTTTAAACGGTGGCAGCTGACCAGTTCTATCTCAGACCGGCTGTTGGAAAATGTTGCCAGGACCGGCTTATTCCAGCACTTCTTTTTTTCCAAAGTCATCTCTATCGGACTTTTGGTGATTTCACTATTAGGAGCAAGGGGAAGAAAAGATGAAAGTGTGCGCTTACCACCGATTGCTTTCACGACGGTTGCTGGACTTTTTATTTATTTTTTCAGTGGAGAAATCTTCCAACTTTTTTTGGGAGCAGAAGCCAAGGCACTACTTTATATAGGTTTCAC
>JBJMLU010000169.1:0-3844 GCA_045805145.1 Flavisolibacter sp. | reverse complement strand
GAGACTGCCTTATAAAACAAGTAAGGAACCTGTAGTTCAGATGGAAACAAAAAATCACTCAGTACAAAAATCACCTTCGCCCCCAAAGACCACCTCATAAAAAAATAAATAAAACCCACTCATCCAAAAAACCTCCCACCAAAAAAACCTATCCACAAAAACACTTCCCACCCAATAAACAACCTTCGACAAGAATCAACCTATGCCCAACATTGTTTGCGCCAAAGGCTACAAAAAACAAAAAACAAAAAGCCAACAGCTATCAGCTATAAATCCTCTCCCTATCCTTTCTTTTGAGCAAAATGTTTCATCAAATCAGTGATGGCTTTCACGCTGTCGATTGGAAGTGCATTGTACATGGAGATGCGGAATCCTCCAGTAGTCCGGTGTCCTTTCACTCCAATCATTCCTTCGCGCTCGCAAAGGGCCAGAAATTCTTTTTCCAGTTCCGGCTGTTCCATCACGAATACTGCATTTACCTTGCTGCGGTCTTCCCTGGCTACTGTTCCTTTAAAAACAGGAACGGCATCCAGGGTATCATAAAATAGTTTTGACTTTGCATTGGTTCTTTTCTCTGCTTCCCCAATTCCGCCGATATTTTTCAACCAGCGTAGAGTGAGCATACATATATAGATGGCAAAGACTGGAGGCGTATTGAGAAGAGAACCGGCTTCAATATGATTGCGGTAGTCCATCATGGTAGGCAATGGACGCGACACTTTACCCAGACATCTTTTATTCACGATCACCACATTCACTCCGGCGGCACCAATGTTTTTCTGTGCACCTGCATAGATCAGGTCAAAGCGATTGAAATCAATCTGGCGACTCAGGATATCACTGCTCATATCGGCAACCAGCGAAACATTCTTGTTGTAAAAAACAGAGAGGTCCTGCCACTGCGTTCCGTAAACGGTATTGTTGGATGTAAGGTGGAGATAAGACACCGATGGATCTACTTCAAATTTTTTGGGCAGAAAACGGTAGTTGTCTTCCCTGGAACTGCAGGCTATGTCCACATGGCCAAAGAGTTTTGCTTCTTTAATAGCCTTGGTACCCCAGATGCCGGTATCGGTATAGGCAGCAGTAGCATTTTGATCGAGCAGGTTCATCGGAACCTGGAAGAACTGGGTGGAGGCACCTCCATGTAAAAACAATACTTCATGTTCAGCATCGAGTTGCATCAATTCTTTCAGGGTGGACCTGGCTTCGTCGATCACAGACTGGAAGGTTTTGGTGCGGTGTCCGATCTCCAGGATGGAAAGACCGGAATCATTATAATTCAGCAGAGCGCGACTGGCTTCTTCAAAAACTTCTTTGGGCAGAATGGAAGGTCCTGCTCCGAAATTATGAGGTCCTGATTTTTCTTGCAGTGCATCCTGTGTGCGTGCTGTATCTTCTGATATGGTTGGATTCATGTAAAATGATTGACTCCTGCAAATGTACGGAGATAGCAGGGGAGCTAACAGCCAACAGCTAACAACCAACAACCAACAGCTTCTCTTTATTCCTCTTCCTTTCTGCCCATCATTTCTTTTTCTCTCCACGCACGATCCATTTCATTCCATTCCTGCAGTTCCTGCTCCGAATAATGAATCGATGTAAGCGTACTCAGGTCGGGCTGGCCCGCCTCTACCCATGCAGTGTACCAGAAAGAAGCTACAGAATAAATGGACAGCCGCATTCTTCTTTCCACCATGCCACCGAGCAGACCATCATACAGTGAAGTAAAACCTGAGGAATACTGACGAACGAGCTTTCCGTTCCTGAGCTCAAAAGAGAATTTCTGATTGGCAGGATAACGGTCTGAGAGTTGTTTTTCTTTTTGCAATACGGTATCGGAAGCAGCTGCACTTTCCAGCACTCTTTGCCAGATGTATTGTGCAGGATGAGAAAGATAGCCAGCCTTTCCAAGCAAAAAATCCCAATCTTTTTCCGCAAGCAATTCGGGTACGCGACTTTCCCAAAATGCATGGATTCCTTGCTGATTGGTGAGTTGTCCATTGTGGTTGCTGCAGGCATGAAGAGGAACATGCGCATCGGCAATGTAATGGCCTATTTCAGCAGATAATTTGAGAATCAGTCCTGCATCTTTTTCCCTGAATGCTTTGATCAGCCTTTGATACATGATCTGTATCCACCAGGGAACAATGCCATGCGCACGAAGGCTGTCCTCACCATATCGGGCTACAGCAGATTCCCATTTTCTGGGAAGTGAATCGAAGGGCCAGGCTCCGTAATAATCGAGATCGATATAATGCCTCGGCCCTTCTGCTGCTACCATGTATCTTCTTTTATCCGGATCAACTGCATGATCATGAATAAAATCAATATGGGCTTTATAGAAAACAAGCATTTGGGGTGGAAGCAGAAAGACTGCGTAATAATTGATTTTTTGATGTGCATAGAATCCCCAGGCGAAAACCTGCAAGTGCAACAAGAGTTGGAAGAAGAGGAAGAGAAGTTTTTTCATAACGCGATGGCAAGTTTTGTAAATGCTTGGGTCTTGCCAAGTGAAAAACCACAGGGTATTTGGATTTCTTTCACATGGTGGGTGGTTTCACGCGAAGATGCAAAGGGGTGGAAGGCGCGAAGGCGCTGGCGCTTAAAGAAAATTTTTTTTCAGATGTTTTTTTAGGCTAGTCATTTCTTACCTGTTGGTTATTTTGAAGGGATTTATTTAAGGCAGTCTTGTCTTACTCATTATATATTTTCTGATAGTTGTTTTAATGTAGTTATTACTGGTGCATTTTTTTTTAAGAGTTACTAATGGCAGTCATTCTTTACTGGCCTTGAATGCCCGGTGTCTCCGAAGGGGCCTGGGGATTTTCCTGAGAGGTAGTCTTTCATTACAGTCTTCAGCTCTTGTTGGCGTCCCCCCAAAGAGTAGTTTTAATGTTGCTTTTATTTTTTTGTTAGAGACTTTTTTTTGGCGGTCAGTCTTTACTTGCTTTGCTTTTTTCTTTTTCCACTTTTGGCATTGCCCCAAAAGTGGAGCAAAAGGTCTAGGCAATCCGAATCCCGCAGGTGCGGGAGGATTGCCGGCCGCGGCACAACGGTTACTCGAAGCTCGTCTCGGAGTTATGTTATGCTAGGCAGTCTTTCTCCTTAGATCCAAGTTCACTACATGTATCGATCTGTTTTATAGTTGAAGGGCTTTCATTCGAAGAGCGTGAATGCGCTGTGTTCCCCCGCCTTCGGGGGCCTGGACCCGTCTTGTGAGTTTTGCGATGATGTTAATGAATGATGCTGGTTTCATTGTTTTGGAGCGCCTTACTGCTTGTGAGTGTACTGCGAGGCGGTGTTGGGGCCTGGTGCTCGCTTCGCTTCCAAGGAGATTGCCGCGCTGCGCTCGCAATGACGCCTAATCGAAAATGCTTTGCTGTTTCGATCATACTAATTAAGTATTTGCGTAAGTAACACCTTCAAATTATAAAGTAACACGCTACAATTATAAGGTAAGGTTGAAACCCGTAGTAAGCATTGTAGTTTAGGCGTCATTGCGAGCGCAGCGCGGCAATCTCCTTGCAAGCGAAGCGAGCACCAGTATTTCGAAGAGTGCAGTAAAGCGAATCAATGGAGTAAAATAGTTGTGATGATTTTGAAAGTCTTTTGAATTATTTTCCGGACGCTGTTCCTTAGTAAAATGGATTTTGGTAAATTATTAATGTCAATATTAATACCTACAATATTCCTCAGTCCTGGTTCCCCGCAATTTCTTCAGACGTAAGCAAAACCCCGCTTATGACTTCTCTTCTATTTTACTCCATTGACTCGGCTTACTGCCCTCTTCGAACCTAACGCTTGATCCAGCCCCGCCAAAGGCGGGGGAACACAGCGCCTT
>JBJMLU010000168.1:0-28479 GCA_045805145.1 Flavisolibacter sp. | reverse complement strand
GGTTTTTATTGCTGCCTTTAATGCAAGCGCTGTCTAAGACCTGGCGCTCGCTGCGCTCGCAGCTCACGCAAAATCAAAAATGCATTACTGTTTCGATCATACTAATTAAGTATTTGCGTAAGTATACACTCCAATTATGAGGCAGGGTTTAAACCCGTAGTGAGCATTTTAGTTTAGGCGTCATTGCGAGCGAAGCGCGGCAATCTCCTTGCAAGCGAAGCGAGCACCTATATTTCGAAGAGTGCAGTAAAGTGAATAATGGAGTAAAATACTGGTGATGTTTTGAAAGTCTTTTAATTTATTTTCCGGAACGCTGTTCCTTAGTAAATGGGTTTTTTGATAAATGATTAATGTCAATATTAATACCTACAATAGTTCTCAGTCCTGGTTCTCGCAATTCCTTCAGATCTAAGCAAAACCCGCTTATGACTTCTCTACTATTTTACTGAATAGATCCTGCTTACTGCCCTCTTCAAACCTAACGCATGTTCCAGCGCCTTGTTCCGCGCAGGACTGTAATTAAAGAACTCTCCTTCCTTGCCATAGGGGAACACAGCGCCTTTAGCATCTTCGACTAAAAGCACTAAGAACTTAAAAACAACTAAAACCAATAGTAAGCTTCGATCTAAGGAGCAAGACTGCCTAGTATAACCAAATCCCGAGACACGCTTCGAGTGACCGTTGTGCCGCGGCCGGCAATCCTCCCGCACGTGCGGGATTCGGATTGCCTAGAGCTTTTGCTCCACTTTTGGGGCAATGCCAAAAGTGGAAAAAGAAAAAAATCAACCTCTAAGAAATGACCGCCTTAAAAACACTCTCTTCAAAATATCTAATCAGAGAGGAAGGACTGCCATAAAGAAATCTCTAATAAAAAAAGCTAACCGCCAAGGAAAGACTGCTGCTAATAAATCTCTTTAAAATTTGCTCGTTGCCAGGGACGCTAACAAGAGCTGAAGACTGTAATGAAAGACTGTCTCTTCGGAAAACCTCGAGGTCCATTCGGAGACCCAGGGCTGACCCGAGTCAGTAAGGATAGACTGGCCACTAAAAACCTTCTTGAAAAAAACCTCTGTCAGGAAAGGGCTCTAACTAAAAACTTCTCATCTCGAACGAAGCAATATTGATAAATCATACATTTCGTTCAATAGGAAACGAATAGAACGATCCCACCATTTTAACTTCCCTTTGCAACAAAGTTGAAAAGATAGATGTTTCGACATTAACCCTGGCGTCACAGTCTCGCTAACTTTGCAAATCAATACCGGTGCATGGAAAAGATCCAATGGAAGGTGGAAGGCATGACCTGCGCCAATTGTGCACTCACCATCAATCAATATCTAAAAAAACAGGGCGCAAAAAATATTACTGTCAATCCTATTGACGGTGACGTTTCTTTTGAACTCATTGAACCTGTCACCACTACCCAACTTGCAAAAGGCATCGAATCGCTTGGCTATAAAGTGGACAGCACAGAAGAAATTGACCAGCAAAAAAGAAGAAAATTTCTTTCTTCGAACCTTCATCGTTTTCTTTTCTGCCTTCCGTTTACGTTATTGTTGCTGCTACACATGATCCCGGGAATGGACATTCATTGGCTAATGAATCCATGGTTTCAATTGCTCCTTGTTCTTCCAGTGTTTGCGACAGGCATGCGTTTCTTTGGCAGATCGGCCGTGAAAAGTATTCAGAATGGAGTGCCGAATATGAATGTGCTCATCACCATTGGCGCCCTCTCTGCATTCCTCTATAGTGTAGCGGGAATACTGATGCAGCTGGGACCAGAATATATTTTTTTTGAAACGACGGCTACCATTATTACGCTCGTATTCCTGGGCAATTACCTGGAAGATGCCTCCGTGCAGTCCACACAAAAAGCACTGAAGGCCCTCGTCAAATCACAAAAGATCATGGCCCACATGATCGCCTTTGATGAAGATCACAAGGAAATTATTTTCCCCATTGAAAGCACCCAGCTAAAATCAGGCGACCTGCTATTGATCCGCACTGGTGAACAGGTACCGGCCGACTGCAAGGTCCTCTGGGGCGAAGCACATGTAAGTGAAGCCCTGCTTACAGGAGAAAGCATACCCGTATTTAAAAAACAAAAAGATTTTATCATTGGAGGTTCCATCCTAGAAGAAGGGACCTTGAAGGCACAGGTCACTGCGGCAGGAAATGATACCGTGCTCTCGCAGATCCTGAACCTGGTGAAAAAAGCACAGGGAGAAAAACCACCCGTGCAGCTACTCGCCGACCGTATCAGTGCCATCTTCGTTCCTGTGGTATTGTGCATCGCCTTGGTAACACTTGCTATCAACTGGATGGTGCTTCACGAATTGACTCCTTCACTCCTGCGCAGCATTGCAGTGCTGGTCATCGCCTGTCCCTGCGCCATGGGATTGGCCACTCCGGCTGCTATTGCCGTCGGACTCGGAAGAGGAGCAAGAAATGGTATTCTTTTCCGAAATGCAAAAAGCCTCGAATTGTTTCGTGATATCCGACAAGTGGTATTCGACAAGACCGGAACATTGACCACGGGAAAATTCCGCATTTCCAATTTTAAGTCGGATCAGATCAGTGAAGAGGAATTCAGGAAGATCGTTTATTCGCTCGAAAAATATTCTTCGCATCCTCTGGCAAAAAGTATTGTCTCCGAATGGAAAATGAAAAACGATATCCGCTGGAAAACAGTACAGGAGATAAAAGGAATAGGAGTGGTAGCTACGGATATGCAGGGCAATCGATATGCGCTCGGTTCCTATGAACTTGTTTACGGTGCAACCGCAGATCTGTCCGACCAAGCTTCGGCGCAGCCGGAAAAAGAACACAATATTTATTTGCTTCGAAACGACCAGCTCCTCGGCTGGATCGACCTTTCTGATGAACTGAGACCCGAGTCCAAAGAAGTGATCCGCTATTTAAAATCAAAAAACATCCGTACCATATTATTGAGCGGCGACCGTTACAGCAAAACAAAAAAACTTGCCGACGATCTTGGAATAGATGAAGTGATAGCCGAACAAAATCCGGAGCAGAAACTGCAAAAAATTGATGCATTAAAT
Organism: Flavisolibacter sp.; assembly: GCA_045805145.1. Lineage (GTDB taxonomy): Bacteria > Bacteroidota > Bacteroidia > Chitinophagales > Chitinophagaceae > Flavisolibacter. The sequence goes on along the minus strand of JBJMLU010000168.1, from coordinate 25,417 downwards.
CTGAAGGCGCCGACCGTTATGGTTGGTGATGGCATCAACGACGCCCCTGCCCTCGCCAAAGCTACCATTGGCATTTCGATGAGTGAAGCCTCCCAACTTGCTATGCAAAGTGCCCAGGTGGTGTTGGTCAACAGCGGATTGGACAAGCTGCCGCTTGCCCTGGGACTGGGCCGCCATACCTATCTGACCATCAAACAAAACCTTTTTTGGGCTTTTGCCTATAATATCATTGCCATTCCGGTGGCTGCCCTGGGTCTGTTGGGCCACTATGGTCCTGCATATGGTGCCCTGATCATGGGTTTGAGCGATGTGGTGCTGGCCATCAATTCAGTACGATTATTTGTGAAGAAAGTTTAATAAAAGAGAATTTTTGAATTATATTCATTGTGTCTTTAATCCGTCATGCCCGAACAACCTGCTTATAAAACCCTTGAGGTGTACGGCCTGTCTAAACAACTGGCCGTTGCCTGTTATGAACTGACCCATGGTCTTCCTGCAGACGAGAAATCAAATTTCACCCGCTACATCCGCACAGCAGCACTCAACCTGCACATCAATATTGCACAGGGCGCATTTCAAAAACCAAAGAAGAGAAAGTATTTCATCCGTGAAGCAAAAAATGCACTGGTGATCATCGACGCCGCAACCGAAATTCTTGTGGAGCTCCGCCTCGTTACCGTGGAAGACACGGAACTGATCAAAACCCTTTCGGAAAAATGTTTTCAATTACTCGAGGAGATGGAATAATCAATAGTCAATAGTCAATAGTGAATGGGGTCGTTTATTTGCGGATAATGTTTAATAATTCGATTATTCTTTTTCTACTTCAAAGTATTGCCGTTTTTCGCACATGCTCCCACATCCGTCTCAAAGCTCTTGGCTCGCGGCTCTTAGCTTTTGCCTCATTGCGAGCGGAGCGAAGCAATCTCATATCACGGAGTACACGGATTCAATATGGATTTTACAGAATTGTACTAGAAATGCTTTGATTTATTTAGAATACTGCCTCTGTCATCCGCTGTCTCTCCACTTAGATTTGGAAGAAAGTTGTAAGGCAAGTAGAACAGCTTTTAGCTAAGGACGTCATTGCGAGCGGAGCGAAGCAATCTCTTTACTGGTTCATCTGAAAGTTTTGTTTATGTAATGGAGCCTGCTCTTTTTTAGTTTGCCGCCCTGCTGAATAGAATTACCAAACGTTGAAGGGAGTGACACAACAGAAGTTGAATGGAGATTTGCAGCTTGGCAAATAATTCATTTAATAAACCAAAACCTTTTGTGGACCTCAAATCAATTTGCTTTAGCAAGCCTTCCTTGCTCTTGTTTGCGTCCTCACTAACGAGTGATTGAAAAGGTCTCTCTTTAGTAGCTTTCCTGAATTACAGAGCAATAAATTTTTTAGAAGAATAATTAAATCAGCTGCAGCTCTATCCTCAGCGTCTGTTGTGTCACTCCCTTGTGCTTTTGGTAATTCTATTCGGCTGGGCATTTTGTAAACTACAAGCAGACTCCATTACGCAAACAAAACTTTCAGGTGAATCAGTAATGAGATTGCTTCGCTCCGCTCGCAATGACGAACTAAATTAGAACCCCAACTAAACGTTCCAGTCATCTGCCGTCTGAGGACTGACAATTCTTAAGGCGGTCAATGGTCAACGGTTGACGGTTGTCTTCTAAAGACTTTTCTTTAACATTGTGTCATGGCGGAAGCGGGTGAGATACTGAAAAAATATTGGGGTTATGACGCCTTTCGGCCACTTCAAAAAGAGATTGTTGATTCAGTGCTTTTCAAAAAAGATACGCTCGCTATTCTTCCTACCGGCGGCGGAAAATCCATTTGCTTTCAGGTACCCGCACTGATACTTCCCGGAATCTGTTTGGTCATATCTCCGCTCATTGCCCTGATGAAAGACCAGGTAGACCAACTTAAAAAAAGAAATATTCCTGCCCTGCTCATTCATTCGGGAATGAAAAGAGCCGATGTGGTACAAACACTCAAAAATGCTTCGCACGAATATTTTAAATTTCTTTACCTCTCTCCCGAAAGACTGGAAACATCCTTGTTTCGAGAGTATCTTCCTGGCTTCGAGGTGAACCTGATTGCCGTGGATGAAGCACACTGCATTTCACAGTGGGGTTATGATTTCAGGCCATCATATTTGCGCATTGCGGCTCTTCGCGAAGAATTGCCTGAAGTACCTGTACTGGCACTCACCGCTTCTGCTACGCCGGAAGTACAAAAAGATATTTGTGAAAAGCTTTTGTTCAAACAAAAAAATATTTTTCGCCCTTCCTTTGAACGAAGCAATCTTTCTTACAGTGTGTTCAAATCTCCGGCAAAATTTTCACGACTGGTAGAAATCATTTCAAGCGTTCCAGGTAGCGCTATCGTATACTGCAGAAGCAGGAAACGCACTTCCGAGATCAGTCAGCTGCTGCAAATGCACGGGATTTCTGCGGGGAATTATCATGCTGGACTCAAGCCGGAAGAAAGAAATGAAAGACAAAAAGCCTGGATCGAAAACCAGATCAGGGTGATGGCCTGCACCAATGCTTTTGGGATGGGCATCGATAAACCAGATGTTCGATTGGTAGTGCATGTAGATGTTCCCGAATGCCTGGAGAATTATTATCAGGAAGCAGGACGGGCAGGCCGCGACGGAATTAAAGCCTATGCAGTGTTGCTGTACAACGACCAGGACGTCGAAGAACTTTCTTCTTTGCACGAACAGCGTTTCCCGGATATAGAAACCATCAGAAATATTTATCAGTGCCTCGTCAATTATCTTCAGATACCGGCATATTCAGGTCAATACAAAAGCTTTTCATTCCGCTTCGAAGAATTCGTGCGCAATTTTAAATTGAGCAGCAACGAAACTTTATATTCTTTGAAAGCACTGGAACAGGACGGCTGGCTGGACTTCAATGAAAAAAATTTCTCTCCTTCCACGCTGGTCTTCACCACTTCAAAAACTTTGCTCGAGGAATTTGAAAAAAGTCATCCCGAACACGAAGAACTGCTCACAACTTTACTTCGCACCTACGAAGGGGTCTTTGATTTTCCGGCTTTCGTTTCGGAAATCGTTTTGTCGCGCCTTCTGAAAAAAGATGAAGCGGATATAAAGAGCCAATTGCAAGCCATTGCTTCCTTTGGCATCATCAGCTACGCTCCGCAAAATGAAACTCCACAGATCGTGTTTCAGAAAAACCGCGTTCCGGCAACAGAACTTCGTTTCAACCTCGCTCCTTATCAAAAAAGAAAAGAAGCCTTCATCCGCAGAGTGGAGAAGATGACCAGCTACATCAACACCAATATTTGTCGCAGTGCATTTATCGGCTTTTACTTTGGTGATGCCGATGCAAAGGATTGCGGTGTGTGCGACAATTGCCTTCAAAAAAAATCAACGCCTTTGTCAGCCGAAGAATTTGAAAAAATCTTAGGTCTGATCAAAATTCATCTGTCCAAAAATTCGCTGACGGCTCCGCAGCTGCTGCGTGAAATGGCACCAGTCAAAAAAGAAAAAGCCTGGAAAGTGATCGAGTTTATGCAGTCGGAAAAAAAGATCAGTGTGAGTGAGGAGGGGATGTTGTCACTGCTTTGAAAGCTTTGAGCGGTGAGCTTTGAGTTGCGAGTTAAGAAAAGAGAGAAGTTTTGAAGTGAATTAAGTGACCGGAACCTTCGAGAAAAAACCAATCGGAAACCAGCTTGCCCGCATCACCGTTTTAATTTCCCTTTGCGCTTTCAAATCTTTGCCCCTCCTTGGCGGGGTAAAATCTCCTTGGGTTTGCCTTCAAAGCCCAGGGCCAGGCAGGGGGAAATCGTCGACAAATTTTCCGTTTGCACCGAACTGGGCTGCTAATTCACGTTAATTTCACCCCATTTTTAATTTTTGGAAAGGTATTTGAATAGAGAGAGGAAATTCAAGACCGTGTATTCTTCTCAAAAAATCATGCTCCTCGATGATAACCGGGACCTGCTGCAGATTGTGCAGATCATCCTGAAGGGGCAGGGATATGATACCGTACTGGCTTCTTCCATTCCGGAAGCAGCGCTGAAGATCAGGATTCACAAACCGGTCCTTATCCTGATGGATGTTTGCCTCTCCGACCAGGATGGCTACAGTTTCTGCAACCGCCTCAAGAACGATCCGGACACCAATCAGGTGCGCGTAATCATGATGTCGGGCGAAGAGTGCAATCAAAACCTGATCTCCTTTGCCAATGCCGATGATTTCATGCAAAAGCCTTTTGATTACAACGACCTCGTTGGCCGCGTCCAAAAGCATTTCTCCGGCGCTCTGGCAATGAGCGCTTGAGGAGAAGGTGAGCTACGAGCTATGAGAACTGAAAACTGCCTTTAAAGAACAAGAAATTAAAAACAACTATGCGCTCGCCGAAAGCTACAACAAAGAAAAGCCAGCAGCTAACAGCTCTCAGCCAACAGCTTTCCTCTTAATATTCTTCTCTTTCCAGCATTAATATCGCGCTTTGTGGGACGATGAAATATTTTTCGCCCTGGTACATGATCTCTGTTGCGCCACTCAATAAAAAAATCGCGAGGTCTCCTTCTTTTGCCTGAAGTGGAAGATACTTTACCTGCTCATCCTGCGCCTTCCAGGGCTCATCTTCCGGAGGCAGGGGTATGGCATAGCCGGGCCCGATTTTTATAATATAACCCTGTTGAACTTTTTCTTTTTCCTGAACGCCGGGAGGAAGATACAGTCCACTTTCCATACGTTCATTGGCCCGGGTGGGACGGATCAAAACACGGTCGCCAATAATGATCAGTTTTTTCAATTTATTGTCGGGAGTTAGATGCATGATGAATAAAAGACAAAAATAAATGAAGGCCCGTGAGAATGATACTATCTGTGTTGAACAAACGGAAAATATCCCTTTTGGGAAATGTGCTAATTTTATTGCTAATTAAAATTTGAACCATGGCAGATAAGAAAGCTAAAATTTTACTTTGCGAGGACGATCCCAACTTAGGAAGTGTACTAAAGAATTACCTGGAACTGAACGATTATGATGTCACCCTGGAGCGCGACGGCCGCCTGGGACTGGCAGCTTTTCAAAGGGAACAATTCGACCTCTGCCTGCTGGATGTTATGATGCCGAATATGGATGGATTTACTTTGGCCGAAGAAATCCGCGATATCAATCCCGATGTTCCCCTGTTCTTTCTCAGTGCGAAAACCATGAAGGAAGACATTATTCAGGGATATAAACTGGGCGCCGACGATTATATCACCAAACCTTTTGATAGCGAAGTGTTGCTTCATAAGATCAAGGCCATTCTCAAACGCAATGAAGAATTGAATCGTGAAGCCGAGAACCGCGAGTTTGACCTGGCTTCCTATCATTTCAACCCAAAGCTCCGCGAGTTGTCGCACAGCGGAAAAATGCAGACCCTTTCTCCCAAAGAAAATGAGTTGCTTAAAATGCTTTGTGAACATATGAACGATCTTCTCCCTCGCGAACAGGCGCTCAAACGCATCTGGGGCTCGGATACCTACTTCAATGGACGAAGCATGGACGTTTACATTGCAAAGCTCCGCAAATATTTAAAAGACGACCCCAACATCGAGATCGTGAACATCCACGGAAATGGATTCCGCCTGGTGGTGCAAGGAGTGAAGTAAGATGAGAGATGAGAGATGGGAGATGTGGGAAGAGAGTTGGTAGTTGGTGGTTGACAGTTGAAGTAGGAGTTTGTTTAAAACAGGGCTTGTTGAAGAAAATAAAAAATCTTGACAAGCCTTTTTTGATTTTGGTATTTATTATGAGAATTCATTGGAGATTTTGAAAAACTTCCAGAAGAAATATAATCGAATGCGTTTTATTTAGGTCGGGCAGCCGGTGATCCGGTTGATTGGCCGTAAATCAATGTTTACAACGAAACAAAAGGTTAGGATATAAAGGGTCCTACTGACAGATTGTTGAACGAGACCAGAGTTCCCTAACAGTTATAAAAATCTACCTAAATAAATTCAGCTGATCTCCCAAATCTCACTACCACACTATCAACCACTGACGAGCATTTATCGACTATCAACTATCAACTCCGTTCTATCTCAACTCTCTCTCCCAAACAAGGTTCCCGCAGATAAACCCGGAGGAGTTTTTCCAAGATGTTCATAAGCCTTCGCCGTGGCTTCTCTTCCCCTGGGCGTGCGCTTGATGAATCCTTCCTGAATGAGGAAGGGCTCATAAACTTCTTCCAGTGTTCCGGATTCTTCACCTACTGCAGTCGCAATGGTGGTAATGCCAACCGGACCTCCCTTGAATTTTTCAATGATCGAGGAAAGAATGCGGTTGTCCATATCATCCAGTCCATGTTCATCTACATTCAGCGCGCGCAGTGCATGCTGCGTAATACCCATGTCGATACGTCCGTCATTCAGCACTTGTGCAAAATCGCGTACCCTCCGCAACAATCCATTGGCGATACGCGGCGTGCCCCGGCTTCTTCTCGCGATTTCTGCTGCTGCATCCACAGCAATTTCTGCATGCAGTATGTCTGCTGAACGGAGAATGATTTTTTTCAGAACATCTGCTGTGTAATATTCCAGCCTGGACTTGATGGCGAAACGCGAAAGCAAGGGAGCGGTCAAAAGTCCGCTTCTGGTAGTAGCCCCAATGAGCGTAAATGGATTGAGGTTGATCTGAATGCTTCTTGCATTGGGACCACTATCGATCATGATGTCGATCTTGTAGTCTTCCATGGCCGAATAAAGATATTCTTCCACTACGGTGCTAAGCCGGTGAATTTCGTCGATGAACAATACATCATTTGTTTCCAGTCCGGTGAGCAAACCAGCAAGGTCTCCGGGCTTTTCAATCACGGGTCCGGAAGTTTCTTTGATGCTTACGCCAAGTTCATTCGCAACAATACGTGAGAGTGTGGTCTTGCCCAATCCGGGAGGTCCATGAAAAAGGACATGATCCAGTGCTTCGCCGCGGATCTTGGCTGCTTTAATAAAGATCACGAGGTTATCAATTACCTGTTGTTGCCCCGAGAATTCTTCAATCTGTTTGGGACGGATGCCGTTTTCAAATTCCTTGTCTGCTGCGGACAGTCCTGAATTTTCGCTATCTAAATGCGGGTTTGACATAAGTAAGAATAAGTTGATAGTTGATAGTTCGTGGTTGGTAGAAGAACCGGGAAAATGGTGAAGAATAATAGAACATTGAATATCGATTGACCAAAATAAACTTCATTTAAATTCTTACTAAACTACTAACCCCACATCTACCAACCATCTATCAACTACCAACTGTCAACAATCAAGTAATCTATAAAGCTAAGGGATTTAGCAAGGAAAATGAGCGAAGAAATGCTTAAAGCTTGCGCTAAATTTGAATAAAATCAACATCATGAACATAGGCGTTCTGGGCACCGGCACTGTAGGCGAAACCATTGCCACCGCTCTTATCGAAAACGGGCACATTGTTAGAATGGGCAGCCGCACGGCAGGTAATGACAAAGCAAAAGCCTGGGTAAAAAAATCAAAGAAGAATGCTTCGGAAGGAAGCTTTAATGATGCTGCTTCATTTGGCGATCTGCTCTTTCTTTGTCTCAATGGAGGTTTCGCACTGGATGCGGTGAAATCGGTGGACCCTGAAAATGTTCGTAAAAAAATAGTAGTGGATGTTACCAACCCGCTCGACTTCACCAAAGGCATGCCTCCCAGAATCCTTGAAGGACTTGGAAATTCCAATTCGCTCGGCGAAGAAATTCAGAGGGCCTGGCCCAATGCTTCCGTAGTGAAGGCACTGAACACCCTCACTGCAAAACTGATGGTGGAACCCAAACTGGTGAACCATGGCGACCATAGTCTTTTTATTTGCGGAAATGATGCGGATGCCAAAAACAAAGTGAAACATTTTTTCGTAGACAGCTTTGGATGGAAACCAGAAAATCTGATTGACCTCGGTGGAATCGAGTCTGCACGCGGCTCTGAGGCCTATGTGCCTTTCTGGGTGAGCATGATGCAAGCACTGGGAACGCCGATGTTCAATGTGAAAGTGGTGAGGTAGATTTCACGCCAAGACGCAAAGAAAAGAAGGCACAAAGGAAATGACGCAAGGTGCCGCGCTTAAGGGTAGATTTGTGAAGAGGATTTTTTGAATTTGGAAAGTCCAACAGTTTTAGCTGCAAAAAATTTTCAGTTCTATTTTTCTTCCTTTGCATCTCAGTGTAAAAAATCTCTCTACGCCTCTTTTCACTTTGCGTCTCCGGCTTATCCGACTGGTTCGCGTGAAACTCTTTAGTCAGCGAAACGAATTCCTTTGAGTGATTTTCTTTGCGTCCTCTGCGTTAAATCCATCAGTGAGCGAAGCGAACCCCTTTGCGCCTTCATTTCTTCGCGTGAAAACCTATTCTACATACTGCATCATCTGCAGCATCAGATCGGGATTCGGACAATTGGACAAATATTTTTCTTTTTCAGAAATAGCACAGACACCCGGGTAGTCACCTTTCTTTCCCTGAAGATCAAGTATGACCTGGAAATGAAGATGAGGAGGCCAGTGTCCATTCTCAAATGGAATTCCAAACTGCGCAAACACATCTCCCTTTCTCACTACATCACCAGGATGCATATTCTGAATGGAATTTAAACTCAGATGTCCATATAGTGTATGGAATTGCAGATCCTCCAGTCGATGGCTTAAAATAATGGTGGCGCCGTAATCGCCCATCGCATTGTTGAATGCAAAGCTGTGAACAATTCCATGCAGAGGCGCCATCACCTTGGTATACGGGCGTCCCCAGATATCCATTCCCAGGTGCAGCCGTCTGGGCTCCGACCCGTCCACCGGATCAAAAACCCTGCTTCTGCTGTAAATGGTCCGGTGCTCCGCATATCCTCCGATTCCATAGCGTGCTCCTTCTCGTTGAAGTAATTGATTGATATAAGTAGTGAACAAACCCGTGTCCGCAACAATATCTTCTGAAAGTTCCTGGTTGGTTTCCGTAAAATCGAGTAGCAGCAGGCGGTCCGTTTTTTCAAAGGGAACCACCGGATGAAAACCGGTATGATAGGCCATTAGCCGTTCTTCAAAATTCTTTGCCAGCATTTGCCTGAATTAATAACTTTAGCGCACTACGGTAAAATTAAACCAAACACATATGAAAAGATTGATTGCCCTGGCTGCTCTGGCCCTTGGCTTTGTATGCCATGCCCAGACCAGTCCCTTGTGGCTGCGCTATCCTTCGATTTCCCCCGACGGAAAAACCATTGTCTTCAGTTTTAAAGGCGATTTGTACAAAGTGCCCTCATCGGGCGGCGATGCTTATCCCATCACGCTTCATGAAGCCTATGATTTCATGCCGGTCTGGAGCCATGATGGAAAATGGATCGCTTTTGCCTCCGACCGATATGGAAATTTTGATGTCTATATCATGCCTTCCGGCGGCGGCGAAGCAAAAAGACTAACCTATAATTCAGCGAACGATTATCCTTACGATTTTACACCCGACAACCAGAAAGTTCTGTTCGGCACCAACCGCAATGATATTTATACTTCAGCAAGATTTCCGCAGAGAGGACTGTTTCAGAAATTATACGAAGTACCAGTAACAGGCGGACGTTCTGTGATGTTCCTTTCTGCAGGCTCTGAGTTTGCTCACTTCAACAGCAAGGGTGATAAGCTGATCTTCCAGGACCGCAAAGGATATGAAGATGCGTATCGCAAACACCATACTTCCGCTGTTACACGCGATATCTGGATCTATGATGTAAAGAAAGATGATTACGTACAGGTTTCAAGTTATGAAGGCGAGGACCGCGAACCTGTTTGGGGCGGAGATGATAATAGTTTTTATTACCTGAGTGAAAAAGATGGAGGCTCCCAGAATATTTACAAGGCCACAGTAGGCGGACAAAGTACGCTGGAACAGGTAACGCGTTTCAAAAACAATCCTGTGCGTTTTCTGAGCCGGGCGGGTGACGGAACGCTTTGTTTTACCTATGATGGAGAGATCTACACCATGAAGGAGAGCGGCACTCCTCAAAAAGTAAAGATCAACATCAACAATGATACGAGGGGTAATGACGAAAAAATTCTTCCTGTCAATACCGGAGTTACACAAACCGCACTTTCTCCCAATGGAAAAGAGATTGCTTTTGTGGTGCGCGGTGAAGTATTTGTTACTTCTGTGGAAGGTGGTTATACCAAACGCATCACCAATACGCCGCAACAGGAAAGAACCGTCAACTTCAGTTCCGATGGTCGTTCTCTCTATTATGCCACAGAACGGGGCAACAGCTGGGACGTTTATCGTGCCTACATCGAAAGAAAATAAGAACCTTATTTCTATGCTTCCACCATTGTGAAAGAAGAGCCGGTGATTGCTACCGATGCCGATGAATTTCAGCCAGTGCCTTCTCCCGATGGAAAAGAAATTGCTTACCTCGAAGAAAGAAATGTGCTGAAGGTGTACAACCTCGCTACCAAAAAAAGCAGGACGATCATTCCCAAAGGCGTCAACTTTTCTTATTCCGACGGAGACCAGTATTACACCTGGTCGCCTGATGGAAAATGGATCGCTTTTAATTCAGATGAAGGAAGACCGCTCAGTGCATCGGAAGTATCTGTGATGAAAGCTGACGGATCGGGTACACGCCTGAACCTTACCCAGAGTGGGTTTGACGATGGAATTCCGAAGTGGGCTTTTGATGGAAAATCTATTCTTTGGGTAACGACACGCAATGGTAAAAAAGGACTTGCCGAACAAGGCGCCACTGAACTGGATGTCTATGCCATGTTCTTCGACCAGGATGCTTACGATAGATATAAATTAACCAAGGATGAATTTTCACTGCTGAAAGAAAGAGAAGACAAGGACAAGGATGCCGCCAAAAAAGATACGAGTCTGAAGATACCGCCACCCGGCAAAAACTGGGAGCCCAATTTCGAAGGACTCGACAACCGCAAGTTGCGGCTCACCATCAACTCCGGAAACATCTCGGATTATTTAATGAGCAGCGATGGAGAAAAACTTTTCTTCACGGCACGCATGGAAAAAGGATATGACCTCTGGCAAACCAATCCGCGCACAAAAGAAACCAAGCTCCTTGCAAAGCTGGATGGCGGTCCTGCAGGACTTGACCTGAGCAAGGATGGCAAGAATATATTCGTGGTGAGCGATGGAAAGATCGTGAAGGTAGATGCAGAGAGCGGAAAGGTATCGCCTGTAATGGTGAATGGAGAAATGGTGCTCAAGGCCAATGAAGAAAGGTCATACATCTTTGATCATGCCTGGAGACAGGTGGTAAAGAAATTCTATGATCCGAAGATCGGCGGTGTTGACTGGAAGCTGTACCACGATACTTACGCCAAATTCCTTCCTTACATCAACAACAACTACGATTTTCAGGAGCTGCTCAGTGAGTTGCTTGGTGAACTCAATGCTTCGCATACTGGTGGCCGTTATTCCGCACCGCAGCAGAACACCGATGCTACTGCCAGCCTGGGAATGTTGTACGATGAAACCTATGACGGAAACGGACTCAAAGTGATGGAAGCACTGGAAGGCGGACCGATCACCAATGCAAAAACCAAAATCAAAAAGGGAGTGATCATTGAAAAAATAGATGGCGAGGATATTACCAATACCATTGACTGGGCAAGACTGTTGAACCGCAAGTCGGCAAAGAATGTTCTGTTAAGTCTTTATGATCCCGAGACAAAGCAGCGCTGGGAAGAAACCACCAAGCCCATTACCACGGGTGAAGAGCAGGGTCTCCTGTATCAGCGCTGGGTAAACAATAATCGCAAGAAGGTAGAAGAGCTTTCAGGTGGAAAGGTGGGTTATGTACATGTGCAGGGTATGAACGATGGAAGCTATCGCAGTACCTATGAAGATGTCCTGGGTAAAGCATCAGGGAAAGAAGCATTAATTGTGGATACAAGATTCAACGGAGGTGGGTGGCTGCACGATGATCTTGTTACTTTTCTGAGCGGAAAACAATATCTCAAGTTTTCACCGCAGGGCATTACCCCAACTTCGGGAGAACCTTTCAACAAGTGGACGGCTCCATCAACTGTGCTTGTGAGCGAAAGCAATTATTCCGATGCCTTTATTTTTCCTTATGCTTACAAGAGCCTGGGAATTGGTAAACTGATTGGCATGCCTGTAGCCGGTACCGGAACTGCAGTTTGGTGGGAAACGCAGATCGATCCAACACTGATATTTGGAATTCCCATGGTGGCAACGATTGGAAAAGAAAACAGACCTACTGAAAACCTGCAACTCGAACCGGATATCAAAGTGCAGAACGATTATAAGTCGGTGCTCAGTGGAAAAGATCCGCAGCTGGAAAGAGCAGTGAAGGAAATGCTCGAAGAGATCAAGAACCGAAAGAAAGATTTTTAAATAATAAGCCCTCGAGTCATCGGGGGCTTATTGTTTCACGCCAAGAGCAGGAGATTGGGGGTTTCACGCAAAGACGCAAAGAGATGAAAGACGCAAAGGGAGTTTTTTAAATGTGGAGGATAGGGTTTTTTTAATGTAAGGAGAGAGTTTTTTAAACGCAAAGGACGCAGGGGGCGCAAGAAGAGAGACGCAAGGTTTGCTTCGCTTAGGGGGGTGGTTGATTTTATTCTTTTGGTTCGGAGTGTACTGTTTTTGATTCTGAGTGTACTGCTTATAGCTAATTACTTAAAGTAGGTTGAAGTTATTTTTGGATTCGATCGTGTAGTTCATTTGGGAGATGCCCTGCTGAATAGAAATATTGCACTACAAATGAGTGACACAAGAAAAGCTGCTGGCAGCACTGCAACTGGTTTCATAAACTTCTTAGATATAAAAACGGATAAATTGTAATAGTTAGTATTTGACCTTACAAACAGTGTAGGGCAGGTCTAAACTTGTCTTACAGGTTCCTTAATAAATATTTTCTTGGCAATGCCCCTCTACAAAAAAAAGGGGCTTGACAAGAAAATATTTGGTCCGACAGGATCAAGAAAGTAAAAATAGAGACTGATTGTAAGATCAAATACCAGGTTTTACAGATAAATACTATGAGCATTTTAGTCATCTTATACATCGCACGCTGACCGCCTTCAGAAAATAATTCCCATGCCCGTGAGCGAAGCGAACACCTTTGCGTCTCTCTCCTTGCGCTCCCTGCGCCCTTTGCGTTTAAGAAACTCTTTCCTCCACATTAAAAAACTCTCTCCTTACATTTAAAAAACTCTCTCTCTCTTTACATTTAAAAAATCCCTTTGCGCATTCATCTCTTTGCGTCCCTGCCTGCCGGCAGGCAGGTTTGCGTGAAACCCCCAATCTCCTCATCTTGGCTTCAAACCAAACAGTGCCTAACTTTAGTTCAAAGAATTTTATGGCTCATCCGAATCTGACGCTGATTGGTGCCCTGCGTAAGGCAGCTTCGAATTTGCAAAGCGGCGCACACTATGCCTGGGGCAATCATGGTTCCTGCAACTGTGGCCATGTGTTGCAAGTACTCACCCATTTAAGTCGTGAAGCAATACTTCGTGCAGCGCACACTGGAATGGGCGAATGGACGGAAATCGCAGAAGAATATTGCGGACTATCCAACCTTCCTGCTTACGAAATGATTTCCAGACTTGAAGCGATCGGACTCACACCCACAGACATCCATTGCCTCGAATATCTGCAGGATCGCGAAGTGCTGGAACAACTGCCGGGCGGTTTCCGCTGGCTCAAAAAAAATGAGCGCGATGATGTTGTCCTCTATTTTCAAACCATGGCCGATCTTTTAGAAGAAAGACTTCTATCCCATATTCAAATGCCAGAAATAAACGATGTAAAGCCATTGGTAGAAGAGATCATCTGACCGGACAACCGAGAACCGACGATCGACAACTGTTGACCGTCGACTGTCGGCCGCTGCAGTAGTAAGATGTCAGTATTTATTATCCTCTTTAGTTGTATCACTTCAGTATTACCGTTGCACCTACTGCGCAGATGTTCTACAGGTAAGTGGGGATTGCTTCGCTTCGCTCGCAATGACGTCCTAAAATACAATGTGTACTACTGATTTCAAGGCAGCCTGGAAAGATTGGAGATTAAGTCATTCATTCAAAATGTGAGGTCGAGACCTGTAGCAAGTACTTTAATTTAGGACGTCATTGCGAGCGAAGCGAAGCAATCCCCCGCTTACCAGTAGCAAGCTTCGAGCTATAGACCCATTATTGCAAGTGAAACAAAGGAATAAATAAGATGTCTAATGATTAAGTACGGAGCCATTCACCATTCACCATTCACTATTCACTATTCACTATTCATTATTCATTATTCATTATTCACCATTCACTTACTCTCTCCCTTACACCACTACATTCACCATTTTCCCTTTTACGTAGATGATCTTCCTGGCCTGTTTTCCCTCGAGCCATTTTTGAACAATAGCATTGGAAAGAACCACTTCTTCCACCTGCTGCTGTGAAGCAGTGAGGTCGATATTGATAGTAGTACGCAACTTCCCATTGACAGACACCGGATACTCTTTGGCTGTTTCAACCAGATAAGCTGGATTGAAGACCGGGAAGGAAGCATCAATAATCGAAGTGGTGTGTCCCAACTGGTGCCAGAGTTCTTCGGATACATGTGGTGCATAGGCAGCCAAAAGAATTAACAAAGGTTCGAGGATTTCCTTTTTGTTGCATTTCAGATCTCCGAGTTCATTGACACAAACCATGAAAGCACTGACAGCGGTGTTGTAAGAAAACCGCTCTGTATCTTCTTCAATTTTTTTGATCGTGCGATGCAGGATCTTCAGTTCGGCAGGACTAGCCTTATCATTGGTAACGATGGCGCCTTTTTGTTCGTCAAAAAATAATCGCCACAGTTTTTTAATGAAGCGGTGCACACCTTCAATGCCCTTCGTGTCCCACGGCTTGTCCTGGTCGATGGGTCCAAGAAACATTTCATACATACGAAAAGTATCTGCTCCATATCTTGCCACCACATCATCCGGATTCACGACATTGAAATAACGCTTGCCCATTTTCTCGAGCCGGCCACCGCAGATATACGCGCTTCCATTTGCAGCTTCCATCTCATAAATACTTCCATCCTCCAGAATAAATTCTGCATTGGCAAAATCAGGTCGCCACTTCCTAAACGCTTCAATATCCAGCAAATTTCCATTGACAATATTCACGTCCACATGCAGTTCATCTGTTTCGTATTGATCTTTCAATCCGAATGAAACAAATGTATTGGTGCCCTTCACACGGTAAGCCAGTCTTGAATCACCACCAATCTTTCCCTGGTTAAGGAGCCTGCGATAAGGCTCATCAAAACCAATGAGTCCAAGGTCATACAGGCATTTCGTCCACATACGGCTGTACAGCAAATGACCCACGGCGTGTTCTGTTCCTCCAACATACAGGTCCACCTGGTTCCAGTAATCACTCCACTTCTTGTCGCAGAATTCTTTTTCATTGTGTGGATCCATATAACGAAGAAAATACCAGCTGCTTCCTGCATAACCGGGCATTGTATTGGTCTCGAGATGCTGCGAAGTCCATTCAGGAATATTCGCCAGCGGTCCTTCACCTTCGGGTCCGGGCTTGTACGATTGTACATAAGGAAGCTCCAATGGCAATTCATCTTCTTCAAGAGGAATAGCAATGCCATCGATCCATTTAATGGGGAAGGGCTCGCCCCAGTATCGCTGTCTGCTGAATGCAGCATCGCGCATTTTATAATTTACTTTTCGTTTGCCAATGCCCATTGCTTCCAGCTTGTCAATCACCACATCAATTGCCTTGCGCATTACCATGCCATTGAGAAAATCGCTATTGGTGAGCACGGCATCCTTGGTAGGATTGGCTTCTTCTCCATTGTAAGCATCACCAATGATGTTGGTGATGGGAAGATTAAAATACCTGGCAAACTTGTGATCGCGTTCATCACCACTGGGCACGGCCATGATAGCGCCGGTACCATATCCAGCGAGCACATATTCGGAGATCCATACCGGGATCTTTTTATCTGAAAAAGGATGAAGCACATAACCGCCCGTGAATACACCACTGATCTTTTTTTCGGCCATCCGTTCCCGTTCGCTCCTGCTTTTTACATAAGCAATGTATTCCTCCACCGCTTTTTTCTGTTCCCCTGAAGTGATCTGCTTCACCAATTCATGCTCCGGAGCCAGCACCATAAAGTCCACACCAAAGATTGTATCGGGGCGGGTAGTATACACTACAAGTTCCGCCTCATTCCCCAACCCCTTCTCCGCGCGGAGACGGGGAGGAGCAGTGTTTTTTTCTTTTTTCTTTTCTTCAATAATTAATTTGATCTTATCAATTACCTGATCTGTTTGACGAAGGACTTCATCATTCGTAAATCTTAGTACTGAAAGGCCCAACTGATTCAGGTATTGATCTCTTGCTTCATCAATTTCTTTTTGATCTCCCTGATGATAACCTCCATCCACTTCAATCACCAGGTCTGCTTCCAGAATTACAAAATCAGCGATGTATTGACTGATTGTGTGCTGCCTTCTCACTTTTACGCCGAGCTGGTTGTTACGAATCCTTTGCCACAGTATGTCTTCCGCCTCCGTAGATTTTTTTCTGTTAGTCCTCGCGAACTCCTTTAATATAGGCCACGTCATCTTATCAGCCGTCTTATAATAATGTCCGGCCTCATCCCCCGGCCCCTTCTCCGGGCGGAGAAGGGGTTGGGGGATGAGGCGGAAGCTGATTTCGGCTCCGCTGCTTTTTCCAATCCAGTTGCCTTGCATTTCTTTCATGGCTTCACTGAATTCTACTGTTTCCAGTCCTTGCAGCAAACGGTCGGCGTATTCGGTGATGCGCAAATACCACTGACGTAACTTTTTTTTCACTACCGGATATCCGCCACGTTCGCTTACACCATTCACTACTTCATCATTTGCCAGCACCGTCCCCAGCGCTTCACACCAGTTCACTTCTCCATAACCACAATAAGCTATACGGTATTCCATGAGAATGATCTGTCTCGTTTTCTCCGGAAAATTTTTCCAGGCGTCTGCCGTAAATCTGGCATGCGAATAACCAGGAATCTGAAACTGTGAATTGGGAATGGGATGATGAAGATTTCCTTCTTTTTCAAATATGCGGATCAGTGTTTCGATGAATTCCGTTTTGTTTGATTTACGGTTGTACCAACTCTTGAACAATTGCAAAAAGATCCACTGGGTCCACCGGTAGTATTTGGGATCAGAAGTTTTTACTTCGCGGCTCCAGTCATAACAGAATCCAATTTTATCAAGCTGACTGCGGAATGTTGCAATATTTTTTTCCGTGCTCTCCGCAGGATGAACGCCATGTTCAATAGCATATTGTTCTGCCGGCAATCCAAAGGCATCATAACCCATAGGATGCAACACATTGAAACCTTTCAGCCTTTTGTATCGTGCATAGATGTCCGAGGCAATGTATCCCAATGGATGTCCTACGTGCAATCCTGCACCACTCGGATAAGGAAACATATCCAATACATAGTACTTGGGTTTGGATGCGTCGTTCGGTACACGGTACACGCCATCCGCGATCCATTTCTTCTGCCATTTTTTTTCAATATCCCTGAAATGATACTCCATTCAAATCACTGATTTCCGATGGTAAATAGAAGAAGGACCAGCTATTCATGGTAGGAAGCAGCTGTTCCTTTATTATCAAACTTTTCTGAAGCCGGCTCCTGGAGCCAACAATATTATAAAGCAGGCAATCGTTAGGGAGGCAAAAATAATGGTTTGGCCGCTTAAACTTCGCAAAACCATACTGCCAAACCCAATGCTAAGTACCAAACCGTTATTTTTGTTCATTTTTAAAATCTGATAGAATGGCCCAAACAAGCAAAGCTGCTGCTCGACGTGGAAAACCTTCTTATGTGATGTCCATCATTGGCGTTACCCTCGTACTTTTTTTATTGGGAATTGTGGGGTGGCTGGTGATCAATGCCACCAAACTCGGAGATTATTTTCGGGAGAACATAGAAGTAAAAGTGCACTTGCGCGGTGACGTATCCAACAAGGACAGCCTGGCCTTGCTCCAGTATTTTGCCTCCCAACCCTACGTACGCAACTACAGTTATGTGAACAAGGAAATGGCCCGGCAAAAATACCTGGGCGACGGAAATGAAGATTATATCGATGTGTTGGACTATAACCCTCTTCCCAACAGCATTTACTTTAATGTAAAAAAAGAATATGCCCAGGTGGATTCGCTCGAAACTATCCGCAAAAACATTCAGGAGAGTCAGAGTAACCTGGTGAGCGATGTACAATATCCAAAGGAACTCGTCACCAACCTCAATAAAAACTTACGCAACATCAGTCTCATGCTGCTGGTCGTGGCCATCATTCTCGCTATCGTGGTCATTGTACTGATTGATAATACCATCAGGCTCGCTATGTTCAGCAACCGTTTCCTCATCAAAACCATGCAGATGGTGGGTGCCACGCGTGGATTCATTGCGCGTCCGCTCAATATCAGGGCCATTGTCAACGGAGCCATCAGTGCAGTGATCGCCATCGCGCTGATCTATATTCTCATTACTATAACAGGTAACCTTGTTCCGGAAGTAAAAGTGGTCCAGTCCAGTTCCACCCTGCTTCTGCTCTTCATGCTCCTGATCATCATCGGCATTACCATTACGCTCTTCAGCACCTACCGAAGCGTATTGAAATACCTGAAGATGAAACTGGATGAATTGTATTGATGCAGTTGATGGTTGATGGTGGGTAGTTGACTGCTCCGCTACTCGATTAAATTCTGGCAAAAACTTATAAAAAAAATATAAATCCTGCAAGAACTCGTCGAACAGAGCACTCGGCTACCAACTATCAACTACCAACTACTAACTTTTTCTTATTTTGCCGGCCTTTAAGAGCAAAGCATGAAACAGACTAAGACCGCTCCAGCTAAAACAGCTTCCAAAAAAAAGACAGTGCCTTCCGCGGGGATCGGCAGCCTGTTCGACAAAGGAAATATGATGTGGATGCTGATTGGACTGGGCATCATGGCCGTTGGTTTCTTACTGATGGCCGGCGGTCGCAGCAATGATCCCAATGTATTCGATAAAAGCCAGGTGTATAGCACCATGCGCATCACCATTGCACCCATTATCATCCTGGCCGGATTGGTCGTTGAATTCTTTGCCATTTTCCGTCGTCCCAAAAACAGCTAAGCCCATTTTAGATGAGCATCATCCAGGCCATTATCATTGCGATAGTAGAAGGGCTTACCGAATTCCTTCCTATTTCGAGTACGGCGCACATGAAGTTTGCCAATCCGCTGATTGGCGTATCTCCCTCTCCTTTTACCGACATGTTTGAAGTAGTGATCCAGCTTGCTGCTATTTTATCTGTTGTGGTCATCTACTGGAAAAAATTTATCGACTTTAAGCATTTTAATTTTTACATCAAGCTGATTGTTGCTGTAATTCCGGCATTGATCTTCGGTGCACTGCTCAAAAAATATATTGATCATGCCCTGGGCAATCTCCTGTTCATTTCCATTGTGATGATTGCAGGTGGTATCATTCTTCTTTTTGTTGACCGCTGGTTCAGGAGGAATACGATTGACGAAGAAAGAAAGATCTCCTATCCGAAGGCTTTTGTAGTGGGATGTTTTCAGGTTCTTTCCATTGTATTTCCAGGCCTCAGCAGAAGTGCTGCCACTATTGTTGGAGGCATGAGCCAGCACATGACGCGGAGACTGGCTGCAGAATTTTCTTTTTTTCTTGCTGTGCCCACCATGTTTGCTGCTTCTGCAAAAAGTTTTTATGATGTGTACAAGGATCATCCCGAAGTGCTGGTGAAGGATAACTACACGCTTCTCGGCATTGGTGCCCTGGTTTCCTTTGTGGTGGCCATTTTCGCCGTTCGGTTTTTTATTGAATACCTCAAACGCCACGACTTCCGCATCTTCGGTGTATATCGGATCTTTATTGGAATTGTTTTCCTGGCTCTAATTCTCTCTGGAAAAATTTGAGGGTTTCACGCCAAGACGCAAAGAGATGAAGGCGCAAAGGGATTTTTTTAAATGTAAAGAGAGAGAGTTTTTTAAATGTAAGGAGAGAGTTTTTTAATGTGGAGGAAAGAGTTTCTTAACCGCAAGGGCGCAGAGAGCGCAAGGAGAGAGACGCAAAGAGGTGGTTGATTTTTATTCTTTTGGGTCGGAGTGTAGTCTTTTTAATTGTGAGCGTACTGCTTATAGGTAATTACTTAAAGTAAGTTGAATTGATTTTTGGATTCGATAGTGTAGTTTATTTGTGAGATGCCCTGCTGAAAGAACCACTACAGCACAAGGGAGTGACACAAGAAAAGCAGCTGGCAGCACTGCAGCTCGTTCCATAAACTTCTTAAATATTAAAAACGGATAAATGCTATGAGGCATTTTAATCATCCTATTCAGCGCACGCTGACCGCCTTTAGAAAATAATTCCATACTCACCCGTGAGCGAAGCGAACACCTTTGCGTCTCTCTCCTTGCGCTCCCTGCGTCCTTTGCGTTTAAAAAACTCTCTCCTCCACATATAAAAAAAATCCCTTTGCGTCTTTCATCCCTTTGCGTCTTAGCGTGAAACCCCCAATCTCCTGGTGTTAGCGTGAAACCCCACCAGTAACCTTTTCACTATTTTTAGCAAAGAATCAACCAACATGCAAACTGCTCCAAAAAAAGTGATCAATGCCTGGGCCATGTACGACTGGGCCAACAGCGCTTACTCGCTCATCGTGGTTTCAGCCATCTTTCCCACTTATTTTATTGCCATTGCTCCCGCACAAGTGCAGTTTGCAGGAAGGTCCTTCGACCGTTCGGCGCTAGCATCCTACATGCTTTCCTTTTCTTTTTTTATCATCGCGATTCTTTCTCCTATCCTTTCCTCAATAGCAGATTATAAGGGCAATAAAAAAAGATTCATGCAGTTCTTCTGTTACCTCGGGTCGGCTGCCTGCATTGGTCTTACGCTCATGACTTCTGAGAACATCAGCTTTGGAATTCTGTGTGCCATTGTTGGTGCCATTGGTTTTGCAGGAAGCATTGTGTTTTATAATGCCTATCTCCCGGAAATTGCTGCAGAAGCAGACCAGGACCGTGTGAGCGCGCGTGGATTTGCACTGGGTTATGTGGGAAGCGTTCTGCTCATGGTCTTCTGTCTCATCTTTATTCTGCTCAATGACAAAAACAGGATGGGCTGGGGCAACTGGCCCGTACGGCTTTCCTTTGCTGCTGTAGGACTTTGGTGGGCAGGATTTGCACAAATCACTTTCAGCCATCTGCCTCCATCGAAACCCTCGCAGCAAAGACCCGAATACAATATTCTGGTCAATGGTTTTTTCGAACTCAGAAAAGTATGGTCGCAACTTCAGCATCACCCGGTGACAAAAAGATTTTTGATCAGTTTTTTCTTTTTCAACATGGGCGTGCAGACGGTGATGTATCTCGCTCCTTATTTTGCAGCGGATGAATTGAAATTAAAATCCGACCAGCTGATCATCACCATTGTGATCATACAACTTGTGGCCATTCTGGGCGCAGTGCTTTTTTCAAGACTTTCTAAAAGAACCAGCAACCTGTTTACACTTGGATTCATCATCGTCATCTGGGTTTGTATTTGCATCTTCGCCTATTTTGTTCAAAACGCAATGCAGTTTTACCTGCTTGCTTTTTGTGTAGGCATGGTTATGGGTGGAATTCAGTCGATGTCGCGTTCTACCTATTCCAAACTGCTGCCTCCTACCAAGGACACGGCTTCCTTTTTTAGCTTCTATGATATTTGCGACAAGATTGGTCTGGTCCTGGGCACGCTTACGTTTGGCTATGTAGGGGAAGCGCTGGGTGGAATGAGAAACTCGGTAGTGGCACTGATGATATTTTTTATTATCGGCGGTATCCTGCTTTTATTTGTGGACAGGAAAAAACAAACTGTAGTTGCTGCATGAAACTCTATACCATAGAAACCGGATTTTTCAAACTCGACGGAGGTGCCATGTTTGGTGTGGTTCCCAAAACTATCTGGCAAAAAATAAATCCAGCCGATCAAAATAATCTTTGCGACTGGGCCATGCGCTCCCTGCTCATCGAAGATGGAAAAAAATTGATCCTGATCGACAACGGAATTGGAGACAAGCAGGATAAAAAATTTTTTAGTCATTACTATCTGCATGGAAACGACAGCCTGGAAAGTTCCCTGGCAAAGCATGGTGTCCACAGAGATGACATCACCGATGTTTTTCTCACCCACCTTCATTTCGATCACTGTGGAGGATCGGTCATCAGGCAGGGCGATCAACTGGTTCCTGCATTTAAGAATGCGATTTACTGGAGCAATGAAGAACACTGGAATTGGGCAGTGTATCCCAACGACAGGGAGAAGGCTTCATTCCTTAAAGAAAACATTCTTCCCATTGAGCAAAGCGGACAGTTGAAATTTGTGAATAAACCTGCAGCAACACAAAAAGGAAAGCTTCCTTCAGCCTCATTCACCGAAAATATCTCTATTCGGTTTGTTGATGGACATACGCAGGCAATGATGCTTCCACAGATCAACGTTGATGGCAAAACACTTGTGTACATGGCCGATCTGCTGCCTTCTGCCGGACATATCCCTCTTCCCTATGTCATGGCTTATGATATGTTTCCACTCACTACGCTCCATGAAAAGAAAAGTTTTCTGGAAGAGGCGGTAGCAAACAACTACACTCTCTTCTTCGAACACGATCCTAAATCAGAATGTTGTGACCTGCAAAAAACGGATCGGGGTATCAGGGCAAGATCAGAATTCCGTCTGTCTGATAGATGGTAGATTTTGTTTCACGCAAACCTGTCCCGCCAACGTGTTCGCTTCGCTCACTGGGGAATGGTTTCACGCAAACCTGCCTGCCGGTAGGCAGGGACGCAAAGGGATGAAAGGCGCAAAGGGATTTTTTTTAAATGTAAGGAGAGAGTTTTTTAAACGCAAAGGACGCAGGGGCGCAAGAAGAGAGACGCAGAGAGGTTTGCTTCGCTCAGGGGTGAGTATGGGAATTATTTTCCGAAGGCGATCAGCGTGCGCTTTATAAATGTTTAAATGCTTCACAGGATTTTAAAGGTTTCTAAACCGAAGAATTTTATGGAACCAGCTGTAGTGCTGCCAACAGCTTTTCTTGTGTCACTCACTTGTACTGCAGTGATTCTATTCAGCAGGGCATCTCACAAATAAACTACACTATCGAATGCAAAAATCAATTCAGCCTACTTTAAGTAATTAGCAATAAGCAGTACGCCCAGAATTAAAAACAGTACACTCCGAACCAAAAGAATAAAATCAACCACCCTTGAACGAACCGAACACCTTTGCGTCTCTCTCCTTGCGCCCCCTGCGTCCTTTGCGTCTAAAAAACTCTCTCCTTACGTTTAAAAAACTCTCTCCTCCACATTTAAAAAAAAGCCCTTTGCGTCTTTCATCCCTTTGCGTCTTAGCGTGAAACCTCATTCGCTCTTCTTACGAAATATTCTGAGGTTGAGAAGAAGCAGGCTTCCCATGATGGCAGGAAGAATGAGGTTGAAGAACCAGATGGTGACTGAGACAAAACCGATTCCCAAAGTGTTGGAAGAAAAAATTCCCATCAACACAATCAGTATCTCTCCCCGCAACCATACTTCCACAAGAGCAATGCTGGGTATGAGCGCCATCGCCAGAAAGACAATGGCCATGACAGCGAGGATGGTGGGAATATCAATATTTACCTCGAAAAAATAAAACAACAAAATGTACTGCGTGATAAAAACTGCATAACGCAACAGGGAAAGCAAAACCAGTTGGATCAGTAAGCTTAGATCGAAAAGTTTGACGGCCTCCAGCAGGTAACCATATCGTTCTCTGCCAATCCATTTTTTTATCCACGCGGCTTCTCCCGCCACGTTGAAATAAATCAATAAGGCCAGCAGGTCGATCATCAAAAGCCCCGATAAAATAAATCGAGACCAGATCCTGAGGTCGGGAAAATGCTGAAGTAATGTATTCTTCAATGCCAGCAATGCCACGGTTCCTGCCATCAAAGTCACCAGCAATTGAGCAAAGGAGGAAACAAGCGTCACTGAAATGGCTTTGAGCCTGCTTCCTTCCGGCAGATACAACATCCTTCCCAGATATTCGCCAACCCGGTTGGGCATGGTAACGGAAAAAGAAACACCCGCCAGCACGGCGCGCAGTGATTTGAAAAAACTCACCGGCTGTACGCCTTGCACCGATAGTTTCCATTTCACTGCTTCGATGCTCCAGTTCAAGGGCATCAGCAAAATTGCCACCAGAAGATAAATGATCTTGTACGAGTCAAATGCAGTCAGGATCTGCCTCCACGATGCCTCGAGCTGCGGCTGATTCCTGATCTGACGGTAAATGGAATAAGCCAGCCAGGCAAACAAAATGGGTCCGAGAAAATAGTTGATGAAGATTTTGATATTTTTGTTTGGCTGCATGTGCAGTAAAAATAACCACCTCCTTGCAAAAGCCTCTCACCATATTGGGAATAGACCCCGGAACCCTGGTCATGGGTTATTGTGTGATTGAAGCACACAAAAATAATTTTTCCATAAAGACGATCGATGTCCTCAAGCTTTCTTCAAAAAAAGATCATTACGAAAGATTGCAGCTCATTCACTGTCGCATCACCGAACTGGTAGATGAATTTTGTCCGCACGAATTTGCCATTGAAGCGCCCTTCTTTGGAAAGAATGTTCAAAGTATGCTGAAACTCGGAAGGGCGCAGGGTGTAGCCATCGCTGCAGCCATGAGCCGCAACATTCCCGTGACTGAATATTCACCAAAAAAAGTAAAACAATCCATTACTGGCAACGGAAATTCGGACAAGGAGCAGGTATGGAAGATGCTTCAGAGAATTACTGCTCTTCCCGACAAGCCCAAATACTTTGATGCCACCGATGCACTTGCCGTGGCCATCTGCCACCACTACGGAATGAGCGGAATTGAAAAAATTGCAGCAGTTCCAAAGAAAAATTCAAAAAAGGGTTGGGAGAAATTTGTTCAGGTAAATAGTCATCGAGTAACGGGATAATGCGTGTTGCTCCTGGCTTTGGCGGCTGGCTCCAGGCTTCGAGCTGTGAGCCGCGGGCTTTTGCAGTCGTTGTTAATTATTGATGGATGATTTGTTGTTTGGAGCATTTGCTTGTTGGGTAGTGTACTTCAAGGCAGTTTGAGGCCTGGTGCTCGCTTCGCTTCGCAAGGAGATTGCCGCGCTACGCTCGCAATGACTCCAAATCAAAATGTACAACTGCTTCCATCAAACAGATTAGGTTATTGCGTAAGTAGCGCACGCCGATTATCAGCAAGCTGATACCAGTAGTGAGCGTTCTTGTTTAAGGTCATTGCGAGCGTAGCGCGGCAATCTCCTTGAGAGCGAAGCGGGCACCAGGCCTCAAACTG
>JBJMLU010000167.1:0-32979 GCA_045805145.1 Flavisolibacter sp. | reverse complement strand
AGCGCCTTCAGCATCTTCAATTAAAAGCACTAAGACCTTAGGAAAACTAAATACCTGTAATAAACTTCGATCTAAGGAGCAAGACCGCCTAGTATAACGCAACCTGGAGACAAGCTTTGGGTGACTGTTGTGCCGCGGCCGGCAATCCGGGCGGAGCCATTCGGATTGCCTAGAGCTTTTGCTCCACTTTTGGGGCAATGCCAAAAGTGGAAAAAGAAAAAAACCAACCCCTAAAAACTGACCGCCTCTAAAAACACTCTTCAAAAAATCTAACCAGTAAAGAATGACTGTCTCTAAAAACACGCTCTTCAAGCCAACAACTGAGAGATGAATGCCATAAAACACTCTAATAAAACACTCTAATAAAAAACCTAATCAGTAAGGAAAGGCTGCCGAAGAAGAAATGTTTAAAAAAACTTTTTAAGAGTCACAAAGCATTAAGCACAAACTTCATCAATGCTTCTCCTCAATATCCGTAACCCCTCCGCTGATCGCAAACTTCATGGCTTCTGTGGCATTAATGTCCGTAATGCTTCGAACGCGGTTTCGCGGCAGTAGATATACGTTGCCCGCAATAGAATAGGACATCGGAATATACACCGCTACATAATCGGTAAATCCAAAATCAGAAGCTTCTTCCTGCGTGATGAAACCCACGCGCCACACGTCATTGTCGTCGATATTGGCCAGCACTGGCTTATTGAATTTCTTCTTCTCGCCTGCAAAGGCCTCAAAGAAATCCTTCACGGTAGAATAAATAAACCGGATGCCCGGTGTTTTTGCCATCAAACTGTCAAAAAGATTGAACAGGCGGTTCTTGATAAAAAAGGAACTGAGGTAGCCAATCAGGCAGATCGCCACGATCACCATTAGAAAACCCAGCCCATAATTGCGTACATATACTTTGCCGTCTTCACCCTTTGCGGTAAATAAAGGTATCTGACTATCAATGGAAGATACCACCCAGTACACGGCATAAATGGTGATAGCAATGGGTGCGATCACCAGCAGCCCCTGTAAAAAATATTGAAAAAGCTTACTGAATTTAAAACCAGTTGAGGATGAGGGAGGTGTGCCATTCATGATCCAAAGTTAATCCAGCCGCTCATGGATTAAAAAGCACTGTTGATAAAAAAACTGGGGTGGAAACTTTGGCTACGTAAAAAGTTTCCATAGTTTTGCGGCCGATTATGGAGACAAAAGAAAGAATATTGGTGAAGTCCAACGAGTTGTTCAATCGCTACGGCATCCGCTCTGTGTCGATGGATGATATTGCCACACAACTGGGAATGTCGAAGAAAACACTCTACCAGTATTATGTGGACAAGGATGAACTGGTGAATGCGGTGTTTGATATAACCCTCAATGAAAACAAGAGCCAGTGCATGGAATGCACCAGGCACGGAGAAAATGCCATTCATGAAGTATTTCTCTCCTTCGATATGGTGCAGGACCTGCTCAATACCATGAACCCTTCTCTTCTTTTTGACATGCAGAAGTATCATCCTTCCGCATTCCGCAAATTCCAGGATTTCAGAAATAGTTTTTTATACAAGCTCATAAAAAATAACCTGGAGCGCGGCATCAAAGAAGAACTGTACCGGCCCGAGATCGATACCGATGTTCTTTCGCGCTACCGGCTGTTCAGCGTATTGCTTTCTTTCGACCCGGAAGTTTTTCCTCCCAATAAATCAAACCTCGTTTACATCGAGCAGCAATTGCTGGAGCACTTTCTTTATGGAGTAGCTACTGCAAAGGGCGAAAAACTGATCGCAAAATATAAACATCAACGAACCAAAAAATAGAACGATGAAAAAATTGAAGTTGATCGTGTTGTTTCTGTTAACTGTCCTGGTGACCCAGGCGCAACGGAAATATGAGCTGACTGTCAAGGAAGCCGTGGACCTGGCCTTCGCCAATGTGATTGATGTGAAGAACGCCCAGGTGGACTACGACATTCAGAAGGCACAGAACAATGAAATTACGGGATTGGCCTATCCCCAGATTACAGGCAGTGTGCAGGCCAACCACTATCTCAAGCTTCCGGCGATCCTTTTTCCGAATGCAACGTCTACCGCCGTGTACCAGATTCTGAAAAATGAAGGCGTGAGTGGAACCAATGGACCTATTACCAATGTGCCGGATCCTACCACGTCGGAAGTCAGTTTCCAACAGCCCTGGAACCTTGCTGCCGGTGCCACACTAACGCAGCTTCTCTTCGAGCCCGATGTGTTCGTGGGGCTTCAGGCCAGGAAAACGGCCCTGGGACTTTCTTCAGCCAGACTGGAAGAAGTGAAAGAAAAAGTAAAGGATTCAGCGTATAAAAAATATTATGCCGTTCTGATTGTACAAAAACAACTGGACCTGCTGGAAGTAGGATTGAACCGGCTGCGAAAACTCTATCACGACGACTCGCTGATGTTTGTAAATGGATTTGCTGAAAGACTGGACCTGGATAAAGTGCAGGTGCAGCTGAACAACCTCACCACGCAACGCAACATGGTCGCGAACGCGATCGACCTTTCCATGGCCAGCATCAAATTTTCGCTCGGACTTTCCCAGCAGGATACCGTGGTGCTCAAAGAAGACCTGAGCACAGCCAACATCAGGGAGAATTTGCTCGATAACAATTTCAGGTATGAAGACCGTCCCGAAATCAGAACGCTCGGGTATGCCCGCAAGATGCAGGAGCTGGATGTGAAAAGATATAAACTGGGATTTGTTCCAACAGTTTCCGCGGTAGGAAATTATTCATACAACGGAATGGGACAACACTTCTATTCAAACTCCAGCACAATTTGGATCAACAGCTCTTTTGTGGGTTTGAATATGAACATCCCCATCTTCGACGGCTTTCAACGAAAATATAAAACAGAACAGGCCCGTTTGAAATTAAAACAGGTGGACAACAATATTGTCAATATGAAGCAGGTAATCGATCTGCAACAGGTGGCTGCAAAAGACGTGCTGGTGACAAACCTGAACAACCTGGACATCCAGGAAAAAAACATGGACCTGGCAGAAAAAGTTTTTAATGCCACTGCCAAAAAGCAACAGGCAGGTGTTGGCAGCAGCTTCGAAGTGATTCAGTCGGAACTGGATCTTCAAACGGCACAATCAAATTATTTCACAGCCCTGTACAATGCAGTGATCGCGAAGATCAGCTATCTGCAATCGCTGGGAAGACTACAATAAGAACGAACCAACCAAAAATTTTGACGACATGAAAATGAAATTACTGGCATCCATCGCTTTTGTTCTGATCCTGTCTTCGTGCGGCAGTGCAAAAAAAGACGAAGCTGGAAAGCTCAATGATAAAAAAGCGGAACTGACAAAACTCCAGACCGAGCAAAAAAATATCAACGATAAGATCACGAAACTCCAGGCAGAGATATTGCTGCTGGATACCAGTGCGGCCAAAAATTCCAATGCCAAGCTGGTTGCTCTCACCACCATTCAACCCGGAGGTTTCAATCACTTTATCGAGTTGCAGGGAAATATTGATGCGAAAAATATTTCTTATGTAGCTCCTCCCAACGGACAAGGTGGTGTAGTAACTGCTTTGTACATTACCCAGGGACAGACCGTGCACAAGGGACAAGTGTTGGCAAAACTGGATGACCAGTTGATTCGCCAGCAAATTGAACCACTACGTGTTCAATTATCTTCCGCTGAAGACACCTATCGCAGATGGAAAAATCTTTTCGACCAGGGAATCGGATCTTACCAGAATGTGTTGCAGTCAAAAACACAAATGGAAGGTTTGCAAAAGCAGATCGAAAACATACAGAAACAGGCTGCACTGATGACCGTTACGGCTCCAGTTTCAGGTGTGATTGACCAGCTGAATCTGAGAGTAGGTGAGATGTTGTCGCCTCAACAAAATCCTCTTGCACCTCAGATACGGATCGTCAACACCAACGATTTGAAAATAACTGCGGAAGTTCCGGAAAACTACCTGGACAGAGTACACATGGCAACACCCCTGGAGATCATTCTTCCCGAAGAAAACAACCGCATAATTAATACAACGGTGAATGTGGTTTCCAAATTGATCAATCCCAACACCCGCACATTTACTATTGAAGCATACATTCCTTCAGGAGCCAACCTGAAGCCGAATGAGATCGCCAAGGTGCACATCAAGGATTATGGAAACAGCAATGCCATCACCATTCCGATGAATGCCCTGCAAAACGACGAGAAAGGCAAATATGTGATGATAGCATCTAAGGAAGGAGGAAAGCTCATTGCACGAAAACGTACTGTCACCATCGGACAGTTGTACAACGACCAGCTCGAGATCAACAGCGGACTTCAGCCGGGCGACCAGCTGATCACCGAAGGTTTTCAGAATCTTTATGATGGACAACTGATCACCACGCAGGTTAAGTAAGACCGAAGATTTTCGCAACCATCAATTCAATTACATGAGTGCTTTAGAAAATTTCACAGGAAAGTTCAAGCAGTTCAAGCCAACTACCTGGAGTATCAAGAATAAGACTTCCATTTATCTGATGATCCTCTTTCTTACGATGGCAGGACTCTATCAGTTCATGACGCTTCCCAAGGAGCAGTTCCCCGATATCGTGATCCCCACCATCTATGTTCAAACCATTTATGTGGGCAACTCTCCGAGGGATATTGAAAACCTGGTGACACAGCCCATCGAAAAACAAATCAAAGGCATCACCGGTGCCAAGATCAACAAGGTCACCAGCACTTCCGTTGCCGATTATTCGGCCATCGTGGTGGAGTTCAGCACCGATGTGAAAACCGATGTGGCGCTTCAGAAAGTAAAAGATGCGGTAGACAAATCAAAGCAGGACCTTCCTACAGACCTGACCCAACAGCCCACTGTGCTTGAAGTAAGCTTTTCCGACCAGCCCATCATGTACGTCAACATCAGCGGCGACTATGACCTGATGCGGCTGAAAAAAATAGCCGATGATACAAAAGATAAACTTGAAGAACTATCGCAGATCAACCGCGTGGACATAGTAGGTGCACCCGAACGTGAGTTTCAGATCAATGTCGACAAATACCGGATGAATGCGGCAGATGTTTCTTACGACGATATAGCCAATGCAGTAGCAAGAGAGAACATGGATATTTCGGGAGGACAGCTCGAAGTAGGAAACATGAGAAGGACCCTTCAACTCAAAGGACAACTCAAGACCGCTTTCGATATTGAAAGCATCATTGTACGCAATGCTCATGGTGCTCCAATTTATCTTAAGGATATCGCGCAGGTAAAGGATACGGTGAAAGAAACAGAAAGCTATGCACGCCTTAACGGAAAAAAAGTTATTACCCTCAACATCATCAAACGATCCGGAGAGAACCTGATTGAAACCTCCGATGCCGTCAAGAGTGCAGTGGAAGATTTACAAAAAACCTATTATCCGAAGGATCTGAATGTAGTGATCACCGGTGACCAGAGCAAACAAACAAGAACTTCTTTCAATGACCTGGTGAATTCTATTGTGATTGGTTTTATCCTGGTGCTCATCATCCTGATGTTCTTCATGGGAGTGACCAATGCCTTCTTTGTAGCCCTATCGGTTCCGCTTAGCATGTTCGTGGCCTTTGTATTTCTTCCCGGTGCTGATCTTATTGTGGGTTCGCATGTAACCCTGAACTTCATTGTGCTCTTTGCCCTGCTCTTTGGACTGGGTATTATTGTAGACGATGCCATAGTGGTGATCGAGAACACGCACCGCATTTTCATGCAAAGCCAGGGAAAACTGGGTCCGCAAAAATCGGCGATGATGGCAGCGGGCGAAGTGTTTGTCCCGGTATTCGCAGGTACGCTTACCACGCTCGCTCCGTTCTTTCCACTCTTGTTTTGGCCGGGTATCATTGGTAAGTTCATGGTGTACCTGCCCACGATGTTGATCTTTACACTATCTGCATCGCTCGTCGTAGCCTTCATCATGAACCCTGTGTTTGCAGTGGATTTCATGAACCATCCTGAGGGAGAAAAAGAATCCAGGTCTGCGATCTTCAAAAAGCCGGCACTCTGGATTGCAGTAGCAGCGGGTGTTCTGTTGGATATTGCAGGAGCTACGTTCCTGGGCAATCTCATTTTATTGCTGGTGATACTCGCCATACTCAATCGTTATTTCATTGACGATATGATCCGGGCCTTCCAGAACCGCGTGCTTCCCAGCATCATGAGAAGCTATGAAAAATCGCTGCGGTGGGCGCTTGCAGGGTGGCGGCCCGTATGGTTGCTGGTTGCAACATTCGGATTGTTGATTGTGTCACTGGTTCTATTCACAGTCCGAAATGTTCCTGTGGTTTTTTTCCCGAGCGGAGATCCAAACCAGATCTATGTATATCTGAAGTTGCCTGTAGGAACAGATGTAGATTATACCGATTCGGTAACAAAGACACTTGAAACCAAAGTATACCGTGTATTGCATATGGAGAATGGAAAGACCAATCCTGTAGTGGAAAGTGTGATCACGAACATTGCCGTTGGCGCAGCCGATCCTAACAGCGGCGACCGGAGCACCCGTTCCGAACTTGGTCGGATCCAGATCTCCTTCGTGGAATTTGAAAAACGAAAAGGAATTTCCACCGGTCCTTTTCTTGACAGCATTCGTAAAGTAGTAAAGGGTATACCAGGTGCTGAGATTTCTGTGGACCAACAAAAGAACGGTCCGCCTACTGACCCGCCGGTTAATGTTGAAGTAGCAAGTGAAGATTTTGATGCACTGATCAAGACCTCTGTGTCACTGAAGAATTATCTCGACTCGATCCGGGTTCCCGGCGTAGAAGAATTGAAAATGGATGTGGATCTCACCAATCCCGAAATTGCGCTTACTGTTGACCGTCAGAGGGCATTGAGCGAAGGCATTTCTTCCGCGCAGATCGGCCAGGCGATCCGTACCGCACTTTTTGGGAGGGAGGTCTCAAAGATCAAGGAGGGCGATGAAGAATATAAGATCCAGCTTCGTAACAACGAGATGCAGCGAAAGAATCTGGTGGACCTGCTGAACATGAACCTCAGCTTCCGGGATATGGCAACAGGCACATTCCGTAGCGTTCCACTTGCATCCGTGGTGAAGGTGGACTATACCAGCACACAGGGAAGTGTGAAGAGAAAAAATTATAAAAGGGTGATCTCCCTTACTTCCAATGTTTTGGAGAGTCAGGGTTATACGGCCAACTCCGTCAATAAAGACCTTCAGAGATATATTGCTGATTTTAAAAAGAAGCCTGATAATGTCACCATCAGTCAAACGGGTGAAAGCGCACAACAACTCGAGACAGGACAGTTCCTGGGCAAGGCCCTGGTGATTGCGCTGATGCTGATCCTCTTTATTCTTGTATTACAGTTCAACTCAGTCAGCAAGCCGGTGATCATTCTTACCGAGATTCTTTTCAGCATCATTGGTGTGATCCTTGGATTTGCCATCACGGGAATGACCATCTCTGTGGTGATGACCGGGATCGGTATTGTAGGACTGGCGGGTATCGTGGTGAAGAATGGGATCCTGGTGATTGAGTTCACCGATGAATTGCGGGCACGTGGAATGAAGACAAGGGAAGCCGTAGTGCAGGCGGGTAAGACCAGGATCATTCCTGTGTTGCTCACCGCTCTTGCAGCCATCCTTGGATTTATACCCATCGCATTTGGATTCAATATTAATTTCGTTACACTTTTTTCCGAGCTCAACCCTCATATTTTCTTTGGCGGAGATAGTGTGGTATTCTGGAAACCACTTTCCTGGACCATCATCTTCGGACTGGCCTTTGCTTTCTTCATGACCCTTTTGATTGTTCCGAGCATGTACCTGATCTCTGAGCGTCTGAGAAGGCCCATGCGCCGGATGTTTGGCGGTCAATGGATTTCCATTCTGGGTATTCCACCCCTGACCCTGGTTTTTATTCCGTTGATGTTTATAACCATGTTTGTGCAAAGAAGTAAAGTGGCAAGAAGAAGAAAGAAAATCATGATGTACAAGAGCAAGACTGCGAATCAATCTTTTATCGGCAGTTGGTTTTAGGCAGGTTTTGATGTTTAGCCCGTAGCAGTCCGCCTTAGGCGGACTGCTTTTTTTTGCGACAGGTAGTATTACTGTTGGTGGGCAGGTGGAATTGTCTGATTTTTATAAGGAATTAGGAATTAGGAATTAGGAATTAGGAATATGGAATTAGGAATTGGGAATTAGGTGGTAGCAATTTGCTATGAAATGATCATTTTTGAAAAATTGGTACCTGTACCGCCAATGCGGGAGTTTGTAGCTAAGAAGTTTAAGAGTTAATAGATCATAATTTCGCTTATACTACTATCAACTTTCAACTTTCAACTACCAACTATCCGCCATTTGCCTTTAATAATTTTCCGATATGGTTATTCAAATAAAGAGACCTTTTGTTTTTCTGAGTCTGCTGGTGATGCTCTTTTCCTGCAAGGTGGCGCTGGTTCCAGAATACAATGCCTCGCTCGACGATCAGATTGCAAAAGCAGCTCAGCAAAATGACCGACTCTATATTGACCTGTTGGATGTTCCTTCTTCCGAACGGTTGTACAAGAATTTCATGGACCGTTACAATTCCGTTGAATCAGAGATCAATGCTATTCAGTTAAAGAATGAAGCAAGAAAGAACAACGCTGATTTTATGGTGATCATTAGAAATTTGAAGGACGCATTTGCGGAAGCAAAAAAATACCACAAGGACCACAATGGTCTGAGTGACGGCGAGATCAAAGCCTACCAGGCCACTCTTGCAGGTTTTTGGAAACCACTCTATGTTGCGGAACGGGCGTTGAAACAATAATCTTCAATCTATCACATGCCATTCGATATCAACCAAACACTCAACGAAATGCTGCAGGCCATCAAAACAAATCTTGGAGAGGGATGGAACAAGGTGAAAGACACGGCCAATGATTTTTTACAAAGCCGCAAAGAGCGGCTGGAACTTCTGGCCGACCTGCGCATCAACAATGAACTGGAAAACGATTTTTTTCTCAAGCGCCTCGCAGATGAAAAGAAGATCCTGGAATCCGAGCTTCATGCCCTTGCCGTCCTGTCCAAATCCATCGCTCAAAAAGCAGCCAATGCCGCTATTGATGTTCTCGAGAAAGCCGTGTTCAAAGCAATCAATGCCGTTTAGTTGATGGTTGATACCTGTCCCGCCTATGCGGGAGTTGGTAGATGGGTAATAGATGGGAGATGTGAGATGTGGATGTGAGAAGAGAAAGTTGATAGTTGGTAGTTGGTAGTTGGTTGATGATAGATAAAAGATGAAGGACAACATTGGGTAGCCATTAACGGTCGACGTTCGGCGGTTTCTAAATTTGACAATTATCATTCTTTTACCGGGGACTGACGACGGAGGACTGGCGACTGATAACTGATGTCTGACTTAGGAATTCTTCGATCATTTCTTCTCTTTCGGCTTCGGCCTCATAGATTTTATATTGCCGGTAAAAAAGGGCAAGAACTGCCAGGGCAAGGAAGAAACACACTTCGTTCGCATTGCGAAATAAAAAAACAGAAACTTCTGAAAGCCACATAACCAAACCTTTTTAAGATCAGGACAAATACTTTGCCAACGAAATTTAATGGGCGGAGTTTCAGTGAAGGCGTATTGGGGAGGGTTACCTTGACCGTAAATTAAGTAAAATATTCAAAGCAGTCAATCAGGAAATTGAATTTTCAATCATTCATTTATGAGAAGAAAAATTATTTTGTATGTCCTTGTCTTCCTGTCTTCATTTCGCATGGCGGCACAAACAGACAGCGCAAAGACCCTGAACGTATTTGAAAAAATTATACAGCAAGTCAAAAATTACCAGATCGATACCCTTCCGCCTCCCGAGGACAAAATCACCCAAAAAATCCGCGAGCTGCGTTCCCTCAGGGGCGGTTTCAATATCAATGAAGTGATCCAGTTCAAGATTGGGGAAGAAGAGCAGGAAAAGAAAACCCCACCCGCCACACTCGATTATTTGAAAAAACAATTCGCAGAGGGCAGGGGCAGGCAACTGCTGGATAATGCAACCATCTGGATCTATCGCCAGTTTTTTGACTACAAGGAATTAAAAACCCTGGTTCGCTTTTACAAAACTTCTGCAGGAAAAAAACTGGCTTCCAATTATCCCTACATTCTCCTGGAATCACTCACCGCCGCACAGGTCATTCATGATGGATTGGTTAAGGAAGTTCAGGGCAAATAATTTTCAGAAGTAACCGCAGAGAGCGCAAAGAATGCGCAGAGGGCCGCAAAGGAAGGCAAAGGCCTCGAGCTCTCTGCGTTTCAAAAATTTTCTGCCAAAACAATACTTCTTGCCAAATTTATATTTCACCTGCCCAACAACTAACAGCCAATAGCCAACAGCCAATAGCTATCTTCTCCTCAAAACTCTCTCTCACCATCCATCGCCATCAATCATATTTCCCAATCCACCAAGTATGCTTCCTTCATCTTTTCGCGTTACTGTTGCATATTGTAAAATGCGGCTTGCCAGCCTGCTCACAGGAAGACTTTGGATCCACACAGTTCCCGGTCCGCGAAGTGTAGCAAAGAACAATCCTTCTCCTCCGAAAATGGTATTTTTGATGCCGCCGATAAACTGAATATCATAATCGCAGCTTGGAGTAAATGCAACAATACATCCGGTGTCGATCTTCAACAATTCTCCTGGCTGCAGTTCACGCTCAAGGATATGTCCACCTGCATGAACGAAGGCCATTCCATCTCCTTCAAGTTTTTGCATGATGAATCCTTCGCCTCCAAACAAACCTGTTCCGAGCTTGCGTTGAAATTCTATGCCCACGGTTACGCCTCGTGCAGCGCATAAAAAAGCATCCTTCTGGCAGATCATTTTTCCTCCGAGCCGGCTCAGGTCCAGTGGAATTACTTTGCCGGGATAAGGAGAAGCGAAATAAACTTTCTTTTTTCCCGAACCCATATTGGTGTACGTGGTCATGAACAAGCTTTCGCCGGTGAGCACTCTTTTTCCTGCCGACATCAGTCTTCCCAGAAGTCCTGTTTCCTGTCGCGTGCCGTCACCAAATATGGTTGCCATCTCAATGCCATCGTCCATCATCATGAATGCGCCGCTTTCGGCAATGGCTGTTTCCTGTGGATCAAGTTCAATTTCCACGCACTGCATTTCTTCCCCGATCACTCGGTAGTCGATCTCATCGGTCCGTTGGTAGCTGCTCATAAATTTTCTTTCTAAGTTAGGATCAGTCTTTCTTGAAAAAAAAAGCAGGTTCTAAGAATTTGATAAGTGGTTGAGTGGGAAGGAGGATTTAGCTTATTTTGCCCCCCCTACCGAAAGGAGGAGAAAGCAAATCCCGGAGTTCTACCCACAACCAGACAAAACCAGCCGAAGGAATTTACTGAGCCGGTTTTTTTAGCATGGAACCAAAGAGTCCGACAAATCACTGCCCTTCTTAGATATAAATGAATTTTTTCTTTGAGATATTAAATACACAACACATGAAACAGAAGTTTTTGCTTTTTAGTTTTTTTCTATTGGCTGCAAGCCTCGCGTTCGGACAGGCAAAGCTGGTAGAAAAAGTTACGCGTAAAGGAAGTGAGATCGTTATCCCCTACGAAAAATATGTTCTGCCCAATGGACTTACCGTGATTGTTCTGGAAGACCACAGCGATCCGGTTGTTCATGTTGATGTTACTTATCATGTAGGATCGGCGAGAGAACAGATTGGAAAATCGGGCTTTGCCCATTTCTTCGAACACATGATGTTTGAAGGAAGCGATCATGTGGCGAGCGAACAGCATAGTAAAATTGTGAGCGAGGCAGGAGGATCTTTCAATGGAAGCACCAACCGCGATCGAACCAATTATTATGAGACTGTTCCCAGCAACCAGCTTGAAAAAGCACTGTGGCTGGAGGCCGATCGTATGGGATTTCTCCTGGATGCAGTAACACAAAAGAAATTTGAGATCCAGAGAGCTACTGTAAAAAATGAAAGAGGACAGAATTATGATAACCGTCAATATGGATTAATTTCTGAAACCTACAGCAAGAACCTTTATCCTTATGGTCATCCCTATTCCTGGCTAACCATTGGTTATCTGCAGGACCTAGACCGCAGTGACGTGAATGACCTGAAGAATTTTTTCCTTCGCTGGTACGGTCCCAATAATGCCACGCTCACGATCGGAGGTGATGTAAAAACCTCTGATGTGTTGAAGCTGGTGGAAAAATATTTTGGAGATATTCCCCGGGGACCTGAAGTAAAACCAGAGTCATATCCGGCGGTGCAGTTGCAAAGCACGCGCTATGCTTCCTATACCGATAATTATGCGCGTCAGCCTCTTTTGGCCATCGTTTATCCTACTGTTCCCAATTATAGCAAGGACATGGCTGCACTTCAATGCCTGGCACAGGTTCTGGGACAAGGAAGAAATTCGATTCTCTATCAGCAGCTCACCAAAAAAAGACTGGCTTTCCAGGCTTCTGCATTCAGCCAGTTGTCTGAGCTTGCCGGAGAATTCATCGTCCAGATTTTACCAGCTCCGGGAAAGAGTTTGTCGGACATGGAAAAATTATTTCGTGCATCTCTTGATTCATTCGAAGTCCGCGGTGTAACAGAAGATGATATCCTCAAGTTCAAAGCAAGCCAGGAAGCGCAGGTGATCAACGGGCTTCAGAGTGTTGCAGGAAAAGCATCACAGCTGGCAAACTTTCAAACATTCACGGGCAATCCAAATAAAATATCAGACCTGCTGAAGATGTATTCTTCGCTGACCAAAGAAGATGTGATGACTGCATACAATCAGTACATCAAAGGAAAAGGAAGCGTTGTATTGAGCGTGTTGCCCAAGGGACAGGAAGCAATGGTAGCTGCACCTGATAATTACAAGATCGATTCTTCCGGTTATCATGCTCCGGATTATGGATATGCAGGAATGAAATACAACAAGCCGAAAGATAATTTCAACCGATCAAAAATTCCAGCAAGCGGACCCTTTGCAGCAGCAAAGTTTCCCAAATTCTGGGAGAAGAATCTTGCAAATGGAGCAAGGGTGATTGGAACTCAGAATACAGAACTTCCTACGGTAACTTTTTCGCTCACCATTCCGGGCGGTCACCTGGCTTCAGCACATGACCTATCAAAAGCAGGACTGGCCTCATTCTTTGCCGATATGATGATGGAGGATACAAAGAATTACACAGCCGAACAACTTGCAGTGGAATTGCAGAAACTCGGAAGTACGATCAATGTTTCAAGTGGCACAGACGGCGTGACCTATTCCGTTCAGTCGCTTAAAAAGAATTTTGACAAAACACTTCTACTGCTGCAAGAACGATTGTTCAATCCGAAATTCACACAACAATCTTTCGACCGGTTGCAACAACAGGCAGCACAGTTTTTCAAATCACAAAAGGGACAGCCTGCAGCCGTTGCCAGTGAAGTTTTTGCCAAACTCAATTATGGAAGCAATAATATTTTAGGCATCAGTGAAGATGGTACTGAGCAAACAGTGAAGAATCTCACACTCCAGGATATTCAGAATTATTATCAGAACTACATGACATCAGAAGGAGCCAAGGTAGTTATAGTTGGAGATATCACCGAACAGGAAGCATTGCCTCAACTCAGTTTCCTCGACAAATTGCCCAGGAAAACAATTGAACTGGTAAAACCTGATGCAGCGCCAGCGGTAGATAAGACAAAGATCTATCTGGTGGATGTACCCAAAGGTGCGCAAACTGAATTTCGTGTAGGTTATGCCACGGGTTTGAAATATGATGCTACGGGAGAATTTTACCGTGCTTATCTCGCCAATTTTCCTCTGGGCGGTGGCTTCAACAGCAGGTTGAATCTGAACCTGCGTGAAGAAAAAGGATGGACCTATGGAGCGAGCAGCCGTTTCAATGGTGATGAATATTCAGGTGAATATAATTTCAGCTCGGGTATCAAGGCAGAAGCAACGGACAGCGCACTGGCAGAGACCATGAAAGAAATAAAAAATTATTTTCAGAATGGTCCAACAGATGATGAAGTGGCTTTTATGAAAAATGCAATTGGACAGGCTGATGCGCTTCGTTATGAAACGGGTGTGCAGAAAGCCATGTTCATTCGCAGGATTCTTGATTACAACCTTCCGGCCAACTATACCGAACAGCAGCAAAAGATTTTAAAGACTATGACCAGGGAGCAAATGCAGGCGATGGCGAAAAAATATCTTGATCCCAACAAAATGAATATTCTGCTTGTGGGCGACAAGGCAAGGAT
This sequence comes from Flavisolibacter sp., assembly GCA_045805145.1. Classification (GTDB taxonomy): domain Bacteria; phylum Bacteroidota; class Bacteroidia; order Chitinophagales; family Chitinophagaceae; genus Flavisolibacter. The sequence continues at coordinate 18,742 of JBJMLU010000167.1, read as the reverse complement.
CCTCGATGGTGTGAAGAAGCTTGGGTATGAAGTGGTAGAACTCGATTCTGATGGAAACAAAGTAGAAGCAAAGAAAGCATTTTAGGTGGTTTCTGGTTCCTTAGTGGCAGACTTTAAAGTTTCTGATTTTAGTTTATGGTTTGTGGTTGATCGATTATAGTTCCTTAGTGGGATTGGAAATGGGTTCAACACCTGCTTTCTTCTATCAGTTCGTCTGTATTGAAGCTTCCGATCACTCAGGTTTTTATTATTGAATAACCAGAAACCATAAACCAAAACCAAATTCGCATGAAACTTGTGGTTTGTTGCACATGAACCTCGGTGAAGATCTCATTCGGAAGCTTAGTAAATTATTTGCTCCGTCCTCCACAGTTCAATTTCGCTACCGCGGAAAGGACGTGTCGGTGCAAACAGATGAAGAAGGCCATGCCATAAAAATGTTCATCGGTAAATTAAAAGATGATGGCATGGTCAGCGGCGATCGCTATGCGCGGGTCCTGGTTCGGGACAGGAATGGTGCATTCATCAAAGACCATTGGGATCGAAAAGGAAGAGCGACATAAACATGAACCAATTTATTTCTTCTGGCCCAGGCATACGCTCCGCTCATTTTTTCGGTTTCGAAGTAAGACTTTCCGCGGTAAAAAACTCAAGTTCCTCACATATTCTCTTCGGCTCATTGCGACTTCGCGGTTAAATCCTTAGGGCTTTATAGATTTTACTCATCTGGTTACACACTTGTTCGGCATGATTTTTCTTTCGGTGATTAAAACAAGTTTATGGTAATCCCTTTTATAGCTCTGATCTTGGTGATCGTGGCCGTCATCTGGTTTCTGGCAGGAAGTGCAAAAAGAAAAAGCGAAGGAAAAGACCTGGGAGAAAGGAAGAGTATATAATTTTTTCAGCTGATTGCTAAGTTGTGATTCATCCGGGCAGAGGGTGCAGTGTCAAGCTCGATTAAACAAATAGCTGCTCTTCAAAAAACAAAAATTCCGGCTGAACCAGTGGAACAGCAAAGCAATTCATGAACCTCTTTTTGTTCCACTAGTTCTCAATTATTGTTCGGCCGGAAAGCCAGTTTAATTGCAGGTAGGTAAGGGTGAAGGGTAAAGGGTACTAAAAGTATTCAGGCTCCAGCAATTACCAGTTCCTGTCCCGTCCCACAAAAGATCAACACCCGGAAATGGGAAGCCAGGTGTGGGCGCAGTTCCATTATGTGTGAGCACGTTTTTTAAGATCTGGTTACCGTCAGGATTTGGTTCAATGTCGGCAAAGGCAGAAGGCGGAAGTCCGGCCAGACTGCCCAAAACCGCAGTGCTTACAACAGCAATACCAGTGAAATCATTGTTGTAAATGTTGTTCTCCGTTATTTTAGTACGGTCGGCACCAAGGACCAGGATACCAACACCTTTGGGAATAATAGATTCAAACCCGCCGCCTGGAGGGGCGAAGTTTGTGTGGTTATTATTAAATATATTATTCTTGAAGACCAAAACGTCTGATGCCGATTTCACCTCAAGACCGGGCAAAAGGATAACCAGAAGACCCGCAACATTATCGTAACTCTGATTCTTCGCTACCACTACGTTTTTACTGTTTTCCACTTCCAGTCCGTTTACGTTGGCAGTGACTACATTGTTGCTTATGGAAACATTGGAGGATTGTCCCACATAAATGCCCGTATCGCTATGACCTGAGGCACTACAATGCTCAATGATGCCGTTCGTGCTGAACACAGGAAACAGTCCGTACTCACCATTGTTTATGGTGGTCACATTGGACAGAAGAAATCCATTTACATGGTCGAGGTAGACGCCATTTTCTTCAAAGTTTCTGACAGTTAAATTCTTTAGAACGAAGCCATCTGCCAGGTCTGTTGCTGTAACGCCGTTTTCCTTTCCGCCAGGATTTTGAATGATGACTCCATCGGTTGCACCAACCAGCAAGATGCCTGGCTTGTTCACTACAACGGCTTCATTATATATTCCAGCGTCGATCATGATGATGAAACCTGGGTGTGCGGCGTCAACCGCAGCCTGAATGGAGCCGCCTGGAGAAACGCGGGTATTGAAAAAACCGGTTCTTTCATTGGTTTGTGTAAGCGGGCCCGGGCGGTCGGACTCTTGCGGAGGATTCGCCTCCTTCTTGCAAGAACTTAAAAACATAGTGCTGATAGCGATGGCAAACAAAGTTCGTAGTGCAGAACTTTGCAGCAATGTGGTTGGAAAACTTTTCATCTTAACCTCAATTGATTTGGTGAATAAGAAAGATTTCGGTCTTCGCAGATACAATTAACGGAGTGTTCAGTGGCGGGAAATCCAGCTATTTTAAGAAGCAGTAGAAGCAGGAGTGAAGCTGAACACTAAGGTACTTTAAAATAAAAGGAACGGCTCTAAATGTTTCAATTGGGTTAAACCTCTATTATGCAACCATTCATTCGCGGTAAGATTTACTTTGAGCCAACCAATTCTTGTTCTGGATGAATGTGAATGTTCATCTGATATGATCATCCGACAAGAAGGCGAAGAAATTTTGTGCATCATATCATCAAATAAGGATTTTGACCTTACCAAAGGCGAAAAATACCGGCTGGCAGTGGCGGAAGTTGCCTGTAAATGAATGCATAATTTTACTACGATCTTTTTACCATCAGGTTAGGCTCACTTAACTTTGCCGGATGCAAAGAAAACAGGAAGTATTACAGGATGTCGTGATCAAATTTGCCGGTGACAGCGGTGATGGCATGCAGTTGACCGGTACCCAGTTTACCAATAACACGGCCATGTTGGGCTCCGACCTATCCACTTTCCCCGACTTCCCCGCAGAGATCCGTGCGCCTCAGGGAACCCTTCCCGGTGTGAGCGGTTACCAGCTTCGTTTTTCCAGTGATAGTATCTATACGCCAGGCGATGCTTTCGATGTGCTTGTGGCCATGAACGCAGCTGCTTTGAAGACCAATCTTAAGTATTTAAAAAAGGGTGGGAAGATCATCATCAACACCGATGGTTTCGACGTCAAGAATCTTCGTCTCGCCAATTATCCCGATGGTCTGAACCCCCTGGATGATGACTCCCTTCAGGGCTATGAAGTTATCCGCATGGACATTACCAAGATGACCCGTGAAGCACTGAAGGAATTCCAGATGGGCACCAAGGAAAAGGACCGCGCTAAAAACATGTTTGTGCTGGGCTTCCTCTATTGGATGTATGGCCGCGACATGAGCAATACAGAAAAATTTCTTGATGAAAAATTTTCTAAAAAGCCCGAGATCCTTCAAAGCAATCTGAAAGCACTTCATGCAGGTTACAATTATGGCGATACCACAGAGACCTTTACAACGCAGTATAAAGTAGAAAAAGCAAAGATCGAAGCCGGATCTTACCGGAGCATCATGGGCAACCAGGCCCTGGCCTATGGACTGATTGCGGCCTCGGTGAAAAGCGGACTCAATATATTTTTAGGAACTTATCCGATTACTCCTGCTTCTGATATTCTTCACGAATTAAGCCGCCATAAAAATTTTGGTATACGCACCTTCCAGGCCGAGGACGAGATCGCAGGAATCACCGCTGCCATTGGTTCCAGCTATGGTGGCCAGCTGGGCGTTACAACTACTTCAGGGCCGGGAATGGCATTGAAAACAGAAGCCATGGGTCTTGCACTCATGCTCGAGATCCCACTAATCATTATCGATGTTCAACGCGGAGGTCCTTCAACAGGATTGCCTACAAAAACAGAACAGAGCGACCTTCTCCAGGCTTATTATGGAAGAAATGGAGAATCGCCCATGCCAGTGATTGCTGCTTCTACCCCGAGCGATTGCTTTGAAGCAGTATATGAAGCGGTGCGCATTTCAGTGGAGCATATGACGCCGGTAATTTTTCTGAGCGATGGATACATTGCCAACGGCGCTGAGCCCTGGAAATATCCCACCGCCGAACAACTCAAACCCATACATGTAAAATTCAAAACGGAACTGGGTCACGGAGAGGCGAAGTTTCAACCCTATCAGCGTGATGAAAAACTGGTGCGGCCCTGGGCTGTCCCCGGAACACCCGGACTTGAGCATCGTATCGGTGGACTGGAAAAAGAAAATATCACGGGCAATGTTAGCTACGATCCGGAAAATCATCAGCTGATGGTGAAGATCCGCCAGGAAAGAGTGGACAAGATCGCGGATTATATTCCGGAACAACAATTGGACAATGGTCCTGTGAGCGGAGATGTATTGGTGCTGGGCTGGGGTTCTACTTATGGTGTGATCAAAACAGCAGTAGAACAATTGCTGGAAGAAGGCCACAAAGTTGCGCATGCGCATCTGCGTTATATGAGACCTTTCCCGAAAAATCTCGGAACTATTCTTTCCAACTATAAAACAATACTGATACCCGAGATCAATAATGGCCAGCTGGTCAAGATCATTAGGGATAAATACCTGGTGGATGCCAAAGCCTACAACAAAGTCATGGGTATTCCCATCACAAAAGCCGAACTGGTAGAAGCGATCAGGAGTTATTTGGACGTCGTTCCTGCCTGAGAGAGAGTTGGGAGTTCAAAGTTCAAAGTTCAAAGTCGGGAGTTCGGAAGTTAAGGGTTCACGCAAAGACGCAAAGGGAAGAAGGCGCTAAGTGCTCGCTTCGCTCGCAATGACGTAAACTATAGTGCTTCCTATAGGTTTCAGCGGGCCTTATGGGGCTAAGGCGTATGGCAATCACTCAAAATTTATTAAAATCAAAATCTAACAGCAGCACGAATTATAAACCAACTTTGAAACCTTTGAACGTCATTGCGAGCGCAGCGAAGCAATCCCCTACCTACCCGTAGTACGCATAGCCATATATTCCGGCGAGCGAAGCGAGCACTTAGCGCCTTCTTCCCTTTGCGTCTTTGCGTGAACCCTTAACTTCCGAACTCCCGACTTTGAACTCCCGACTTTGAACTCCCGACTTTGAACTTTGAACTTTGAACTTCTAACTCCGAACTCTCCCTAATAATCGATCGTCGGTAACTGCGTGCCGGCTCCATTTCCTGTGGTGATAGCTGCGGCGATGGCAAATGCAGCAACAGCAACTATGAGGCCCACCATAAAAATTGTGTAGGAGATGCGGAGGTAACGGTATTTTTTTGCCAGCACTACGCCCAGGAAATACACGTCTTTGATCATGCTGTTGTATAAATAATCTCCATCCTTCATCAATTGATTCATGGCCCATTGATAATCGTCGAGCTGCATACGAAAGAAATTTCCGAAGAACAGCAGATTGGTTTTCTTGTTGCGGATGTCATCTTCTGTAAATTTTCCACCGCTTACCGAAGGGCGGGTAGCGAGAATAGAAAATGTCATGGATGCCAGGCACACAGCAAGCAGCACGCAGGCGGGAATGATGTATTCGCGGTAATAAGCAAGTTTTCCAAAGAGCACAGAGATCACGATGGAAATGATGATGGAATTCACCGAGATCATGATATGCGATTTATTGTCCGACATCGAGCTGAGTCGCAAATGGTTTCCGGATACAATACGAAACATGGTTTGAATGCCGCGCTCCGTACTTTTCTTTAAAGTTTTTTCATCTTGTTTGGCAGGTACATTGGATATATAAGGAAAAATTTCAGGCCTTCCTTCCGATGGTTCACTAACCTCCTGTCCTCCTTTCTTCCGAAGTGAATTGAGGTTGTCCATTTTCCTCGGTTCCATATTTTCCTGTCCATACTCCGTATAATATTTATGATCTTCGAGGAATTTGATGTTTCCTTTGCGCCAGTCTTTTTTTGAAATTTTTTGTCCCAACAGGTTTTCTCTTTCCTGTTTCAGCAACTGGCTCATGGCTTTGAAGTCGCCGGTAGCAAGATGGGCAAGGTCAGCATCGCAAAGAATTTTTTCTACCTGGCTCACGGGTGACTGGGGCATGCGGGTGGCCTGGATGGCAGAATTGATGCGTTGGATCAGGAGATCATCTATATGATGCTGGTGCAGGAATCTGGTTGCGATTTGTACGCTTACATCCTCGTGGCCTTCGGTACGGCCGGATGAATAGCCCGTATCATGAAACCATGCAGCCATCATGAGCACAAATCTGTCCTCGTCGGAGAGCTGGTAATAATCCGCCATCTGGCTGGCTGCTTCCGCCACGCTTTCGGTATGATCCAGATTATGAAAAACAAATTCGGGTTTCACCTGGTGGGTGAATAATTCGGTGACATAATGGCGCGCGGCAGCTAAACTTTGTTCCTGGCTCTCGTTCATGTGGTGCGTTGTTTGATAAATAAAAATATTAAAGATGAGAATGTTTATTCAAACCAAATGCCCGCTTTGGCTGCAAATTGTCCTCGTATGTACGGTAACGTTAATTTCGGCCTGTAATCAGCAAAGTTACAGCTCACCCGAAGGTTATGACCTAACCAAACCGCAAAAGATGGAATTGGGCAAAGTTCTCAACGAAATTTCAGGGCTCACTTACTATCAGGAAAACAACGCCTTGCTGGCCATTTCCGACAGCAAGGAAAAAATCTTTGAGATCAATGTTGAAAAAAGAAAACTGAAAGATTTTACCGACAGAGTGGTGGGCCCGCAAAACGACCTCGAAGACCTCGTGAGGGTTGATTCAATGGTGTACCTTTTGAGCAGCAGAGGAAAGATCTATGCTGTCCCTATGAAAGGAAAGCGCGATACTTCCGACATCAAATCATACGAGTTTTCTCCAGACGAGAAGAATGATTTTGAAACACTGTATTATGATCCTTCTGTAAAAGGGCTGGTGATGTTATGCAAAACATGTGCCTCCGACAAATCAGAGAATGTCCATTCTGCATATCGCTTCGACCTGGCTACCCGCTCTTTTGATTCAACAGCTCTATACACCATTGATGATGCTGAAGTAAAAAAAATTTTAAAGGATGATAACGTAAAATTCAAACCTTCTGCAGCAGCGATACATCCCATCAACAAAAAGCTTTACATCCTTGCCTCCGCAGGCAACCTTCTGTTAATTGCAGACAACAGCGGACAACCTATTGAAGCCTATCACCTGAACCCGGATAATTTTCCTCAGGCCGAAGGCATTGCTTTTGCACCCAATGGTGACATGTACATATCGAACGAAGGAAAGTACGGCGGCAAAGCCACGCTCGAGATCTTTCCCTACCAAAGCAAGAAAAAATAGCGACCATGAGAACAGTGACCATCAGTTTTCTTTTCCTGTATCTGGCCCTGCAGGCATCTGCCCAGTCCGACACAAGCTTTATTGGCCCCGACTCCCTCAATCAACGCATCATTCTTATTGGAGATGCGGGTGATATGATAGGCAATACAAATCCCGTTATTGAATGGCTGAAAAAAAATGTAGACTGGAATGATGAAAAAAATACGATCATCTTTCTGGGTGATAATGTGTATCCGCTTGGTCTTCCACTCGAAGGTGATCCTTCTTACCCCCGCTCTAAACAAATTCTCGATGAGGAGCTTAGTCTGGTGAAAGGAAAAAAAGCCAGAGGTTTTTTCGTTCCCGGCAACCACGACTGGCGCAATGGGAAGCTTGGTGGTTGGGAACAGGTACAGAATGAACAGGATTATATCAATTCACTCGGTCAGAAAAATATTGAGGCATGGCCGCTCAATGGATGTCCGGGGCCCATTCCCATTGAATTATCCGATAAAATAGTATTGGCCCTCATGGACAGCCAGTGGTTTCTTTATTTGCATGATAAACCGGGACCAAGTTCGAACTGCGATGCAAAGACCTTTGACGAATTTCAGGTGCAGCTCGCAGAAATTGCCGCAGCCCATCCCAACCAGCTGATGATTGTGGCCCTGCATCATGCCCTCGTTTCTTACGGGGTTCACGGAGGTGATTATACATGGAAAGAACACATTTTTCCTTTTACGGCCATCAATCCCAAACTCTATATTCCACTTCCCATTATTGGTTCGGTCTATCCACTCACCAGGGGCGTGTTTGGAAATGTACAGGACCTCAAACATCCTTTGTACAAGACCATGGCCAGGATGATTGAGGAGGTGATGAAGAAACATCCTTATCCGCTGATTGTTGCTGGTCATGACCACAGTCTTCAAATGATTGTCAGAGACAGCGTTCCTTACATTGTTAGCGGAGCAGGCGTGAATTCAAGCAGAACGCAGGATGGAAAGGATAAGCTATTCTCTGATGTGAGTCTTGGATTTTCAACAGTAGAAGTATGGAAAAGCGGAAAAGTGGAAGTGAAATTTTACAACACCTTAAGCACTGATCTCAATTCACCTACCTATTCACATTTTCTGAAAAGAATTGTTCCTGTAACCGCACCGGCTACCATGGATACCACGCATATTATTTTCGACTCCGTTGCCATACTTGCAGCCAATCCTGACCTGAAAGGAAATGGTATCAGGAATATGCTGGTAGGAAAAAATTATCGCAAAGAATGGACACAACCCATCCGGATCAGGGTATTGGATCTGTCAAAAGAATTCGGAGGGCTTACACCCATCAAACAAGGTGGAGGCAAACAAACTAAATCACTCAGGGTATCAGACAGCACAGGAAAAGAATGGGCACTTCGTTCCGTGGTAAAAGATCCTGAGGCAGCTATTCCTGCCGATCTGCGACAAACCACGCCGAGGAATGTGGTTCAGGATGGCATCTCGGCTTCTTATCCCTATGGGGCTTTGTCGATGGAAACATTTTCAAAGGCAGCGGGGATTCCCTACTTGCGTAACCGGTTGGTCTACCTGCCCGATGATCCGCGACTGGCGCGCTTTCGTGCAGACTTCAAGAACATGATGGCCCTGATGGAAGAAAGGCAACCGGTCGGCGTAAAGAAAACCGACAATACCGATGATGTGGTGCTCAAGATGATCAAGGACAATGACAATCACATTGATCAGAAAGCCGTTCTCAAGGCAAGGCTACTCGATAATTTTGTAATGGACTTCGATCGTCATGAAGGACAGTGGCAATGGGCCACACATGATACAGGCAAGGGTAAAATTTATTATCCAATTCCTACAGACAGGGACCAGGTATTTTTTGTGAACCAGGGATTGGTTCCTTTCATTATCCGCAAACCCTGGCTGGTTCCGGAACTGCAAGGTTTTCGCGCCCATGCCATCAACATCAAAACATTCAATCGCTCTGCCCGAAATTTCGACCGCACTTTTCTTACTGAACTCACCAAAGAAGAATGGGATCATGAGATCGACACCTTCCTTCATTCCATGAGTGACCAGGTAATTGAGAATGCGCTGGCGCAACAACCTGGTGAGATCAGACCCTTTGGTGCACAGAAGATCATCAACACACTGAAAAAGCGAAGGCAGTATTTCGCCTCCGAGATGGATCAATATTATCGGTTTCTCAATCGTACCGTAACTATTGTGGGGAGCAACCAGCGCGAGCAGGTAAGAGTGATCAAAAATGATGATGGTTCGGTACATGTGTTGATGAATAAGATCACAAAGGCGGGAGATATCGATGGCATCATGTTCGACCGTGTTTTTTATCCGAAGGAGACAAAAGAACTGCACATATTTGGTCTTAACGGTGACGACCGGTTTATTGTGGAGGGAAAAAATTCAAAGATCAAAATCCGTATGGTTGGCGGTTCGGGTAATGATGAATTCATTAATCATGGAGAGGGGAAAAAAGTACTTGCTTACGATGCATCTTTTGAAAAAAATGTTTTCTCAGGGCAAACCAAAGGATTCCGCAAACAGGTGATTCCTGATCCGCAGGTGAACCGGTACGATCGTCTCAATTTCAAATACAATTATATCAGCCCCGGACTCAATTTTGAATACAATGTGGATGATGGTGTATTGCTGGGACTAAGAATGCAATATACCAATCAGGGATTCCGCAAGGAGCCTTATAACATGAGGCATTATTTAATGGTGACCCGGTCTTTCAAAACAGGCTCATTGCATTTTACCTACAACGCAGATTTCATCAAAGCTTTTCGAAATAATGACATCCTGATCCGTTCCGATTTTCGTGCACCCATCAACGTTACCAATTTCTTTGGCATGGGCAACAGCACTCATATCGATCCTAATATTTCAAACAAGACCGATTACTATCGCGCGGAATACAACATGACCAATATTTCTGTGTATCTGCGCCGGCAACTTCAATCCTGGATGCGCATCAATATCGGTCCCAGCTACCAGTCCTTTAGTCTGGATTCAGTCAAGAATGTTGGACGTTATGTAACCACGGCTGCACCTGTTTCCGACCATGGAAGCATTTATGCCAAGAGGCATCTTTTGGGCGGTGACCTGCGGCTGGACATCAATTCAAAGAATAACGAATACCTGCCCACACGCGGCCTGGTGCTGGACATGGGAATAAGGCCTTTGTTCGGGCTCAATCAGGCTTCGCAGGACCTGGTGCAGGCAAATGTGGATATGAGAATTTATATGAACCTGTTTTCTTTTCCGCGACTGGTACTTGCATTGCGTTTGGGATGGGCCGCCAACTATGGTAACTACGAATTTGAACAGGCGATGTATTTGGGAAATACGGATAACCTGCGGGGTTTCAGAAAGCAAAGATTTGCAGGAAAGAGCATGTTATACAATAACCTTGAATTAAGGGTGCGTTTGGCAGATTTCAACACCTATCTTTTCCCAGGATCAGTGGGACTCCTGGTTTTTAATGACGTGGGAAGGGTATGGTTGAAAGGAGAAGATTCACAGAGCTGGCATGATGGGTGGGGTGGAGGAATCTGGGTTGCACCCATCAGAAGGTTTGTCGTCAGTGCATCACTGGCACATTCAAAAGAAGAGGACCTTATGCCACGCGTTACGTTTGGCTTCCAATTCTAACCGGGATTACCGGGATTGAGAAGGATTATTTGAACCAGGATTTTGGCATTTCCGATCTGCGCATCAATGGCGAATCAAATCTGAGTATGATGAATATTAGATAGGAGTTTCTTGTGCAGCAGTAGATCGACTCAGGATTTGTTTTTTATTTTTTGTTAGCGAATGATCAAATTGCTTCGTCTGAGATAATGTTCTTATTTTTCCAACAACATCTCCAAAAACCTTCTCCACTCAAATACTATCAACCCTACCAACTACCAACTACCAACTATCAACTATCAACTACCAACTCCCTCTTATGTTCTGGTTCAAAAGATCGATTCGTATATTAATAGCGGCTATTTTGCTGTTGATCATATCCTGTTTTGTATTTGATCATTATGTGCAGTTCCGAAAAACTGACGGGGAGTTGAAACAGATTTTTTCCGAAAACCATATTCAGGCAAGCATTCACTATTATACGTCGAAGGGAAGGAGACTTCGTTATGTGAGTGCGGGGAAAGATGGATTGCCTACGGTGCTCTTTCTTCACGGCTCGCCTGGTTCAATGAGTTATTACAGCTTTAGGTTCATGGATTCGGCAATGCAACAGAATTTTAAAATGTATGCTGTTGACCGGCCTGGCTATGGTTATTCCGGCCTTGGTGATCCGGAGCCATCGATTCAAAAACAATCGGAAATGATCCGGCCCATACTTGATAGTCTGAATAAGGCAACACATCCCATCATCGTTGTCGGAGGTTCCTATGGGTCTTCTATAGCCTGCAGACTGGCTATGGATCATCCGGAGCTGGTGGATGCACTGGTGCTTACGGGTCCTTCGCTGGCACCAGGAAAGGAAACTTATTTTTGGTTCACCTCAGTTATTGAAACTCCGGCCATTCGCTGGTTCATACCAAGGGCTTTGCGTTCGGCCAATACAGAAAAATATTATCACAGGCAGGAGCTGGAGAAAATGCTTTCGCTCTGGAAAAATATTCGTGTGCCGGTCATGTATCTGCAGGGAGCAAAGGACAACATCATCGATACTTCCAACGCCGGCTTCGCGCGCGAGCACCTGGTGAATGTTTCTTATTTGCATATTCATTTTTTTCCCGAACGCGAGCATCTTCTCGCGAGGTACGAGTGGCAAACGATCAGGAATAATATTTTGGATGTGTATGAGAGGGTGAAAAGAAGAGAGCACTGAGAAGAGAGCTATGAGGTGTGAGCTATGAGCTGTGAGTACTTTGTTGTGAAGAGAATCTTTATTTCGTTTATTAAGCAGAGTAACGGGGTCTAATAAGATGTTGCTTGTGTTTTTTAGTCTTTTCTAACGAAGAGATATTTATTTGCTTCCCAGCATGAAATATTATTCAGCCAATAATGATCTGTTCGAAAACAAGTTCACTCCGAATCAAACAACCAGATAGCACAAATCAACCTATTTTCTCAATAGTTGCTTCGAGGTTGTCTTTGACAATTCCACACGTGGTGCAACTGGGTCGCCGTGAAGAATTATATCTATACGGACGGCTTTGAGTCCGCTGATTCCCTGGGTGTCTTCCAGGTCCAGGTGTTCGATCTGGTCGCCAAGCAATTTTTCACTTTGCAGAAATTCAATGAACTCGAGATATTCTTCGAGTTCCTTGTGCTGCGAGTAAACGATAGCAATTTTTCCGGGCTGGGTCAGTCGCTCTTCAGAATCTTTGAGGTGTACTTTGTCAATCCTTTTTTTGATGATCTCGTAGCGAATGTTGTAAGCTCCATCTACATCAAACTTTCTTTCTTTCCTTCTAAATGAAATAGAAAGCGGAATGGAATGCGCCAGTATGAGCTGTGTCGTCTGCATGGGCAGACTTAAACGTTTTTCCAGTGTATATGAGATGCGTGCTGCTTTGGCCAGCAGTGTCAGTTGCCAGAGTTTCAGGTTGCGCACATAAGTTTCATCAAATGGATTTTGCGGCGACAATGACTGTCCTACATAAATATTAAATTCAACACCATCGGTAAGATAACGTTCGAAATAATGCGGATAGATCTCCTGCGCTTCCAGTTGTTCGTTGTCAATAAAGCGATCGAGAACATCATTGATGCGTGTGATGCTTTCTTCATAACCTTTGCGATGATGGTAGATCACTCCACGCTGCCCGTCGAGGGCTGCAAAGTATTCATCGATCCATTTTTTCAATTCCGGTCTGGAATGGCGAAGATTCTTCAGAATCGCATCGAGGTGATGTTGCAGGAAATCATAGATCAGCAGTTCGTCATCCGAAAGAAGCGTATCTGAAACAGAAGCAATATATTTTTCAATCCTGTACTGCGTTTCGTTCAACAATGGAAAATGAATCACCCTTCCTGCTTTTTGAAGCAGGTCGCGGGCCATGTTCAGTTGTTCCAGCAGGTCGAGCTGAATGGCGTGGTTTCTTTCCGTGGAGGAATTGCGCACGTCAATAGCAGCGTACAGAGGATAAACATTTTCGAAAGTAATCGTGGGCATTTTCGCCATCTCACTCACCTGGCGGTGCTCCAGGTAATTGAATGCAGCTTCTGTAAACTTCCATTCCACTGCCGGCTGAATAGCTGTAAAATGTTCCTTGATCATTTTATCGATCTGGAGTTCGAGGCTTTCTCCACTTTTTTCCAGTGCCAGGGTGAAGAGCTGAATTGCCGGCTGAACACGATTGAGATTGTGCAACTGCAATTGCTCGGGCTGTGTACTCAATATTTCCAGTAGTCCCACTACTTTGCCATCGGCCCTGAGCGGGCAGAGAAGAAGACTGCGTGCTCCCTGGTCGAAATAATATTTGAGGAGCTTGTTTTTACCCGCGCTTTCATTGTCTAGTTTCTCATAAAGCAGGGGCTGAGAAGTATTCTCGATGATCTGTTTGCACCTTTCAATGATGTCGTCCTTATGGCGAACGGCTTCTTCTTTTTTGAACAGGATGCTGTTGCGATACAATGCCTCGGTATACAGATGATAGCCATTCATTTTAAAGAAAGGCGTAATTCCAATCTGCACATCCTTTAACCCGATCAGGCTTTGTACATGCTGCTGCAATTCATCATACACGGCAATCACATCCGAGAATGAATTGATATTGAGCAAAGCAGTTTTTATTTCAACGATCACCTGGTCCTCGGTCACATCACTGACCTCAATGACGATCAGTCCTTCAAACTGGAAATTCTCGATGGGAAATACCTGTTTGAGTTCGTCAATATTGAGCGTTTGCTGGTAAGAAAAATTTTCCGGAAGCGAAAAATTTTCGTCGATGCATTTAACATTGGCAAATTGCGCGTTCAGCTTCATTTCATAAAACTTCGTGAGCCCGTTTTCATCTTTCAGCGGATGCACAGAGGAAGTGGTGATGGGAACCGGATGATTGTAAAATTTTTTCAGGATCAGGTCATAAGCCAGGCATAGCGTAGCATTGGCGACATCAAAATTGGTCTTGACGTCGTTAAAGGCGATGGCGTTGGATCCGGGTTTTAAAAAAATGTCGCGAAAAGCAGGAGATGCATAAATAGTCTCCGTACGAAAAGGGAAGGCCACTGCATAAATGCCCTGATTGGAACTGGTAGCCGGGGGAAAAATGGTTGAGAGCAGGGTCTCCACCAGTTCGGCTTCTTTTTCAAGAGGAGCCGGTGTTTCCATGGGACGAAGCAGTTCGGGCTTGGCTTCCAGCTCGTTTATCAGGCCCTGATAGAGCTTTTTTGCGCCGGGCTTGTCTTCTGCGATCATCTTTTTGAGTACTGCCACCAGGGGCTGTAGGGAAATGAGGCTGTTGAACCCCTGGTATATGGTAGAAATTGTTGCCATTCGAGATTGTTTGGTGGAATAGACTAATGTAAGCAAACTATTGTTAGATAAGAATAAAACAACTGCTGCGCCAAAAAAACGGACTCTTCACCAGCTAGCCGCAGCAAGCAATCAAATTAAGTAAGAATCGCAGGTCTTTGCAAAATCTTAGTAAAAGAATCCGGTACCAAATGGAAATCAGGGCTTCAGAAACAGTGCTCAGAAATTCTTTTTCTCTTTTTCTTTCTCTTTCCTGACAACTGTGTGGTAATATTTACACACAGGTTTGAGGCCGCATTCGTTACATTTTGGTTTTCGTGCAATGCAGATGTATCGTCCATGCAAAATGAGCCAGTGGTGAAACTTATGGATCAATTCTGTTGGAATGTTTTTCACCAGCTGCAATTCTGTTTGCAGGGGAGTTTTAGCGCCGACCGTGAGGCCGATCCTTGCAGAGACCCGGAAAACATGGGTGTCTACGGCCATATTGGGCTGTTTGTCGATGACGGAAGTGATGACATTGGCTGTTTTGCGCCCCACGCCTGGTAGCTGCACCAGTTCCTCCACTGTCATCGGGATCTTGCCGCCGAATTTTTCTACAACCAGCCTGGCCATTCCAAGCAGGTGGCGGCTCTTATTGCCCGGAAAGGAAATGCTTTTGATGATGGCAAAGAGTTCATCATAGTTAGCGCGGGAAAGTGATTGAACGTCCGGATAGGAGGCAAAGAGGGCAGGTGTGGTCATGTTCACCCTTTTGTCCGTGCATTGTGCAGACAGGATGACGGCCACCAGCAATTGATAAGGATTGCTGAACACTAACTCGGTTTCTGCTTCGGGGCGGGTGATGCTGAAATAATCAATGACTGCTTCAAATCTTTCTTTCCGCGTCATGGGGGCTAAGATACGGTGAGGAAGGCTTGTCACGCCCGCAAAGAGTGGGTTTGTTTCAGCCCGTAACGGCGGGGCTAAGATCGCAAAGCATCAAATGTTTTTTGATCCTGATAAAGTCATTCTTAACCGCCTAAAATTTTTCCTTCTATTCGAAGAAGTAAAGAATGTTCGAATCTTCTTGATACAAAACTCAGGACACTTCGAAGCATACGAAACTGAAAATACCCTTTGCTTCCTTGCGCGAAACAAAACCTGGGAGCGTCAGCAACCTACAGAAAAACTATTTGGATACTTTTTGTTCTTTGGTACTGTGCCTGAGGATATTCAGTACAACTTCGGTTCGGGGAGTAACAGTGATGGAGTCGAGACGTTCCATGGAAATTTTCAGGACTGCCAGTTTTTCTCTGAGCGTCCAGTCTTCCAGTAATGCTTTTTCAATAGCCGCAGTAGCTTCTGCGTCCATCTCTTTATACAGGTAAAGAATCAAATCCTCCGGGGTGTAATTGTGCATGACAAATGGCTTTAAATAGATACATCGACCAGTATGAGTCCGTACTTAAACGACCACCGGAGAAATCTTATTGTATGGGCCTTTTTATTTATTTTCCAGGGGTTTGATCAGGAAGATTTCCTCATTGTCACGCTTCATCAGGTACTTTTCACGGGCGTATTTTTCTATGGCTGAAGCATTGAATTGCAAGTCTTTAGAAAATTTTCTGTCCTCGGCTATCCGCTGGGAAAAGAAGTCCTTGCTCCTGCTGATTTCCCTTAGTTCCTTTTTACGTTCCATCTGGGTAAAGAGGTCGTTGCGGTCAAAAAAAAGCATCCAAAGCACAAATGCCGCAAAAGAAAGGAAGTACTTATTTCTGACCCAGGAAGGAATGCGTTGCAAAATGGCCATAAGAAAAGTTGACAGTTGATAGTTGTAGTAAAAATAGAAAAATCTCCTGCATGGGGAATTTTTTTTGATGACAACGGCGAAATGAGAGATGACGGAGGAAAGAGGAGGGACGACGGAGGTGAGAGGTGAGATGTGAGATGTGAGATGAGAGATTAAACCAAAGAGAATAATATCTACAAGTTAGTATCTGATTTTGCTCAATGGCGGGCAGGTTTACGATTATAGTTTATATTCTTCTCGCAAGGTCCTAACACCAGAAAAGCCATCTGCCGGGAAAAAATCTGCTCTGACATCACCCGAAAATAAACGGTTGTGGGTAAGATGAAATAGAACATTGGAAATACCATCAACTATTCCTCTATCAACAACTGCCAACCATCAACTACCAACTACCAACTCTCTCTCATTCACTTAATTCCGAATTTCAATTTGTTTCCCGGATAAACAGCAGAATCGCCTAGTAATTCTTCAATTCGGATCAACTGATTGTACTTGGCCATGCGGTCGGTGCGGGAAGCAGAACCGGTTTTGATCTGTCCGCAATTGAGTGCTACCGCCAGATCTGCAATGGTTGTATCTTCTGTTTCCCCACTGCGGTGACTCATGATGGTATTGTATCCACTGTGTTGTGCGAGGGTCACTGCGTTGATGGTTTCTGTAATGGTACCGATCTGGTTTACTTTGACCAGCAATCCATTCGCGATCTCTTTGTCAATTCCCTGCTGCAGTCTTTTTACATTGGTCACAAAAAGATCGTCTCCTACCAGCTGCACTTTATTACCCACAGCTTCGGTGAGCATTTTCCATCCTTCCCAGTCGTCTTCAGCCATTCCGTCTTCAATAGAAATAATCGGATACTGCTTTACCCAGTTCGACCAGTACTTCACCAGTTCTTCGCTGGACATGGTCTTACCATCACTTTTATGAAATACATATTTGCCATTTTTATACAGCTCGCTGTTGGCAGCATCCATGGCAATGAACACCTCGCTTCCTGCCTTGTAACCTGCTGCATCAATCGCTGTGAGCACGGTTTCAATGGCTTCTTCGTTTGATCCGATGTTGGGTGCAAATCCACCTTCATCACCCACGTTGGTACTGTATCCTTTTTTCTTCAACACAGATTTCAGGACGTGGAAAATTTCGACTCCCCACCGGAGACCTTCACTGAATGAACTGGCACCAACGGGCATCACCATGAATTCCTGGAAGTCGATCTTGTTGTCGGCATGCGCACCTCCATTTAATATATTCATCATGGGCACAGGAAGAGTTTTTGCATTGGTGCCACCAACATAACGGAAAAGAGGCAACGCTGATTCTTCCGCTGCTGCTTTGGCTGCTGCCATGCTCACAGCCAGAATCGCATTTGCACCCAACTTGCTTTTATTTTCAGTGCCGTCCAGTTGTATCATCAACTGGTCTATCCCAGTCTGGTCGGCAACATCATAACCCTCCAGTTCAGGCGCGATGATATCGTTTACATTTTTTACTGCTTTGAGAACGCCTTTTCCTGTATAAATTTTTTTATCCTCGTCCCGTAGTTCTACTGCCTCATGAACACCCGTGCTGGCTCCGCTGGGAACAGCCGCGCGTCCAATGGCGCCTTCGTCGGTGACCAGATCCACTTCTACAGTTGGATTTCCACGGCTATCGAGTATCTGTCTGGCAAAAATTTCAGCTATGTAGCTCATATTGGTCTTGGTTTATTGATGTTTGGAACTTCCGTCTCCGCCCTGTGTAAGCGTACGGAAGACCTGTTCCAGCGACTGATTTTCGCTTTGCAAAGAAACGATGTTGAGGTTATGCTGCAAAGACAATTCAAGGAGTTGTTTTCGCAAGGCCTCGGGCTCATCTGTTTCGATGGCCCAGGACTGGCTATCCAGTTTTGTTACCAAACCTGCAGCAGGAAGCCTTCGCAGCCACTCAGGTTCCAGCACTTCTTTGAAACCTACGCGCACGGTATTGGTGGCGGACTGGAGCTGAAGGTTGGACAATTTATCGTCGGCAACAATGTTGCCCTTGTTGATGATGATCACCCGGTCACAAATAGCTTCCACTTCCTGCAGTATGTGCGAAGAAAAGAGAACCAGCTTGTTTCTGCCTTGTTCGCGTATTACATTTCTGATTTCGATGATCTGGTTGGGATCCAGTCCGCTGGTGGGTTCATCCAGGATCAATACTTCAGGATCATGGATTAGCGCTGCTGCAAGTCCTACTCTTTGCTTGTATCCTTTGGATAATTGACCGATGGTTTTTTTACTTTCAGGTGTGAGTCCTGTAAGCTGGATGACTTCTTCGATCCTCGCTTTCTTGTTTTTTATTTCATGCACCTCAGCGATGAAGT
>JBJMLU010000166.1:0-29040 GCA_045805145.1 Flavisolibacter sp. | reverse complement strand
TCGGAGTTCAGAGTTCGGAGTCAGGAGTCAGTGAACTAAGAGGCGGTTAGTATTGCTGGTAGCTGGGGATTGCTTCGCTTCGCTCGCAATGACGTAAATTATAGTGCTCACTACAGGTTTCATGTTGTGACATGAATGCAAAATTTGTTTAAGTCAAGCGCTAAGAAAATTTTATTGAAGTGTAAACCGAAGTAAAAACTCGAATTATTAACAGCTTCGAAACCCGTCAACGTCATTGCGAGCGAAGCGACCGCGTGCGCTAAAGCTATAGCGGTGGCGCAAGCAATCTCCCGCCAACCAGTAGTACTAACCGCTCCGTAGTTCACCGACTCCCGACTCCCGACTCCGAACTCCGAACTTTGAACTTTGAACTTTGAACCCTGAACTCTGAACTTACTTAATTTCAAATTCAAAAGGAAGCCTTGCCTGTACTGATTGGGTCATTTCACGAATGGTGATCAACTGATGATAGATGCGGTAGTTTTCTTCACCGAGCTGAGTTCTCATCATGGCTTCGGGTTCAGATTTTTTCTTGCCCAATAAATTATCCAGCCAGCTTTCTGTTTCAGGATACTCCCTTAGTCCATAATCTGAAAGTTTTGCCATATGCGCGGCAGCATTAATTGCATCCTGCAAGCTGCCGATCCGGTCCACAAGTCCGAGTGCCAGTGCATCCTGACCACTCCATACGCGTCCCTGTGCAATGCTGTCGATGTAGTTGATGTCTTTTTTTCTTCCTTCCGAAACCCTTTGTTTGAACTGAAGATAAATGCGGTCCACACCCCTCTGCGCCTGCTGTTTTTCTGCATCATTCATGGCACGATAAATGGCGCCTGCGTCGGCATAAGGAGCGGTTTTTACTCCATCGAAAGTGATGCCCAGTTTATTTTTGAAAAACCCACCCATGTTGGGAATGATACCGAAAACACCAATGGAACCAGTGATGGTATTGGGCGAAGCAAATATGCTGTCGGCCCCACAGGAAATGTAATATCCGCCCGATGCAGCAACGTCTCCAAAACTCACTATAACCGGCTTTCCATCCTCGCGCGCCATTTTCAATTCTCTCCAGATGATATCACTGGCAAGCGCACTGCCTCCTCCCGAGTTCACACGAAGCACAATGGCCTTTACCGAATTGTCCATCCTTGCCCTGCGAATAATTTGACGATAATGATCGCCGCCAATATCATCATTGCTGCCTCCACCATCCACAATATTGCCTTCCGCATAGATCAATGCTATCCGGTTGCTTCCGGTTTTTCTTACACTAACTGCTTCATAGTATTTGTTGACCGGTATGAGGCTTAGTTTATCATTCCTACCAGAATGCAGCCTTTGCTTCAATTCACTTTTTATTTCATCATCATATTTCAAGGCATCTACCAGTTTGTTTGTTACAGCATCTTGAGGTGTCTGTATCCTGGCTGTATTGGCGAGTTGATGAAGTGTAGCCGTATCAATTCCCCGGGCTGCAGACACCTGCGTCAGGAAATAACGATAGAGGTCATTGAGCCAGACGGTTGTTTGCAATTTATTCTCCGGAGTCATTTGATTGGTGCGAAACATTTCCGTGGCACTTTTGAACTTTCCTGCATAAAAAATCTGTGGTTGAATATCCAACTTGTCCAGCATGTCTTTTACAAAAGCAAAAGCGATGGCATATCCTTTCCAGTCCAACATGCCGGAAGGATTGAGATAAATCTTGTCGGCAGCTGAAGCAACGAAGTAGGCGCCCTGGTTCATCACATCACCGTGAGCCAAAACAAATTTTCTGGAAGTTTTAAAATCAAGGAGCGCATTTCTCAGCTCATTGCTGGAACCAAATCCATTGGCATTGCTGTTGGCTTCCAGATAAATTCCGGAAATATCATTGTCTGTTTTTGCATGACGGATCAGGCGGATCAAATCGTACAATCCGGGTGTATTCCCCTCATTGGAAATGGAAGCCAGGGGATTTTGTTGCATGCGCTCATGAAACATATGTCCCAGGTCAATAACCAGCACCGATTTGGAAGGAACTTCGGGTTTCGAGCCGGAGGCAATGCTGGTGGCAATTCCAACAAGAATAAAAAATGCAAGGAGGCTGAAGATGATCAGGGCGAGAAAAGAGGCAAAGAATATTTTAAAAAAGCTTCTCATATGCGCTTCATTAGTGATTCAAAAATAAAAGATATTTGAACCGCCTGAAGATACGACTATGAATGATGTTTATATACTGATTGGAGGAAATATGGGTGACCGGTTGGATTATCTTTCGCGAGCAAGACAGGCGATTGAAAAAAATTGCGGTACCATCATCATTCAATCATCGCTATATGAAACCGCCGCCTGGGGTATGAAAGAGCAGAAAGATTTTTTGAACCAGGCAATGCTTCTGGCTACCGAAATGAATGCTCCCGATCTGTTGCACACCCTTCTATTTATTGAGGAATCATTGGGGAGAAAACGTCAGGAGAAATATGGACCGAGGATGATTGACATCGATATTCTTTTGTTCAATGATGATGTTGTGGACCAGCCAGGACTGAAAATTCCTCATCCCCAAATGCAATACCGCCGTTTCGTGCTCCAGCCGCTCCAGGAAATCGCCCCAAAAAAAATTCATCCCCTTCTTCATCTCACCATTTCCGACCTGTTCGATGCCTGCACTGATCCCTTAATGGTGAATAAATTTAGTTGACAACATGAATCAACAATCCTTATTTTGCCCCCTCCCGTGAGAGGAAGATGTGAGATGTGAGATGTGAGATGTGAGCTTTGAGGACTGACGGCTATTCTGACGCCTGCCAACTTTTTTCATGAAGTACAATTTTATTACTATAGAAGGAAATATTGGGGCGGGAAAAACAACCCTGGCGCATTTGCTTTCCAAACATTTCAATGCAAGACTGGTGTTGGAACAATTTGCCGACAATCCTTTTCTTCCAAAGTTTTATGAAAACCCGCAGCAGTATGCTTTTCCGCTGGAACTATTCTTTATGGCCGAACGATTCAAGCAGCTCAAGGAATTGATTCAGCAAAAAGATCTTTTTCAAAACCTCACCATTTCCGATTATCTCTTTACCAAGTGCCTTCTTTTTGCCAAGATCAATCTTCCTGAAGATGAATTTCGCTTGTATCAGCGGCTCTTCGAGATCATTCATCAACAAGTAGTGCAACCCGAAATTGTCATCTACCTGCATGCACCGGTGAGCAAGCTGCAGCAAAACATCAAAAAGCGAAACCGTCCTTATGAACAAAGAATTCCTGACGATTATCTTTTCAGCATTCAGGAAACCTATACGAATTATATCCGCCAGCACAATATCAAGACCATTTTCGTAGACGCTTCCAATGCCGACTTCCTCGGCCATGAAAAACACCTTCAGTTGATTATCGATGCCCTGGAAAAGGATTATCCCGATGGGCAGCATTATCTGAGTTTGCCTTGAGGGATAAGGAGAGAAGTTGATGGTTGATAGTTGGTAGTTGATAGAAGAGAATTCTTACTTCAGAGAATTAGGTGTCGGAATTACAGGCACAGGTATTTGATGCCGCTTGTTTCTCTTGCTTGGTGGTTGGGTGCAGAGCGTTTACTACTGTTAGAAGGGGATTGCTTCGCTCCGCTCGCAATGACGTAAATTATGGTGCTCACTACAGGTTTCATGTTGTGACATGAACGCAAAATTTGTTTAGGTCAAGCACAAAAACAATTTTATTGAAGTGTAACCGAAATAATAGCTCGAATTATTACAACTTCGAAACCCGTGAACGTCATTGCGAGCGGAGCGAAGCAATCCCCTTCTAACAGTAGTAAACGCCCTGCACCCAACCAGCTTGCAAGCTAGCGGCATTAAATAACTGGCCTCTAACTCCCACCTCTTATTCGAAAGTAAAAATTCTCTTCTACCAAATACCAACTATCAACTATCAACTCTCAACTACCAACTATCAACTATCCACCATCAACTTCTCCGCTCCCCATTTATCTTTGGCCGATGGAATTTAAGAAAGAGAGCCTTTCGCCACTGAACCATCGGGAGTACCGTCTGTATTTGTTCGTACGTTTTTTTTACATCATGGCCCTTCGCATGGTGGCGACTGTTGTAGCATATCAACTGTTTCATCTCACCAGGAGTTCTTTCTCCATTGGTATTGTGGGACTCTCTGAATTTATTCCTGTGTTCTCCCTGGCCTTGTATGCCGGGCACGTGATTGACCGCTCAGACAAGCGCACACTTCTGCTTAAAGGAATTCTTTCCTATTCGGTTTGCGTGCTGGCATTGCTGATCATCACCATTCCTTCACTGGAAAAGAATCTTCCGGTTCCCTTACTCAGTTATTTTTTTTACATCATCATATTTTTCACCGGAGCTATTCGTGCGTTTGCCGGTCCTGCTTCCAATGCCATTATTGCTCAACTGGTGCCCAGAAATATTCTGCAGTTTGCTGCCAGTATCAGTTCCACTTCCTGGCTGGCGGCTTCCATTCTGGGTCATGCATCAGCAGGATTTCTGATCGCACTGGCCGGTGTGCATTTCAGTTTTTATTTCATTCTTTCCTATGTGCTCATTGCTGCGTATGCATTATCCAAGATTGAAAAAAAGCCCGTCGTGCACAACAAAAGCAATATCAAAACCTGGGAGAGTGTAAAAGAAGGGATCAACTATGTATTCCGGCACAAGATTTTGCTGGCGGCCATCTCCCTCGATCTTTTTGCAGTATTGTTTGGCGGAGCCGTGGCCTTGATCCCTGAAATTGCCGACCGAATTCTGAAAGTGGGTCCAATTGGATTTGGCTGGCTGAATGCGGCGATTGATATTGGTTCGGTGATCATGATCATCATGATCACGCTCAATCCACTTCGAAGAAACCAGGGACTCATCCTGATGTTTGCCGTATCCGGATTTGGGTTGTGCATCATTTGTTTCGGTATTTCGAATGTGTACTGGATGTCTTTTTTATGCTTATTGATCGCCGGAATGGTGGATGGAGTAAGTGTTGTGATCAGGGGAACTGTATTGCAACTGACCACTCCCGATGAAATGCGGGGCAGAGTAAGCTCGGTGAATTCGATGTTCATCAATTCTTCCAATGAACTGGGCCAATTTGAAAGCGGTTTTACTGCACGCATCTTCGGCGGTGCGCAGCCTGCCGTCATCTTTGGCGGATGCATGACCATGATCGTGGTGATTATTTCCTGGTTCAAAGCTCCGGGATTACGTAAATTCGAATACTAGTTGATAGTTGATCGTCTAAAAAAGGACAACCAACAGCTAACAACACAGCCAGCAGCCAACAGCTTTTCTTCACCATTCACATTCACCATTATGCACCGAAGAAATTTTTTACGCAACACGGGTCTCCTTACAGGAGCTACACTTGTTTTTCAAAAACAATCCCTGGCAGCCATGTTTCCAAATTTTGATTACAATGTAAAAATCCTGCGCAACAACGTAGGAATATTTACCGAGCGTGGTGGCACTATTGGTTTCATGTTGGGCAAGGATGGCGTGGTGGTCATCGATGCGCAGTTTCCCGATACAGCTCCTCATCTGATCCAGGAATTACAAAAGCGCACCACAGTTCCTTTCCGTTATCTGCTCAACACGCACCATCACGGCGATCACACCGGTGGCAACATTTCTTTCAAAGGAATCGTGGAGCATGTAACAGCACACGAGAATTCGCTTGCCAACCAGAAAACCGTTGCGGAAAAAAACAATACGGTTGACAAGCAACTATATCCTGACAGCACATTCGGCAAGGAATGGAAACTGAAAGTGGGAGATGAAAAAATTAAAGCAGACTATTTTGGTGCGGGCCATACCAATGGCGATGCCGTCTTCCATTTTGAAAACACCAACATCATGCACGTGGGTGATCTGATGTTCAATAAACGCCATCCTTTTGTTGACAGAACAGCAGGCGCCAATATCTCCAGCTGGATCACAGATCTGGATCACATCATCAAGAAAGGAGACAAGAATACTTTGTACATATTTGGTCACTCCCTCAATCCCGGAGAAGAAACAGGTACTGCTGAAGACCTGAAAAAGTTCCAGGACTATCTGCACAAGGTATTGGCCTTTGCTGAAAGCGAATACAAAAAAGGAGTGAGCAAGGAAGATTTTGTTAAGAATACTTCGATACCTGGTGTAACAGAATGGACCGGACAGGGAATTGATCGTCCACTCACCGCAGCATACGAAGAGGTTTCAGAAAAGAAACCTTAATTAATTGCGATCAGCTGAGTTCTTATCAGAAACTTCTTAGTAACTTCTCTGATAAATCAATTTTATGCCCAGGTACGTAATCGAAAGAGAATTGCCGGGCGCCGGCAAGCTCACCACACAGGAACTTACTTCCATTTCACAAAAATCCTGCAATGTTCTCGAGGATCTAGGTCCGCGCATTCAGTGGGTGGAAAGTTATGTTACTGAAAACAAAATTTATTGTGTGTACCAGGCGCCCAACAAAGCCATCATCGAGCAACACGCAGAATTGGGTGGTTTCCCTGCCAACAGGATCGAAGAAATTAAAAACATGATCAGTCCTGTTACAGCAGAAAAAGTTATGGAAGAGATGAATGCGTAGGAGTAGCAGCTAATTGTCTATCATCAAACTTTATCATCTAACGGTTGATCCTTCATCCGCATGGGAAGTTATGGTCGCAACCAAATTTATCTTTCTTTTAAAAGCTTCTATTTTAATTCCTGGCTGAGTCTTTCCAGTACATAATAAGTAATGGGACAAAAGCTCGCATTTTTTAAGGTCAGGTTCTGACGCTTTACCATCACGTCTTCATCTGTATAAGGAAACCGTTCACAGTCGGATGGGCGGACATCATAAATTGAACAGAAATTATCGGAGCCCAGAAAAGGACAGGGAGAAGACTTCACTACAAAATCGCCGTCTTCATCTACGCGCAGGTAAGTTTCGATAAACTGGCTTTCTTTCATGCCCAGGTGACGGCTGATCCTTTTTACATCGGGTGTTTTAAAACGAGGAGAATAATTTTTGCAGCAGGCAGCGCACTGGAGACAATCAATTTTTTCAAAAGCTTCTTCATGTAGCGCAGGCAGGGCTTTGAGCACCTTGTTTTTATCGGCGCGCTGCAAAAAATTGCGATGCTGTTTTTGCTTGTCCCGGGTTTTCTTTTCCCAGTTTTGAAGGAGATCCTGCGCCATGATGCAAAGAACCGAAATCAAAAGTTAATCCCCCATTAAAAGCGAGGCATAATTTTTACTGACAAAATTTACCATGAAAGTGGAAAAATTTTACACCCAGGCCTATAACTGGATCTTGATAGAAGGACCCAGGATCCTGGTGGGAGTGATCCTGATATTACTGGGACTATGGCTCATCCGGGCCGTTAAAAGATGGTTGAACCATCATTTGCTTAAAAGAGATGTTACGGGTTCGGTTCGTCCATTTCTGGTTAATCTTATCGTCATCACTCTGCAAATACTGCTGGTACTGGGTTTCATGCAGGTAGTAGGTATTCAGATGACCGTATTTGCTGCAGCTATAGGTGCCTTTGGTGTGGCAGCAGGACTAGCGCTCTCCGGAACCCTTCAGAACTTTACCAGCGGTATTCTCATTTTATTGCTCAAGCCATTCAGGGTGGGCGAAAATATCGTGGCCCAGGGAGAAGAAGGCGTGGTCAGTTCCATACAAGTATTTTTTACAGTGGTTCTTACTTTCGACAACCGCACCGTTATTATTCCCAACAGCAAACTATCCAATGAAATCATCATTAACCTGAGCCGCGAAGGAAATAGAAGAATGGACATTGTGTTAAAATTTCCTTTTAGTGCTGACTTTAATTTGATCAAAGACTGCATTAGCAAGATCATCGAGAGCAATGCAAATCTGCTCAAAGATCCTGCACATCGTATCGGCATATTGTCCATTGAATCGGATGGCTACAAAGTGTTGGTGAACGTATGGGCGCCCGCCCACGGATTTGAAGATTCCCGGCTCGGCATTCAGGAAAGGATCATGACCGACCTTAAAAGCCTGGGGTTGAAACTTCCGGGGATGTGAAAGGGAAGACGGCGGTCGCCGGTCTTCGCTTCTTACTGCGTTGCTGTCTAACGTCTGACGTCTTTAACTTACCTTTGCGGCCTTATAAAGGAGTTAATGATCTATGAGTCTTTTTGAAGCCCAGTCGAGGGAATTCCAGTGCCGCCATATCGGTCCCAATGAAAGCCAGTTGAAAGAAATGCTGAAGACCATTCATGTCAACAGCCTGGAGGAGTTGATCGACCGCACCGTTCCCTCTAATATTCGCATGAAGGGAGAACTGAACCTCCCTCCTGCCATGAGCGAAAATGAATACCTCAATCATATCAAGGAAATTTCGCTGAAGAACAAAGTATTTAAAAATTATATCGGGCAGGGTTATTATGATACCATCACTCCCAGCGTGATCCTGCGCAATGTATTTGAAAATCCGGGATGGTATACTCAGTACACACCCTACCAGGCCGAGATCTCACAGGGCCGACTGGAAAGCCTTTTGAATTTCCAGACCGTGGTCAGCGAGCTCACAGCTTTACCCATTGCAAATGCTTCGCTTCTCGATGAAGCGACGGCTGGTGCAGAAGCCATGACGATGTTTTTTAATCTGCTGAATAAAGACACCCACCAGATCAGCCGTCCTAAATTTTTTGTAGACCGCGATACATTTCCACAAACAAAAGATGTTGTGATCACGCGCGCTTCTTCCATTGGTATCGAAGTAGTGTTCGGCGATTATCGTCGTGCGTCGATTGACGAAACATATTTTGGTGCACTTGTTCAATACCCTAACGACAAGGGCTCTGTAGAAGACTACCGGCAATTTATCCAGCAGGTGCACGGCATTGGTGGATATGTGGCCATGGCTACCGACTTGCTTGCCCTTACTTTGCTGACACCTCCCGGCGAACTGGATGCTGATGTAGCTTTTGGTACTGCGCAGCGTTTTGGTGTGCCTCTGGGATATGGCGGTCCGCATGCTGCATTTTTTTCTGCAAAAGATGAATTCAAGCGCGGGATGCCTGGACGTATCATTGGAGTGAGCGTGGATGCGCAAGGTAATCGCGCACTGCGCATGGCTTTACAAACGCGCGAACAACATATCAAAAGAGAAAAAGCAACTTCGAATATTTGCACTGCGCAGGCTTTGCTGGCCAATATGGCTGCGATGTATGCTGTGTATCATGGACCGGACGGGTTACGAAACATCGCTAAACGCGTTGCCCTTCTCACCCAAACCCTGGCCAATGCACTCGAAGAAAGAGGCTATGAAATCGTGCACGAATATTTCTTCGATACTGTGGTTGTAAAGGTGGATGATATTACACCCTTCCGCCAAAAAGCAGAAAGGCAGAGGATCAACTTCCGTTACTTCGACAAAAAGCACATTGGTATTTCGCTCGATGAAACCACCACCACGTCCGATCTCTTTGATGTGATCAATTCATTTGTGAATGATGTGGACCCGGTGGATTATTCTATTGAACATGATGGAAGCCTGGCAGCAATTCCTACTTCACTCACCAGGACATCCGAATATCTTACGCATCCAGTATTCAATAGCCATCATAGCGAAACACAGATGATGCGTTACATTAAAATGCTGGAGAACAAAGACCTCTCACTCAATACCAGCATGATCTCATTGGGCAGTTGTACCATGAAGCTCAATGCTGCTTCAGAGATGATGCCCCTGAGCTGGACTCACTGGAGCAGGATGCATCCTTTTGCACCGAAGGATCAGGCCGAGGGCTATCAGTACATTGTTCGGGAACTGGGAAAATATCTTTGTGAGATCACCGCTTTTGATGCATGCAGTCTTCAGCCGAACAGCGGGGCACAGGGAGAATTCGCAGGCTTGCTCACAATTAAAGGCTATCACGAAAGCCGCGGCGATCATCATCGCAACGTCATGCTCATTCCCATTTCGGCCCACGGTACCAATCCTGCTTCTGCAGTGATGTGCGGCATGCATGTAGTGGTCGTGAAGGCTTTGGAGAATGGATACATTGACGTAGATGATCTGAAAGAAAAAGCAGCGCAGCATGCAGATAAATTGGCGGGCATCATGATCACCTACCCTTCTACATACGGTGTGTATGAAGAAACCGTGAAGGACATCACAGAGATTGTTCATCAGCATGGAGGTCAGGTGTACATGGATGGAGCCAACATGAATGCACAGGTGGGACTCTCGGCTCCTGGTCTCATTGGCGCTGATGTGTGCCACCTCAACTTGCATAAAACATTTGCCATCCCTCATGGTGGCGGAGGTCCGGGCATGGGACCGATCTGTGTCAAGTCGCACCTCACTAACTTCCTTCCGGGGCATGTTACTAACAGTAATGGACAGTCGACCAGTGATCAGCCGGAACCACATGGAGCCGTTTCATCAGCACCTTATGGATCCGCATCGATCCTCCTGATTTCTTATGCCTATATCAGGATGTTGGGAAGAGACGGTGTTCGCAAAGCAACCGAGTACGCGATCCTGAATGCAAATTATATGCTGTCACGTCTCAAGAACCAGTTTGATATTTTGTACACCAATCATCATGGTGCCTGCGCACACGAGTTCATTGTGGACCTTCGACCTTTTAAAAAAACTGCGGAGATAGAAGCAGAAGATGTAGCCAAGCGACTGATGGATTACGGTTTTCATGCGCCAACCATGTCATTCCCTGTTCCAGGAACCATCATGATTGAACCCACGGAAAGTGAAGACAAAGAGGAGCTGGATCGTTTTTGCAATGCCCTTCTTTCAATTAGAAGAGAAATTGCTTTGGTGGAAGAAAACAAACTGGATAGAAAAGACAATCCGCTGAAAAATGCACCTCATACACAGTTTATGATTTGCAGCGATGAGTGGAAAAAGCCTTACAGCCGTGAATTGGCTGCTTTCCCGCTGGCTTATGTTCGAGAAAATAAATTCTGGCCCTCAGTTGCCAGGGTCAATAATACTTATGGCGACCGCAACCTCATTTGCGTTTGTTTGCCAACGGAAGTTTACGCAGAACATGCGTAAAACGCTGATTTCAAATGAAAAATCCCGGTAGTAGTACCGGGATTTTTCATATGTCCTCCACTGTTATATCAACAGTTCTTTTAATTCAAGGCGCAAAGCTCATCCATTCCCTTGCATTTTTTCCTCATTTATAATACACCTGACTATTTGAACAATTGAACAAATTGCCTATTTTGTCCTGCCCTACTACATCTAACGTTACACTATGGAACTCCTGCAATCCAAAATAGTATTCCTGCAAGAAAAGCTACGCGCTATCGGTCCAGGACAATACTATGTCTCCGCCAAAAAGCAGTTTCTATTTTTTCTCAAGCAAATCAAGAACATCGGGATCACCGACAAGTTGGATGAATACGAAAGACGTAAACTGAGTGTATTCAACCTCCTCAACTTTTTTCAGCTTCTTTCCGGAACACTGATCCCTCTGATCGGCCTTCTACATAGTGACCAATTACCTGTTCACATGTGGCTACTGGCCTGTCTGCCCAGTTCACTAAGCGTTGCGGTGCTCATCTTCAACCATAATCATAAATATCAATCTGCACTTCTCAGTTATTTTATTCTCTATCCTTTCTTTACAGGATTTGTTTATCTGCAGGGCATGAACAGCGGGGTTGAATTGCATTTCATTCTGTATGGAGTATTGGCCGTTTTCTTTTTGAAGGACATGGGCTACATGTTGTTCACGATTGCCCTTACCATGGTCAATTATTTTGTTCTTTCAGTTCTTTTGAAAGATTTTATATATGAAGTAAAGCACGAGAATCGTCTATTATATTTTTTCAACCACCTTCTGGCCCTGGCTTTTATTTTCTATGGACTCTATCTGATCAAAAAAGAAAATACTGGCTATCAGTTCAAGATCCTCGCCAAACAAAGAGTACTGCACAAAAAAAACCTGGAGATCCAGAAACAAAAAGAAGTGATCACGGAGAAAGCCCGAGAGCTTAACAACCAGAAGGCAGAACTATCAGAGCTCAATAGCTTAAAGTCAAAACTTTTTTCTGTCATTGCACACGACCTGAAAACGCCGATGTATGCACTTCGCAACCTGTTCCGCAACATGCATCAGCAAAACATGCCTGCAGAAGAAATGAAAGCACTGGTGCCTGATGTGCTCATGGACCTCAATTACACGATTGGTTTGATGGAGAATCTTTTGCAATGGTCTAAGACCCAGATGCAGGCTGCTTCTATTCGTCCCGAAGAACTGGACCTTTCCAAGATGATCACTGATGTACTGCAACTGTTGCGCCTTCAGGCAGAAGCCAAACAGATTTATATCGAAAGCAAGAACAGCACACCGGTGTATGTGCTTGCCGACCGCGACATGGTGAACCTGGTGCTGCGTAATATTTTGTCCAATGCCATAAAGTTTACACCGCAGCAGGGAATGATCGAGATTGGAGTGAACCAGACCGGGTCCTTTGTTGAAGTTTACGTACAGGACTCTGGAACGGGGATCACCAAGGAAGCGCTCCAAAAAATCAACGAAAACAATTTTTACTCTACCAAGGGCACTGCCAGCGAATCAGGCACCGGTCTGGGACTGATGCTGTGTAAAGAATTTCTGGCGAAGAATGGAGGACAGATGCACATTGAAAGCGAAATTGGAAAGGGCAGCATATTTTCGTTTACCCTTCCCCGTTCGGCATGAACGGAAAAGCTGAGAGCCATCAGCTCACAGCTTTGAGTTTCAAAATGCAACGTTGTGCTCACAACCTGGTTGACCAGGAACTTCTTCCCAACTTTTAAGCTTCTCACAGCTCTGAGCTCACCGTTCATAGCTTCCTATCCAGCACCGCCATCGTTAATCGGCTTATGCAGACCAGGCGGTTTTGTTCGTCAGTGATTTCTATGCTCCATACTTGTGTTGTACCTCCGAGGTGCAAGGGCTTAGCACAACCCGTTACCTTTCCCATTTTTGCAGCGCGAATGTGATTGGCATTGATGTCGAGGCCAACGCAATATTTTTTTTCTCCGTCTACAACCAAATTAGCAGCCAGGCTTCCAAGGGTTTCAGCAAGGGCTACCGATGCTCCGCCATGAAGGATGCGCATGGGTTGAACCGTGCGATGATCCACTGGCATGGTTCCTTTCAAATAATCTTCTCCCAGTTCAGTGATCTCAATACCGATATGTTCTACCATGGTATTGGCACCGCGCTGTCTTACTTCCTGAAGGCTGAAATTTTTAAACCAGATGGACATGGTGAATGGTGAATGGTGAATGGTCAATGGTGAATGGTGAATGTCGGCAATCGGCCGGGAACAGTCGGCACCATGCAAACCACTAATTTTAAAAACGATGAATTCAAATTATTATCAAAAAAATAAATCTACCTAATCTTAAAATCCAATTCACCATTCACCATTCACCATTCACCATTTCAACTTTCCCGATCAAGTTCGCTGATTTGTTTTTTATAAGTCGAAGGAAGGAGGATGGCTTTGACAAGACCATCAAGGTGAACGATACGTGAAAATTTATAGAAGGGAACTGCAGGACGAAGAAGGGAAAAAGATCTCATGTCCAAAAGTTCTCTTACCCTTTCTGGAATGACAAGCATCTGTGCCTCTTTGAGGATAGCATACCGCGAAGCACCAAGGCTTCTTTTGTATTGTTTGAAAAGATCTATGGAATAATCGGATTTCCTCAGGTCCTCTTCCATGTGCTGCATTCGCACAGGAAGCCAGGACTGATAATGTGGAGGAAGATCCTTGAGGTGCATGCGTAGGCCGAGGCGGTAAAAAACCTGGTAGACTTCTTCTTTCTCTTCTTCACTCAACTTTCTTTCCAATAGTTCAAATGAAGCGATCGAATAATGAATGAGCATGAACAGGACATCCCGGTAGGCCCAGTCCGGAATTTTTGCACCGCGCGCAGATTCAACAGCAGAATGAATAGAAGTGATCTTGTCTATAGCCCGATTGGCTCCGTCGAGGTCGGAGAAAATGATCCGGTGCGCATAACTAACTGTTGAGAACAACCTTCCGATGGGATCGGCAGGAAGCCTTCCGGTAAAATACAACCAGTCCACGGCTTTGTTGAGTGCAAACTCCGCAGCGGCACCGGCAAAGATGAACAGAACCGTATCACTCTTTCCCCAAATCTTTCGAACAATGGAATGTTCCCCGACAAAATATTCCATAAGGCTGAATGAATTGCAAAGGTAAGGACGCGAATCATCAATCGTCCATCCTGCATGCTCTTCCCTGCACGCTCTTCCCTCCTCCCTCTTCTCTCATCTCTCATCTCTCTTCTCTCATCTCACATCTCACATCTCACATCTTTCTCTTAACTACCAACTACCAACTAAACCTTCGTACCTTTTGAGTACTAAAACTTCTGTTATGAACAAGACAGTCCTTCTTTTGGGATGCTTTTTCTTTTCTTCGCTCCTAGTTGCCGCACAAAAAGACTATAAGGTGGTTTTTGATCTCACCAGCAAAGACAGCCTCGATCAACGCTCCGTGGTCCGTTGGCTGAACGAGATCTCCGGCGGGTCCCCTGATGCAAAAATGGAAGTAGTGATGTATGGACAGGGTCTGGCCATGGTAGTAAAAGGAAAATCCTATGTATCGGACGACCTTGCACGACTGGCGTCCAACAAGAATATTTCTTTTAAGGTCTGTGCCATTGCTATGAAGAACCAGAACATCAAAGAAGACCAGTTAATCTCCGGTGTGCAAACTGTTCCCGATGGCATTTATGAAGTGGTCAGCAAACAGCAACAGGGATGGGGATATATAAAGGTGAAAAATTAGTCGAGAAAGTTGATAGTTGATAGTTGATGGTTGATAGAAGATGAGTGAAGGGATAACGACCAGAAAGATTTGGAATTCACGATTACGATTGACGATCAGGCCTTATTGTTCTTCTCGCACATTTGCAGCATGATCTGCACTACATGGAGCAGGTCGCGGTAGAGGGTGGGCTTACGAAAAAATGTGCAGTCATATTTCTGGCAAAGCTTTACGTCTTCTTCCCTCGATGAAGTAGTAAAAACCATCACAGGAATTTTCTGAAACCCTTCGTCCTGCTTCATCCAGGTTAATACTTCCTTTCCGCTCATGATGGGCATATTCAGATCGATTACTACCAGGCAGGGAGAACTATGCCTGTTTTTCTCCATCCATTCCACCGCCTCCGTGCCGTTCTTAGCATGAACCAATCCATATTTTCCTGACAGCTGCACCAAGGCTTCATTGACCGATTCATAATCATCGAGATCATCTTCAGCATAAAGAATGCAAGGCTTTTTGTCGGCAGATTCCATGTGCGTCCGGGAAATTTTTCTCAAAGATTAAAAGATTATGCCAATTTAAGCTGTTGGCGACATAGGGGACGGCGACCACAGAGATAAAATCAGCTCGCGCATGCCTGCATAGATGACAAATCCGAAACAGGCTCCGGTTGTATTGAGCAGAATATCATCCACATCCGCACTCCTGAAACTGGTGACCAGTTGCAACAATTCAATCAGAAAGGACACCGTAAATGCAATGAAGGCCACGGCAAAGAAACTTCTTGCACGTCGATACAGGAGTGGCAGATACAAGCCCAAAGGAAGCAACATGATGAAATTGCCCACTATCTGCCTGCTCGAAAGTTTATAAATTTTAAACATTTTGAACAATTCAAGGTTCACCCTTTCACGATGTTCAACCCTTTCTATCATCCGGTGCCACCAGCCGTGCGCCGACACCTCCCGAAATAAAATAAAGTATCCGGTCAGACTGAGCACCATAAAGAAATAAACATAAAAACTGGACTGCAAAGTTACCTGCACAAGGTTTTTTTGTTTCCGCTTCCATGTTTCAAGAAATATCCATCCGTACAAAAGAAAAAGATTAAACGCCAGGAATAAAAGTCTCGGTCCTGCCGTGTGACGGTAGTCTGCTCGATGAACATATAAGTAAATCGTGCCCAGAACGAGCACAGGTAAAACAACCAGGAGTTTCTTGAAATAAACCATAAGCAGGATGGATAAAGTTAATAAGAGAAGTTGATAGTTGATAGTTGAGAGAAAGATGTGAGATGTGAGATGTGAGATGGGAGATGAGAGATGAGGGATGAGATCAACGAATGGCGTTACGTGTGGACTTGTTTGATTGGATCTGAAGTTTGGCAACCTCTCAAGTCCGGCGACTGACGTCCTTTTAGTACATTTAGTAAAATCGCCGAACCTCTTGTTATGCCATCAAAAAACATCCTACCGCTGGTTGTGAGAACAGCATTGCTGGTGGGCTTATTGGATATTACCGGAGCCACCATTCATTTCCTCTTGCGAACCAAAAGGAATCCGGTACTTATTTTTGAATATATCGCCAGCTCTGTTCTGGGCACTCAGGCTTATTTGGGAAGCTGGTGGATGATCTTGCTCGGTGTTTTATTTCATTTCCTCATAGCCTTTGTCTTCACTGTCATTTTCTTTCTGATTTATCCAAAGATCCATTTGCTCTCATTGAATCGCCTGCTCACGGCCATTCTCTATGGCATCTTCATCTGGCTGGTGATGAATCTTTTGGTTCTTCCTCTTACAAGAGTCGTACGGTCGCCCTTGAACCTGGTACAAACTATCATCGGCATTGGAATCCTGATCGTAGCGATTGGTGTTCCGCTTTCTATTATTGCACGTAGATTTTATAAGGTGAATGGTGAATGGTGAAAATTGCAAAATGGATCATTGTTCCAAATCATTTCCTTGTTCAACAAGAATGGATGTCCAAAGAATCTGCGCCAGATTTTTCTCCTCACTTCACGGACTCAAAATTCCAACCAGGACTATTTAGATTTTCCATGATTCCCATGATCCCGGATAATAAGCATTCCTGGACTGATGATTTCATAGAAACCTGTTCTCTCCCTAATCACGGATTTCACTGATTAAAATTGGATTTCACGGAGGGAAGATTTCATAGAAATCTGTTCTCTCCCTAATTCCCAATTCCAAATTCCTCTTTAGCCACCGACGCCTTGGCGTCGGTGGCAATTCCACCTTAATACCTCAATACCCAATTTCTCTACAAGTTTTCTTTAAAGATTCATAGAGTTGCTCCATATGTTCACGGGTGGTGTTGAGATTGACCGGGTTAATTCGAAACCAGGTCCTGCCCTTCATCTCGGTGGTGGCAAACCAGAATTTTCCTTCCTTCTCTATTTTCGCTGCAACTTCGTGGTGAATCTTTCTTTCCTGTTCAGCAGTTTTTTCGGTTTTATATCTGAGACACACAGCCGACATCACCGGCTCGGTTGCCGATTCGAAGATGTTTTCTGAAGTTGCCAGTTGGTGAAGATATTTTGCCTGGTCGATGTTACGGTCGATCCACTCACCAATTTTGCTTTTTCCATAATGCTGAAAACTCATCCACACCTTCAGGCTTCGGAATCGTTTGGACTGCTCAAAGCCATGAACATAAAAAAGGTAACGCTGATCTTTTTGTTCTGTTTGATCGGTGAGATAGGGTGGACTGATACCGAACGATTTTGTGAGTTGCTCTTCATCCTTTACCAGGACGGCGCCTGCATCAAGCGGAGCATAAAACCATTTGTGTGGATCGATAGTCACAGAATGAGCAAGATGAATACCCTTGAGCAGATCCGGATTTTTTTGAGAGAGCAACATGCCACCACCATAAGCCGCATCTACATGAAGCCAGCATTTTTCCCTCGAAGCAATCGCATGCAATGCTTCAAGATCGTCACAAGCTCCAAGATTTGTTGTGCCTGCAAGTGCCACGATACAAATTGGGCGAATGCCTTTTGCTTTGTCTTTTGATAATGCCTCTTCCAATGCATCTATCCTGACCTGATATTTTTCATTGGTAGGAATTAACTTCAAACCATTTCTGCCGATGCCTACTGCATCAACTGCCTTGTCAACTGAAACGTGTCTTTCTTCTGACACATACACAGCCCATTTATCCTGTAGTCCTTCGTATTGCGCTTTGTTTTGGGTTGTCCAGTCCCTTCCCAGCTTGATGCCTATAAAATTCGCCATCATTCCGCCGCTGGTAAGATTTCCGCCTGCATTGCCGTCATAACCAATCAGGTCATTGAGCCATCGGATCACTTTTCTTTCCATGACTACTGCGGAAGGACCGATGGACCAGGCACCCAGGTTCTGATTGAGAGCAGAAGCCAGAAAATCAGCAAGGATCCCTGCAGGATTGGGAGAAGGTGTAATGAGTCCCATGTAACCGGGATGATTCACATGAGTGCAATATGGGATCAATTTCTCTTCAAGTATTTTTTGAATGGAGGAAAGTGAAGCAGGTTTTTCCGGCAACCCCTCTTCGAAGAGAGCATAGAGCTTTTCCGGCTCGATATCAGGAAACAGGGGTCTGTCCTGCACCTGCTCGAGGTAATTGGTGATATAATCTACGAGATAGTGTCCGGCATTGCGAAATTCTTCATACTGCATAAGAGCATCTTTTAATCGTCAGGTTTCAAAGTTGCGCGTGAAACTTCAAATCCCAAAAACAAATTCAGCCCTATACTATCAAATAACCATCAACTCTAAAACCATCAACACTACCAACTACCAACCATCAACTATCAACTATTTCCCTATTTCGAATCGCCGCTAGGTGAAACAGCGTTGAAAGGATTGTTGTCTTCTTTTTTATGGATTCCAAAATTATAGCGAAGGTTGATACCAAAGCGCCGGTTGTCGGTGGAACGCTCTCCGTACGCATAAGTAGATCCCTGGTTGAGCGTAAATTTATTGGCACTGGTATTCAGAATATCATTCATGCTCACACTAAGCGTCAGTTTCTTTTTCAAGAGCTGCTGGCTTACGCTTGCACGAAGTTCTCCAAATGTGCTGAGTTCATAAAACTGCTGCTGTCCATTGAAGCGCACGTATCCATTCATGGAAATTTGCGTCAATGGTGTCAACTTGAAATTGTGATAAGTGAACAGCAACCAGCTTCCTTTTTTAAAAGAGAGTGGACTGTTTTCATAAAGACCAGTATAAAAATTGTGATTGTACTGGGCACCTACCACAAAGAAATAACGCTTGCCGGGTGGAATGGCGCCGAGCAGACGAATATAAGTTTCTTTATTGCTCCCGAGGTTGTCGTAAGTGCGGTGAGAAATTTGATGACTGCTGTCTGCAGGGTAAAGCACCTGAGTGAATATATCCTTCGTATCATTCACACCAACGGCTACCAATGGGCGTTCGTCTACAGAAATATTCGCCTCATAGTTTTGTGTGAACTGTGGCCTCAGTGAAGGATTACCGGTCTCAAATAAATATGGATCCACAAACCGCAGCGACGGATTCAGAAATTCATAAGACGGACGGCTGATGGTGCGCCGATACACCAGGTAGGCGCGCAAATCGTATCCGGCAATAGTGGTTACGAGTTTACTCAGATAGATATATGGAAAGAAATCGGTGCGGTGAATGGAAAACGAAGTATCCCTGGGAGAAAACTGCTGGCCATCCATGTTTGTGTTCTCCATCCTTGTTCCTACTTTCAGCACAATGCCCGAAAAATCTTTGGAAGCCTGCACATAGGCGGAATGAATGCGTTCCTTGTAATTATATGAACCCGAACGAACATCATCATGTTCCGGAACATTGCCTGCAACTTTCATATAATCGGTGTTGTTGCGATAAGATACGTCGGAAGTTTTCAATCCCGTTTCCAATGTGAGCTTGTTCGGAAGTTTTTTTACGAGATTCGTTTGTGCTGAAAAAAACTGAAGCTTGTTATCAAGTTGACCTTCTCCGGTGTTAAAGGTTTGGGTTGTATTATTGGGCGAATAGGTATAAGAAACATCAGTGGTCCATTCGGAACCTGCTGAATCAATCCTGTATTTTGCATTCAACCCCTGATTGATATTGTAATTAAATCCCTTGTTGCGTACATCCGTTTGATTGCTCCCTACTTGTTCATTAGAACTTATTTTGGAGATAGTAGACAGGTTGCTGCTATGATTGTCTGTGTTGTTGTAACTGATACGCCCATCATAATTCAGGTCCCATTTTTTATTCAACTGGTAATCCACTCCATATCCAAAATAATAATTGTGTCCCGAGTAAACGGTTCCTGCGTTTTGACTCAGCAAAGAATCTTTTGCAAACAATCGATTGGTCTGGATTTGTTCGAAGGACTGACGATGCGAATATTGAAGGTTGAAATAAGTGGTGAGCTTCCCCTGGTTGTTGTTCATATTGATCCCTACAAACTGATTGCCGTATTTACCCTGATTCATTCCCGCGGTAAAACTTCCGGTCCTACCCAAACGTATTCCTTTTTTCAAAACCACATTCACAATGCCTCCACTGCCTGAAGCATCGTATTTCGCAGATGGTGTTCTCAGTATCTCAATCGAAGCAACGGCATTGGGTGGAAGATTTTTGAGCATGGTGGCCACATCTGCGGCGCTCATCTTTTGCTCCCGGCCATTAATATATACAGTTGCGGGCGTTGTACTGCTCAAATAAATATTGCCGTCCTGGTCGATAAAAATTCCAGGTATTTTTTCCATCACCTCAAATGCATTGGTAGAAGCATTGGCCAGATTTTCCGGATCCACAATGGTCTTGTCATCTTCCTGGCGCATGAGCGGCTTGTTGGCTCTCACCACCACATTGTTCATGGCCTGTTCTTGTGCAGTTGCTGTAAAAACATAAGAAGGATGGTTAGCATTCGCGGTAATCTTTTTCTCCAGCGGACGATAGTTCACAGAAGATACGCGAACCAGGTAGGGATGCGATTCTGTTAGAAGAAAACTGACAGTACCTGTACTATCGGAAATTTTTTGCTGGGGATGCAAGGTGTCAGGCACAGGGAAAACCTGCACGGTTGCAAAAGGAACCGGTTCTTTGTGATCGTTGACAATTTTAAAACTAAGTTTTATCTCCTGTGCTTTGAGGCCCGATGAAAACGCCAATGCTAATGCAATCAAGACCAATCCCCGAAAAAATTTCATGGTGCAAAACTAGGCGCAGATAAAATAAGCAAGGGCGTTTTAACAATGTGTTGGTCAGTCCGGTTGCTTGTTTATGGGTCAAGTTCAACTCAGAATCAATTGGCTGCAAGATTCTTTTCACTGACTGTTAAATTTTACTGAATGCAAGCCCGCTTGCCTGGTCAGTTTTTATTCGCGGGAAAATATGCTGAATGAATGCCTTCTCAAATGAAAAACGGCAAGGAAACCAGGTCCATTGCCGTCAGTATATTGCCTTGTTGCCAACACGGGGTTTTATCTTTCTTAGATTGTCTGCAATGTTGGTCAACCAAAGACTTTATTATGGTCTATCCTCTTTTAGAACGGGAGGAGCTTCCTCTTTCACCTGAACCGCGCCCGTTGCTGGTGCTGGAACGTGAAGAGGAACTACGCGTGTTTCGCGCCGCAGTTGTTTTGGAAGAACTGCTTTCCTTTCTTCCATTACTGCCACGTGGTCCAGAGGCCGCTTTGGGCTGGCCGCTCTTTTCTTTACCAGTCCTGGCTGATTCTGTGCTTTTTGTACCGCGATTGGAAACGGGTTCCATCGTTCTTTCTTCACGCCTGATTCTTTCAGAGTCCGCGCCCCGTCCTGTTCTTCCTTTTGCAGAAGCTGGCTGGTCAGCCTTTGTAGATTCCGCTTTGAGGTTAATGCCTTCTACTGCAAGTTCTGTGAGACGGATGTCTGCGTCATATTCTTCTTTCAGCGTTTGCTCGAGCAATTTGGTTACGGAATCCAGTTTCAATTCCTGTGCGTAAGTGCGCGCCGTTCCATAGCCGCAGATTTCATAGTGTTCTACTTTTTGCGCACAGGCAATGATAGCGGCATCAAGAGCCTGGGGTGCGATGTCGGCACCGAGGATCTTGTTGCCCTCTTCAATAATACCCTGCATACCCTTGCAGGTTTGTTTACCGCTAAAGAGCGTGGCAAGAAAACCTTTTTTCTTTCCGTTAGATTCCTCTCCCTTGTTCATCATCTGTTGTATCTTATCCAGTCTGTTCTTATGTTCCTCGGTTACTTTGAGGTGTTCGGACAAAGCGGTTTTCAGTACTTTGTTACTTGCCTTTTCCATCATTTTGGGAAGGGCTTCGATGATCTGCTCTTCTACGGAATACAGGTCTTGTATTTCGTGTTTCAGCAAATCTTTCAAGTCGTTCATCTTTTCCATATTAACTGTTTATACATAAGCTTAAAAAATTGTGCCTAGTCCGGATATTCGTCCGAACCCAATACCCAGATGAATGATTGCAGGTCGATATAGTCCTGGGGTTTGAGATCGGCTGTGTCTTTGCGAATGGTTTCGGCAAAATCAAGCAGACTTTTGTAAGTATCCCAATTGGGTTTTGATTTATACTGGAATTCGTATTCATATTTTTCGGCTCCGATCTGGGTGACCCTTGGTTTGAGAAAAATATGTTCCTGCGGATTGGCAATGAATCCAAATACTGTATGAAGAGGCCAGGTGAGTACGCGGGTTTGCTTTCGGGGCAGTGATGCGATCACTTCAGAGAACTGGCCAAACCTTTGTTCCAGGGGTTCTTTTGCATAAACATAATTGTACAGGCCAAGGGCAAAAGTTTTTGCCCCCGATGCGGGCTTTATGGCGTCTCTGAGGGCCATTTTTTCAAAAGAGAACAACAGATTCGTGCGGCTTTCGATACGGACCGCCGCCAGCGCGATGTCTGCATATTTTTTTGCATTGAGCAGACGTTCGTATTCGGGTTTATTGAGTAGTTGCTGGAACTGGAAATGGGCGTCAAGCTTGTATTGTCTTTCCCAGCTGATATAAGTCGAATCCGAAAATCCTTTTTTGAAATAGTAGAGAAATTTCTTACGGCAACGCAGTCTTGCTTTTTGCACCGGGTCTTTGGCCGATAAAACTGATAATCGCATATCGAAGTTTAAGCAGAAGGCTAAAAATATTGCGCCAGCTTTGTCTCCCGCGATTGAGAAAAATCATTTTATATTTAATCTCCCTTAGTGAATTTAAAAAGACCGCAATGAGAACAGTCAAGAACATTTTGGACAGTAAGCCGAAGCCTACCAACATCATTGAGCCCACCGCGTTGGTAATTGATGCCCTGACCCAGCTCAATTCGGTAAATCTTAGTTACCTGATCGTGATGGAGGGTGACCGGTATGAAGGTATTTTTAGCGAAAGGGATTATAGCCGAAATCTCATCCTCAAGGGAAGACACAGCAATTCCACCACTGTAAAAGAAGTGATGACCGCCCATCTTCCTGCAGTAAGCCTGACCGATACCGTTGAACATTGCATGAACACTATGAATGAAAACAAGACACGTTATCTGGTGGCTTACGATGCCGATCGCCGGTTTAAGGGAATTGTGACCATCCATGACCTGCTGCGGCAGGTACTCACCAACCGTGAGGACGTTTTTGATTCTTCCGCCGCCCAGCGTTGGTTGGACCAGGACGAAAGCGGGGACATTTATTAGTTTCTGATTCTGGTTGTTCAATGGCGGTCTTCTTGTGCCTGGTCCGGATTTTGACGTGCCAACCTTATAGGTTTATAAGACCTATAAGGTTGTCTTCAGCAGTTCCGGGAAAAATATAACAGCTTCTCTATCTATAAATCACTGACGCTGCGGTTTCAGCAAGGCCGGCCGGCTGCACCTTATAGGTTTATAAGAGGTAACTATATACGTGTTAGACCATGAGTGGTAAAAAAATTATTGGTCACCCTTCATCCTAATTTCACCGTCTTTGATTTCGTATTTAGAATCATCCATATTCAACCTTTCAAGCATTTCCTTCCTTTGAGTGGATGACAAACCTCTAGTTGTACTGCTACCCAAAAGGCGTATTGATTCTATTTTTGATTTTAAGAGTGCTTCCATCTTTAACAGTTGGCTCGTATTAAAATCGTTTGGTTTAGGATTCCCCTTTACAGAAGCCTGCATAATATTATGAAATGTATTTGATGCTTCTTTAGCTGATTTCTTTTTAGCTTTTGCCATATAACAAATTTATAAAGCCCACGTTTGAACTGCTAGTTCTGCCATTTTTTTTTGCCTTTTTTCAATTTCCTCTCTATCCCATTTATTGCGTTGAGAAACTTCTTTGGTTAGTAAAAAAGTGGAATCGCGATAAATCTTTCTCTTTTCTTTAAACGCCAAATTCCCTGCATCCGAATTTTTCTTAGCCTTTAATAAAACCATGTTACCCAGCCTTTTTAAATGAGATTCCTGATCTTGAAAAGGTACATGTTTCCAATCGTCATTTATTGACTCTGGCATAATATGCTCTAAATTGATTACCAAATCATCATTTGGAATAAATTCCGGGTCTGGCTCACCTCTCGCTGTCGTCTCTAATGCCCTCAAATAATATCTTGCAATCTTTGCAGGGCCTACAGTCAATATTTCAAACGCAGCACCAAATTCTGCATCGCCGATAACAACTTTTTCAGATTCTTTACTTAATTGTTCTGAGGTTTTTATTTCTCCTAAATATATTCTATTCGAGAGTCGTGCATAATTGTCGTACAGCCGACTACCGCCCATTCCCATAACAAAAAATCTTATCGTCCAAGACACTAATTTCCGAAAGGCGGTCGCCGTTTCCTTCGGGGAAAAATTTCTAGTAATAGATAACATAAGCACCCGAATTTGAGTAGCTCCCAACAGGTTTAAAGTAGAGATTGCCTTTCTAGTGCTAATATCATAATTATTCCATTTTTGGTGGTCTGGATTTAAAATCGCAGCATAATCCTTACTTAGTTCTTCAAATAAACTCATCATTTTCACGGTTTCGGACCTGCTTGTTGCCTGTTCCTTAACTTTTTTCATTACCTCCTTCTTGCTTGTTGGCCCCGAAATAATGCAACAAGCGCCTCGTAGAAAATCCATCATTATATCATCATCATCTGCCACACTTTCAACCGCCGAACGCATAGACCTCCATAGTTTTTCCACTTCCTTAATTCTGTCTTCCGAATTTTTAAATACATGGTTTTTAACTAAATCAACTTGAGAGGTTTTTAGCCCCCTGTCATTGAGCGTTTCAAACATCAAGAAAGCGTTTTCTGCATCTGCTACTGTTAACTTGACAATTTTGGCGTCTTTCGAAAGGTACTTCATCAAATCATTTAATATTTCCTTTGCGTTTTCTGGGCCATATTCTTTTTCTATATTGTTAATGTGCGCCTTGATGTACTCATAGGCTTCTGTTATTCTTCTATGAGACTGTGGATTTTTGGATTTTTTACCTTTCTGATTTTGTCTATCAAGAATGATGGTTTTGAAATATTCATTATCATCTACATTCATGCTCAATTTTGATACATCCTCTTTCTGATCTCGGTCATACTTGAACAAGAAATCAGTTTCTATTGACCTCAGAAATTCAGCCTCTCCCTTCGCTTTAAACCAATCCCTGATCGCTG
This sequence comes from Flavisolibacter sp., assembly GCA_045805145.1. GTDB lineage: Bacteria > Bacteroidota > Bacteroidia > Chitinophagales > Chitinophagaceae > Flavisolibacter. The sequence continues at coordinate 3,636 of JBJMLU010000166.1, read as the reverse complement.
CTAAAATCATGGTTGTAGTTGCAAGACGTTGTTGACCATCCGCTATTTCAAGTCTATCAGATTTTCCAGTAGTTAAAACAATGGTTCCTAGAAAATATGGAGTTCCTGGATTTCTTGCGGCATTCCTAATGTCTGCCACAAACTCTTTGACTTGCGTATCCTTAAACCAAGAATACTCTCTCTGGTTAGATGGAACAACATAATAATGGCGCTTCAACGCCTCGGCTATTCCAATGACTTCGAAATGAATTTTATCGTCCATCTTTTTTCTGTTTAATTGTGGTTAAAAACGCTATCGGCTCTCCTACATCTTCCAACTCTTTGATGGCCGCAGACCTTAACTTCTGCCTTGCCCATGCAGAAAATCCAATACCGCTTAGCTCTGCCGCTCTTTTAAAACTTTCCTTTTCAGCTGCCGAAAGTTTTATAAGCACTTGCGAATCCTTCTTCATTTGGCAAAAGTATATATAAAGTATATAGAAAACTAAAAAATATTTGGAAAGTATATATAAAGTATATACCTTTGTTTAATCAGACAAACTTAAAGTGAAAGCCTTCAAATCAATATTAGAGTTTCAGAAAGAATTTAGCACTGAAGAAAAGTGCAGAGAATATTTGGAACAGCAGCGTTGGAATAGCACACCCGCCTGTCCGTTCTGCGGTTCTATAAATGTTTGTCGTTTCAGCAATGGCAGAATATTTAAATGCAGGGAGAAAGGTTGCCGAAGCAAGTTTAGCGTGACGGTTGGAACTATCTATGAAAACACAAAAATTCCATTGACTAAATGGTTCTTGGCAACTTACATTCTAGCAGTACACAGCAAGGGCATTAGCAGTCTTCAGCTCGCAACTTGGTTAGGCGTAACCCAAAAGACCGCATGGCATTTAAACCATCGTATTAGACATATGCTCACTAATAACGCCCCTGAATTACTCGATGGCATTTGCGAAGTCGATGAAACTTATGTGGGCGGTAAAAACGGCAATAAACATTTAAAGAAACGTCCAAAATTAAGTGGCGTGGAAGGTAAGGCTATGGTAGTAGGCCTGTTGGATAGACAAGGCAAGGTAAAAACATTCGTCCTGCCAGACACTAAGCAGGAAAGGATAGTCGAACTGATAAAGAGCAACATTACAAAGGATGCTCAGATAATTACAGATAACCACCCATCTTACAGAAGCCTGACAAGCGAAGGTTTTAGCCACGTTATCATTAAGAAAATTCCCTTTGTCTACATAACAGAAGGCCCGTGGCACACAAACAATATGGAGGGTTACTGGTCAATTCTGAAAAGGGGCATTTATGGAATTTATCATCAGGTAAGCCCAAAGCATTTACAGCGTTATTGCAATGAAACGGCTTTTAGATATAACAACAGAAAGACACTGCAAGATGAACGTTTTGCTAATGCCTTGGCAAACTGTAACGGTTCATTAAAGTATAAAACCTTAGTTGGCAAAAAATGAGAAACGATTTATTTCTAAAACATGTGGAGTCAGGACTTTGGAATGGCATTATTTTACACTTCTAATTTTGCGTATTAGTTCTGCCATCTTATAAGCTGAATAAATAAACAAAGCAGTTACCCCAAACTGAATAAATATAAATAGAGTATTTAGCGGGTCGAAATTCCACAAGTCAATTTTACCGTATTTTATTAAATATACCACCTTTGGTAGTAGTGAATAAGCGGTAATAAGATATATAAGAGTAATGGGGATTGATTTTAGGAATAACGCTTTGAATAGTCTTTTTCTAAACACTTTTTTGTCATTTATTTTATCCTGGAATGGATTGCTTTCTTTAATCATTGCTGAAATATCCCTATCAACTATTTGTAGAAGAAAAGTAAGAAATACCAAAAAAACACTAATCGCAGAAAGTAAATCAGCCATTATTTATTAGATATGCTTTAAGTTTTTCGTATGTATCAGGATGGCATTTGTATGTGTTTGCTGTTTTATATACCCTAGATATTTTTTCGTGACTTGCCCAATTTTGCCTTACAATGCTATTTAGCTCATTTATGATCGGTGCACAAAAACAATCAAATACAAAATAGTTCTCTTGGTTGCCTTGCTTTGCATTATTCAAATACACCAACAAAAAAGAATTAAAATTTGTGAAGTGGTTTCTGAAATGCGAAATTGTATTTTGCAATAAGGTTTGACTTTTATCACCTAAATGGAAAAAACTATCTACTTCGTTATCTTTAGGTAGCCTGTCTTTAAAATAATGCTGAATTAGCAAGAAAAGTCTTTGCTCTCTAATTTCATCGATCTTCGCCGGAGTTCCCCTTTCTAATATCATTTTACAATATTCCAGAAAGGCAGTTTTTGCAATTTTTTCAAACGCTGCAGCTAACTCATTTTTGGAATTTAAACAGAGCGCAGTTCGAATAGTCGTTTGTTGTGAAGAAGGTAACTCATCCGATGAAATTCGAATGGTGATATTCATGTTGGCCGCTTTAGTTATTGATTGCCTTTTAAAGATAATCCAAATAACACCTATTGTAAATAGTATTAATACGGTGTCATGGCAGATACCATACATCATGTTTTAAATTTTAAAAAGTGGAGTAAAAAATGGGGGATTTGAGAAGGATGTGACCGCGTGGTCTAACAGGTATATAGTTACCTTTATAAGACCTATAAGGTATCTTCACAGATCATGTCCCAATATGCTTTTCTGAATAATGAATTTTTGCCCGAAGAAAAAGCAATGATCCATGTGCGGGACCTTTCGGTACAAAGAGGATATGGAATATTTGATTTTTTTAAAGTCATCGCGGGCAAACCTCTTTATCTCGAAAATCATCTCGACCGCTTTTATTCTTCTGCTGAAAAAATGTACCTGCAGGTTTCATATTCCCGGGAAGAACTGGAAAAAATCATCGGCGAGCTCCTTGAAAAAAATGATTCGGAACATTGTGGTATCCGAATCACACTCACCGGTGGCTATTCCTCCGATGGCTACAGCATTTCTCATCCTTTGCTCATCATCACACTGCATAATTTTTCATCCCCTTCACAGGCACAATATCATCAGGGCATCAGCCTGGCCTGTTATGAACATCAGCGACAGCTTCCCGAAATAAAAACCATCGACTATCTCATGGCCATCTGGCTGCAGCCCTGGCTAAAAAAAATGCAGGCAGATGATGTGTTGTACCATCACCAGGGATGGATCAGTGAATGTCCCCGGTCAAATTTTTTTCTGATCACCGAAGAAAACAAACTGGTAACCCCTGCAAAAAATATTCTGAAAGGAATCACCAGGATGAAGATTCTTGAAGCTGCCCGATCTATTTTCGAAGTGGAGGAAAGACCGGTCCATCTTCACGAGTTGACGACAGCCAAAGAAGCTTTCATTAGCAGCTCTACAAAAAAAATTCTTCCGGTATCCCGCATCGACAGCAAAGCCTTCCCAGTGCCGGGAGCGCGTGCAATCATTCTGACTGATCTGCTTTCCCAAAATCAAACAGGAACTTCTCTTCTGTTAAAGTAATTCACCTGCCGAGCATTTTTCGCAGTCTGCTCCCATCGAATCGTACTGGCATGTTTTATGGAGAGAAAGCTTATTGATTTTTTTATGCGTTTTATTCCAACAAGAATACATGGAGTCATGGACTATGT
>JBJMLU010000165.1:0-6298 GCA_045805145.1 Flavisolibacter sp. | reverse complement strand
TTCAGAGTTATTTAAGAGGAGATGTGGCACCGGTATTCTTTGGATCGGCCATCAATAATTTTGGTGTTCGCGAAATGCTCGACACGTTTATCCGTATTGCACCCACACCCCGCGACCGCGAAACCAATAAAAGACATGTAACCGTAAATGAAGACAAGTTCAGCGGCTTCGTTTTCAAGATCCACGCGAACCTCGATCCCAAACACCGTGACCGCATTGCATTTTTGAGGGTATGTTCGGGAAGATTTGAGCGCAATAAATATTTTCACCATGTGCGGCTGGACAAGGATGTGAGATTCAGCAATCCTTATTCATTTCTTGCCCGTGAAAAAAATGTGGTGGATGATGCTTATCCCGGTGACGTAGTTGGACTGTTTGATACCGGAAATTTCAAGATAGGAGATACACTCACGGAAGGAGAAGATTTTTTCTTTACGGGTATTCCTTCTTTTTCACCCGAGATTTTTAAAGAAGTGGTGAACAAGGATCCGATGAAGACCAAACAATTGGAGAAAGGACTTCTTCAGCTAACAGAGGAAGGAGTAGCCCAACTCTTTAACCAGTTTGGAGGAAATAAAAAAATCATCGGATGCGTGGGAGAGCTTCAATTTGAGGTGATCCAGTACCGCCTGCTGCATGAATATGGAGCGTCCGTCGTCTTCAATTCAGTTCCATTCTACAAAGCCTGCTGGCTTACGAGCAATGATCCCAAAAAACTGGAAGAGTTCATCCGCTTCAAATCCTCCAATATTGCCCGCGACAAGGACGGACAACTGGTGTACCTCGCTCAGAGCGAATGGTTCCTCAACACCGAGCGGACCAACAATCCCGAGATCGAGTTCCATTTTACCTCAGAGATTAATAAGTGAGAAGTTGATGGTTGGTAGTTGATAGTTGATATAATTATTGGACACATCTATCAACTATCAACTACCAACTATTTCGAACTATCACTAATGTATTTTATTTCTTTGTAGCTCAGGGTACGATTGTAGATCCTGATATTGTCCATCAGACCTTGAAATGGTTTTAGATCATTGAGCCACCAGATTCCAAAGTAAATGGGAGCATTGGAACAGGGTGAAAAATTGGAATTATTGGCTGCCGTGGCGGAGATCAACTGGCCATTGATATATACTCTCATGATGCCGTTATAATTTTCGGCCACCACAGAATACCACGTGTTTGCACTCAGCACAGTATTGGTATATAAGGTAGTTGCTGCACCCGAATACCAAAGTGATCCGCAAACATTCTGGTTATTGCTCAAGGAAAAATTCAGTTTATTGGTCCTGTTATCATCGTCAAAACCAAAATTGATGGAGGCGCCAGTCGCATCGTTGTAGTTGGCCTTGTTGAAAATTCTCCCGATCAGGGTTCGTTGCGGATACATTTGAAATGAAAATGTAAAATTGCCGGAAGGAAAATATATCCCGGAATCAATCACCGCAAAGTCATTCACACCATCGAACAAAAGAGCACTGTTGGCATTTCCGGACCCGTTCGCACCGAACTGAATACCGTTCACGCCCCTGAGATTTCTGTTGTGACCGCTGGAGTCGCCAAAATTTCCATTCAGCGGAAAATAAGCCCATAATCCCTGTTTGATACTGTCCGCATAATTGGCGGCCGGTGTCTCAGGCAGTGTTTTGTCGTCATCATCTTTGTCGCACTTCACAAACAGAACAGGCAATGCAAGTAGAAGCAGAACGGAGAATCTTTTCATAAGTTAGACTAAAGGAGGTATACAAAATTGCTCCACAATATATAAAAAAACCTGAGAAATTATTTTCTGAAATGAAGTCCATAGCTTTCTTGGGCCAGCACGTCCTTCCACTGTTCAATCAGGCGGCGATAGGCTTTGCCAACAGGAGTTTCATTTCTTTCCAGGTCATATAGCCCGAGTTCATTGATGGTTCCATTATCTTCTCTTAGAGCTGTGTCCCAATCCACCTGGTGGGTCAGACTGTACCAGGTAAATCCAATCACAGGCACTCCATCCTGTATGAGGCGATAAAGATTGGCCCATTCTTTCCAGAGCCAGTGAACGCTATCCGGCATCTTCATATTGGTTTCGGTATGCATGATCGGGAGGCGATACCGGTTATAATATTGATGGGTGATGACATAATAGCCAAAGATTTCTCCCGAAGAAGTGGTGGTTCCGTTGGGAAGCACCAGGTGTTCATTGGTTGCATAATAATCGTTTCCCATAATGCATCGGGCAGAAACCTGGTTTTGTTCAAACCAGTGATATTCTTCTTTGGTCATTCCATTTCCCAGAAGATATTCATACATCATCACGCGAATGGGATAACCATAGGTAAGGTCCAGAGCAAGAAAACGTTTCTGATTGAGAAAATTTGCTCTTGCCATCACTTCCGGACGCACAGGATGAAAATATTCAGATGATTCACTTTGAATGAAGACGGCTTCCGGTTGAATTTTGAGGATCTCCTGCATGGCCATCACATTGGCTTTGCACAAATGTTTGAGAGCGGTTACAAAAGCCATGTCGCTCGAAAGACATTCATTCCACCATCCATATTGCCCCGAGAACATGGCCGTGATAAAAATTTCGTTGATGGGTGTGTAAAATTGAAGGTTGGGAAAGCGTTGTGCAAATGCTTTTGCGTATTCGGCAAAATAGCCGGGGAAGTCGGGGTTCTGAAAGTTCCCGAGCCACTCCGGCACACCAAAATGACAAAGGTCTATGATGGGCGTGATGTTTAGTTCCTTGAGCCTGGTTAGTGTATCGTCTGTGAAATCCCAATCATATTGTCCGGGGCCGACGTGTGTTTTGTAATAAGGCGGACCGTACCGCAAAAAGGAAATTCCCATGTCACGAACCAACTGGAAATCCTTTTCCCAGTTCTGGTAATGACAGCATTTCTCCATTTCATCCACGCGCTTCCTGCTTCCATCAGGAAGTATAATGGAGGGATAGCTGTTTTCGATTCCCGTAGCAAACATGAATTTATTCCTATAGGGCATGAGGGCGAGGTTTTTTAATTATAGAGATTCATGAGTGAATGGTGAATGGTGAATGGTGAATGGTGAATGGTGAATGGTGAATGGTGAATGGTGAATGGTGAATGGTGAATGGTGAATGGTGAATAAGGATTTGGGGGATTTCAAAGTTCGCATATGATTTAAAATTTCTTGTAAATTGTTTGGGCCACTTCTGGTTTTACATTCATTCATTGTCTTCTGGTCACTTCTATTTTACTTTCCACATTTGATTGTTTGCTGTGTTTGCACTTCGTATAGGGATTCCCGTTACCAGCTTCAAGACATTCGCTATTCACTATTGACTATTCACCATTCACCATTCACCATTGACCATTCACCATTCACCACCTCACAGCACGTCCAGTCTGCCCCCGTCTACTACCAAAGTAGTGCCATTGATAAAGCTTGCATCGTCGGAGGCCATAAAACAAATAGCCGCAGCCAGTTCATCCGGCTTTCCAACTGCACCCTGCACTTTCTCGGCACCCGACTTGATATTGGGATTGTTCCATAGCATGGGCGTGTCCACGGCTCCGGGAGCCACACAATTAATCCTGAGCTTTGGTGGCGGATATTCCTGACTTACACCGCGTACAAAAGCTTCCATGGCACCCTTGCTGCTGGCATAAGGAACTACGTTTACCGTGGTCTCATGTGCGTGTACGGAACTCACATTCACGATGGCGCCATTGTTCATGTGGGGAATGCAGTATTTACAAAAAAGAAAAACCGAACGAAGGTTTACGGTCATCACCTTATCCCATTCTACGCTGGTGAGGTCAACGATCTTTTTAAAGGTCATCATGGCGGCATTGTTGACAAGCACGTCTACTTTTTTCCACTGTTCAATAACCGAAAGTATACAGGCTTTGATTTCGTGTTCGTTTCCTACATCGCAACGAATGAACAGGGCTTTGCCCTCGGCTTTCTCAATGAGCTCTACACTTTCTTTTCCACCTTTATCGTCACGGTCAATTACCACCACCCGTCCTCCCTCTGATGCCAGCCTCAGTGCTGTCGCTCTTCCAATACCCGAGCCCGCCCCTGTAACCAGACAAACCTTGTCACTGAACCTCATTTTCAAATTTTCTTAAAAAGCGACAAAGGCAATGCCAGAGAGAGCGGAGAGCCGGGAGCAATGAGCTGTGAGGGAGATGACAAGTGACGAGGATATAGGACGGAAGACAGATCACATGTGAAGGAGAGAACTGGAATCTAAAAAAATCTGCGCTATCTAAAAATCCAACAAATCTGCGATCAGTATTTAGGATGGATGCCGGTATAGTTATGAGGGGTGATGGACTTGAGTTCTTTTTTTATGGAGGCAGGCACGGAAAGTGAGTCAATGAACTGGTGAATCGTTGTTTTGTCGATCTGCTTTTTTCCGCGGGTCAGTTCTTTTAATGCTTCATAAGGATTGGGATATTCTTCCCTTCGTAATATGGTTTGGATGGCTTCCGCCACCACTGCCCAATTGTTATCGAGTTCCTCGTAAATAGCTTCATCATTCAGAACGAGCTTGGTCAGTCCTTTCTCAATAGACTTAAATGCGATGATGGTATGCGCAAAGGGCATTCCCAGATTGCGCAACACGGTGGAATCAGTCAGGTCTCTTTGCAGTCGCGACAGGGGCAGCTTGGCAGAAAGATGTTCGAATACGGCGTTAGCCAGTCCAAGATTTCCTTCTGCATTTTCAAAGTCGATCGGATTTACTTTATGCGGCATGGCCGATGATCCCACTTCCCCTTTTTTTGTCTTCTGCTTAAAATAATCCATGGAGATATAGGTCCACACATCCCTGCAAAAATCTATGAGGATGGTATTCACACGCTTCATACAGTCGAATGAAGCAGCAAGGTTGTCGTAGTGTTCGATCTGTGTGGTAAATTGCGAGCGCTGCAGTCCCAACACTTCTTCCACAAATTCGTTGGCAAATTTAATCCAGTCCGTTTTCGGGAATGCCACATGATGCGCATTGAAATTCCCCGTGGCTCCTCCAAATTTTGCACTAAAAGGAATCCCGATCAATTGCTCGATCTGGTTTTCGATCCTTTCTGTGAATACCATTAATTCTTTTCCCAGCATGGTTGGACTTGCAGGCTGTCCATGCGTGCGTGCCAGCATGGGAATATTTTCCCACTCCTTCGCGAGGAGTTTCAATTCTTTGTTCAGGTTGAGAAGAAAAGGAAGGTATTCAAATTCCAATGCATGTTTCCACAACAGTGGAATGGCCGTGTTGTTGATGTCCTGGGAAGTAAGACCGAAATGCACCCATTCCCTGATGTTGTTCTCATTGGTTTTTTCCAACTCCTGCTTGATGAAATATTCAACGGCCTTTACATCATGGTTGGTAGTGTGCTCAATCTGTTTAATTTCCTGTGCATCCTCCGGACCGAAATCATCCTTCAGACGCGTGAGTGTCCGGGATGTTTTCTCAGAGAGTTTGAAAAATTTTTTCTGCGAGAGGAAAAGCAGGTATTCAATTTCCACCAGCACCCGGTATTTCATCAGGGCATATTCCGAAAAATATTCATCGAGGTGCTGCACCTGCTTTCGGTATCGCCCATCAATTGCAGAAATAGCGGAGAGTGATGTTAGTTCCATGTTGAGTGAGTTGTCATCGTCAGAAGTTATTGGTTGTTGATTGTCCGCAAGCTGTGAGGAGCTGAAGTAAAGTCACGAGAATGCTGTTCAATTCTTCGCTCCTTACTTAATTCTCTCTCCTCACATCTCTCATCTCACATCCCACATCTCTCTTCTACCCACCACCAACTATCAACTACCAACTACTTCCAATTATCTTTGCGGGCAAATCTAAATCATTTGAATAAGATAAGAGTGGCGGCAGTGAGTTACCTGAATACAAAGCCCCTGTTGTACGGCATTCAACGACATCCCGTGCGCAAGGAAATAGAGCTGATTGAAGACTATCCATCCAGGATCGCTCAAATGCTGATCGAAGATCAGGTGGATGTAGGACTCATTCCTGTTGCCGCGGTGCTCCGGTTGAAAGAATGGAATATCATTACGGATTATTGCATTGGAAGCAGGGGAGCAGTGGCATCGGTCTGCATCTTTAGTGAGGTCCCGATGGAGGAAGTGGAAAGGGTTTACCTGGATTATCAATCCAGAACTTCAGTGAACCTGGCCAGGATGCTGCTCAAAGAATATTGGAAAAGGGATGTGGAATTTATTGATGCCGCAGGGGAGGATTACCGCCAGCATATCCAGGGAAGGACTGCAGGGGTTGTGATCGGCGACCGGGCGCTGCAACAGCGGTTGCAAT
>JBJMLU010000164.1:0-26214 GCA_045805145.1 Flavisolibacter sp. | reverse complement strand
TTCAGAGTTCGGAGTTCGGAATTCGGAGATGGGAGTTGAAAATTGTTCGTGGGTTGGCGGGTTGTCAATCGATACGCGTCTTGGGGTGACGAGGTCTGTGGTGGAGAAATAGACAAACAGCCTTGGGAAAATGGCTGTCTCTCTAGTCAGAAATTACAGATCGGATCAGTTGTATTTTAAGAACAGGACATCTGTGTGGGTGGAGACCAGATCTCTTGCATTGTGGACGTTGACCAGAATCTGGCTGCTGTCGGAATGATGGCTGGCATAGCTGTTGGTTCCTTCTTCGGTTACAAAATAGTCCTGGAACAAAACAGCATCAGCGCCTTTTTCTTTGGCTTTTTGTACGGCCTGGCGTTGCAATTTTTCCATGCGGTAGGCAGCACCGTAGGTCACATAGCCTTTTCCGATGACGGTGTATGGTTTTTTGATGGACGAAGGATCTACAAACACATCCACTTTTTGTGTGGGTGTGGCAGATTTACCTACATAGTCGATTCGTGTGCCACAGGAAACGAGAATTACTAAAAAAAGACAGGTGTAGATGTTGGACATAAGCATGGTTTTTATTGTGAAGAATGATCAGGTCAATCGACAATCAGCAACAAAAAAACTACTTCACTTCATTCGTAGTCCTACAGCGGTGGCGCAAGCGAAGCAATCCCCGTTCACGGTTGGCGCTGACGTTATAAATTTCAGAAAGGCAATGAAAATGGGCTGTTAATTCTGTTGGTAATGAAAAGGAAGAATTGTTAATTTTCTTCGTCTTCTTTTTTTTCTTCGTCGGGGGGAGGAACCAGGGTGGGGGCTTCCTGATCGGTGAGTTCTTCCATGTTGCGGTCATTGGCGATCTTGCCGGTTTCCTCCAGCATGCGCATGTCTTTGGCATCGCGCAGGAACTCGGAAGCAAATATGAAATCATTCAGCCTTTCATTCTTGCTGAAAATGATTTCCTTATTATTTCCTTCCCATTCTTTTTCACCCTGATACATATAAATGATATGGTCGCCAATTTCCATCACGCTGTTCATATCATGTGTATTCACAACTGTGGTAATATTGTATTCTTCAGTAATCTCTTTAATCAGTTTATCGATCAGTCCTGAAGTTTGCGGATCCAGTCCGGAATTGGGTTCATCAACAAAAAGATATTTTGGATTGAGCACGATAGCGCGTGCAATACCCACTCTTTTCATCATCCCTCCACTGAGTTCGCCCGGAAATTTTTTATTCGCGCCCTTTAGATTCACCCTGTCCAATACTTCATTCACCCTTTCGAGTTTTTTCTTTCGAGTATCGCGGGTAAACATGTCAAGCGGGAAAAGGATATTCTCTTCTACATTCATACTGCTGAAAAGGGCAGAACCCTGAAACAGCATCCCTATTTCTTTTCGAATTTCTTTTTTCTGGTCAACATTCATTTTAGTGAAATTGTTGCCGCCATAAAGGATATCTCCACTATCAGGCTGGAACAATCCCACCAGGCATTTCATGAATACAGTCTTTCCGCTTCCGCTCGAACCGATGATCAGGTTGCACTGGCCGGGCTGCATGGACACATCCACCCCGTTCAGCACTATTTTACCACCAAATCCTTTTTTGAGCTTCTTTACTTCAATCATATTTTAAATTTCGCACGACTAATCAGAAAAACAAAAAATGAAATCACCCACAAGAAACTAAAAACTTCTTTTAAGTAAAAAGGAAGGTTACTATGTTTTTTACCTCCATTGATCTCATACCAGGAAACAGGCAGAAAGTAACGAAAGATTTTTGCAGTGGTGCTGTAAATCTTCTCATTGTTTACGCGGTAGTAATACATTAAAGGATGCTGACCGCTAAAATATGGCCAGGGACTCTTATAATAATAAGGAAGTTGATATTTGAGCACCGTGTTTACGGCATCCCTATTTGAGGTATAAATTGTTATCGGTTCCCTGTTTTTGATTCGATCTATGAAAGCTGCCAGTCCCAGCGGCTGATCCTTTTCATCAACCATAAAAAGAAAATTGCTCGTGAGGTCTACCATCACCCAGTTTCCTTCCACGTAGCATTCATTCACCACATGCCGGTCACCGGGGTTCATGATCTCCACATTGCGGCACACAATGCCTTGCGACCAGCAGAAAAAAGAAAACATTTCGGCAAAATTTCCGCACCAAAGCTGCGAAGTATCTGAGGCAGACAGAAGGCGGAATTGAGCCAGCGGAGAAGCGCGAAGCAGGGAGGGAGAAGGCCTTCCAAGTCTTGAATGAAAATGACGAACCAGAAAACTTCCCAATGCCAACAGTTTTTCCTTTACATCTTTTGAAGAAGCAGTAATAGAGTCTGAAATAATTTTTGCATGATTGAATTCTGAATCAGGATAGTCATGAATGTATTGCGCCCATTTGTTGAAGCAATCCTGATCACAGCTGCTATACAAGGAAGAAAGACTTGCCTGCTTCTCGTATTGAAACGAATTGCGGAAAATGAAAAAGAGCAGGTTGATGCCGGTTAGTAAAACAAAGACAGGAGTGATCAGATTTTTCTTGCGCATATCAAAGCAGGATGGCGGCAAGGATATAGTCGGCAAAAAGAATGGCCACACAACTAACGACAACAGATCGTGTACTCGCCCTTCCAATTTCGAGTGCGCCTCCTGTTACATAATATCCATAAAATGCAGGTATGCTGGATAAAAGAAACGCAAAAGTATAAGCTTTGGAAAGCGAGAAAAATACATTGTAGGGAACAAATCCTGCAAGGAGCCCTTTTTTGTATTCGGCACTGGAAATGATTCCGGAAAAACTTCCAGCAATCTGTCCACCCCATACGCCCAACACAGCGGCAATCACAATGAGCATGGGAATCATGATGAGTGAAGCTACGATCTTCGGTAAAACCAGGTAGGCCTTGGTATTAACACCCATGATCTCCAGCGCATCGATCTGCTCCGACACACGCATGTTGCCCAATTCTCCTGCGATCTTGCTTCCGATCACTCCTGCCAGTACAATGGAAACCAGTGTGGGCGCGAATTCGAGGATCACGGTATCACGAACGATTTGTCCGATGGTGTAGCGTGGAATGAGTGGACTGGTGAGCTGATAGGCCGTTTGCACGGTAGACACTGCACCCATGAAAAAAGAAATGATCACCACAATGCCCAATGAACCAATCCCGATTTCAGAGCACTGATGCATGAATTCCTTCCAGTACATTTTCCAATTTTCCGGTTTGGAAAACATTCCTTTGATCATGAGCAGATAGCGGCCTATTTCACTGAATAAAGTCATGAGAGGTTTCTGGTTTCTTGTTTATGGTTTTCAGATATGGTGCGAATTATAGTCTATAGTTTTTGTTTGAGCTTTATCGTTTTTGCTTTAAAGCTTTCTTTCAGAATAGTTTTGTTGTGCGATTTTTATGATTCGATCTTGTCTAAGCTTTATTTGTATCCATCTGGAAGGTTAAACACACATCCTTTTTATTCATCTCCCTTTAGAAATTCGATTCACATTTCGCTTAACCAGTAAAGAAAGACTGCTCTGTAACTCCGACGTCTGCCGACCGCCGACCTCTCTCCTCATCTCGTTTCTTCTTTCCTGCGCTGGAAGCGTTTCCACCAGGGCGAGCGGCGAATGGCTTCCTCGGCAAGGATCTGTCCTTTGATCTGCGCATCAATGATGGCAATCGTAGCCATATTCACAATATTACGGACCGTGCTTCCCAATTGCAATATATGAACGGGTTTTTTTAATCCGAGTAGTATCGGTCCAATGGCATCAGCCGCACCCAGCTCCTTGAGCAGGTTGTAAGTAACATTTCCTGCTGCAAGATTCGGAAAGATCAATGTGTTCACGTCTTTATCTACCAGCTCGCTGAAAGGATAGTTCTCCTTGAGTAATTCATTGTTGAATGCAACGCTGGCCTGCATCTCGCCATCCACAATGAGTTGCGGCATCTGTTGCTTCACCAGCTTACGTGCTTCGGCAACGAGCCGGGCCTCCGGAGAATTGCTGCTTCCGAAATTGGAGTAACTGAGCATGGCAATGCGCGGAATGATATTGAAATGACGCACCTCTTTGGCAACGAGCAGGGTGATCTCTGCGAGTTCCCTTGCCGTTGGATTAAAATTAACGGTGGTATCAGCCAGGAAAAGCGGCCCTTTTTTGGTCAGCATCAAATACATTCCTGCAATCCTGTCCGTTCCTTCTTCCAGGCCAATACAATGAAGTGCAGGACGAATGGTATCGGGATAATTTTTGGAAAGTCCGGAGATCATCGCGTCGGCATCACCGGTTTCCACCATCATGCATCCGAAATAGTTCCGATCCTTCATCACTTTCTTGGATTCATAAAAATTGAATCCTTTTCGATTTCTTTTCTGGAAAAATAATTCGCCATACTGGTTGCGTTTGTCTTCCAGTGCATCACTACGCGGATCAAAAATGGGAAGTCCCTCAATGTCCACGCCATTGGCCTGCGCAATCATTCGAATTTTATTTTCATCACCAAGAAGAATCGGATAACCAATGCCTTCATCAATCACGATCTGCGCCGCTTTTAAAATCTTGATGTTGTCTGCTTCCGCAAAAACAATTCGACGCGGATCCCTCCTTGCCTTGTTCCCAAGAATGCGCATCACCTGGTTGTCGAGTCCCAGCCGGCGGTTCAAATCATTGGCATAGCTTTCCCAATCCGAAATAGGTTTTTGTGCCACACCACTTTCAATGGCTGCTCTTGCTACGGCTGGAGCTACTGTTGCCAGCAAACGTGGATCAAGTGGTTTGGGAATAATATAATCGGGGCCAAACGTAATGGTTTTTGCATTGTAGGCCAGGTTGACGATATCAGGAACAGGCGACTGGGCCAGTTCAGCCAAAGCCTTGACAGCAGCGAGCTTCATGGCTTCATTGATCTGTGTGGCGCGAACATCCAGGGCGCCACGAAAAATATAAGGGAAGCCCAATACATTGTTCACCTGATTGGGAAAATCACTTCTGCCTGTAGCCAGTATCAGGTCGGAGCGTGTAGCAGTTGCGTCTTGCCAGGGAATTTCCGGATCGGGATTAGCCATGGCAAACACGATCGGATTTTTGGCCATGCTCTTCACCATTTCCGGGGTCACCACATTGCCCACACTCAGTCCAACGAATACATCAGCGCCTTTCATGGCTTTATCAAGGGTTAGATCTTCGGAAGCATTGGCAAATTTCCTCTTGAATTCTTCCAGGTCATTTCTTCCGCGGTGGAGCGGACCATTGATATCAAATACATAAAAATTTTCAGGACGTGCACCCAGCGAAACATAGAGTTGAATACAGGCCATCGCAGCAGCACCAGCACCATTCACCACAAAACGCACCTTGTCAATTTTCTTTTTCTGAACCTGCAGTGCATTGAGCAAAGCAGCCGCGCTGATGATAGCCGTTCCGTGCTGGTCGTCATGCATCACCGGGATGGCGAGTTGTTCGCGTAAAGATTTTTCAATGACAAAACATTCCGGAGCCTTTATATCCTCGAGGTTAATTCCACCAAAGGTTGGTTCCAGCGCTTTGACGATCTGTACAAATTTTTCCGGGTCGGTTTCATTGATCTCGATATCAAAAACATCGATGTCGGCAAAGATCTTGAACAATACGCCCTTCCCTTCCATCACCGGTTTGCTGGCTTCAGGTCCGATATTACCTAGTCCAAGAACGGCGGTGCCATTGCTGATGACGGCAACGAGGTTTCCCTTTGCGGTATACAGATAGACATCTTCCTTGTTGGCGGCAATCTCTTTACAGGGTTCAGCCACACCGGGCGAATAGGCGAGAGAAAGGTCGCGCTGGGTCTTTGCTTCCTTGGTGGGCACCACTTCAATTTTTCCGGGACGGCCTTTCGAATGATATTCAAGTGCCTGTTGTTTTCGAAGTTCGTTCTGCATAAGTTTTTTTTAGGCAGTCAGAGCGGGCTGACAGTTCCCGGTCCGCTGGCCAGGACAATTCGGTGCAAAATACAAATAAGGCAGTAGTTGGAAGTTGATAGTTGGTAGTTGATAGAAGAGAGCGTGAAATTAACCCCAGAGAGCGCAAAAAATATGCAGCGGACCCTAAAGAATTCATAGAGCACTTAAGTAACAAATCAATTTGCGCCTCTCTGCGTATTCTCTCAGGTCTTTGCTTTTAAAAAAACTCTATGAATAGTTCAAACTGACTGTAACGAACTACCAGGATGAATCCTGGTCGCTAATTGCGCCATAATGCCTATTCCGATTTCGATGGCGTCTTCGTCGATATTGAACAGTGGTGTATGAACGCCGGCAGTAATTCCCTTTTTTTGGTTGGCGGTTCCCAGGCGGAAGAAGCAGCCGGGAATTTTTTGGGAGTAGTAACCAAAATCCTCTGCTCCCATTCGTATCTCGGTTTCTTCTACGCGTTCCACACCCATGAATTCCTGGGCAATTTTTTTTGCTTCCGAGTGAAGGGCTTCGTTGTTGTACACCGTGGGATAACCCACATCAATATGAAGGTCTATTTCTGCACCCATTGAATGCACCAGTTCTGTTGACAGTTTTCGAATGATGTTGTGCGCACGAAAGCGCCATTCTTCATCCATGGCCCGGAATGTTCCCATCAATTTTACTTCAGAAGGGATCACATTGGTGGTATGTCCTCCCTGAAAAGAAGTAATAGACAAAACAGAAGGATTGAAAGGATTGCTGTTGCGGCTGATCACCTGTTGAAGGGCTACGATGAGATGTGATGCAATGAGAATGGTGTCGGCTGTGAGTTGGGGTGCTGCTGCATGTCCGCCCTTGCTCCTGATGGTTATGTAAATTTCATCGGCACTCGCCATCACTTTGCCGGAGCGAAAACTCAGTTTGCCTGTTTCGAGTTGCGGATTTACGTGAAGCGCAAAGATGCACTGAGGCGCGGGGGATTCCAAAACACCTTCTTTGATCAACAGGCTGGCCCCACCCGGATTTTTTTCTTCTCCCGGCTGGAAAAAAAGTTTCACAGTTCCTTCCCATTGATGCCTCGTTTCGGAAAGGATACGCGCCGCACCAAGAAGGCAGGTGGTGTGCACATCATGTCCGCAGGCATGCATGATGCCGGGCCTTGTTGATTTATAGGAAACCTGGTTTTCTTCATTGATCGGAAGGGCGTCCATGTCTGCACGCAATGCAACAATTTTTGACGAAGGATTTTTTCCCTGAATCAATCCAACAACTCCGGTGGTTGCCTTTACTTCAAAGGGAATTTGAAAAGAGCTGAGTTTCTGCTGAACGAATTTTGATGTTTCAAATTCCTGGTAACTCAGTTCAGGATGTGCATGAAGATGATGTCTTACTTCAATAAATTCAGGAGCATATTTACGTGCGAGCTCTTTGATGTTTTTTTCCAGCATAACTAATCTCTATCCTTTGTACCGCAATGTTACTTCGTCCTGTCTTCACTCATTTGTCTCTTTCTCGGGCTTGATCTCCACTGTGTCGTTTACTATAAAAACGCCTTTGGGAAAAAAAACAGAAAGATCTTTCTGGTATTGCTCGGCCTCTTCCCTTGTGCGAAAATTACCAGCTTTCAATTTGAAATAGGGCGCCTGGTACACCAGATAGGCTTTGAGTTCGGGAAAGTTGGCGTATATCTTCGACTTGGCGGCGATGGCTTCTTCTCTTTTATTGGTATTGATCACCAGCAATCGAAACCCGCGCGCATAGTGCGCCGAGGCCCGCCTGATGGCTGCATTCACATCCGATTGTTTTTTGACCAGCAGGTCCAACCTCGGGTCCTTGTGCACCACCACCGTATTGAGGCTATCCTGTGCAACTGCAGGATTGATAAAGAAAATGAGAACGATGACGACGATATATCTCATAATGCTAAATTACGGCTCCGGAGTTTATGAGAGATTTTTAACCGCAAAGAGCGCAAAGAAACGCAAAACTCTTAATCACTAAACGGATTGAGAATGAATTTCACCGCCCGACGATTTCATAGAAAATTGTTCTCTCCCTAATTCCCAATTCCTAATTCCGCCTTAATACCTTAGTACCCCAATACCTTAATACCCACCACTTCCCCCGCCTTCCACAATCGCCACGCTTGCGCTGCAACCCAGTCTGGACGCACCAGCATCAATCAACTGTTTTGCAAATTCATAAGTGCGGATGCCGCCACTGGCCTTGATGCGGAAAGAAGAAGGCAAATGTTTTCTCATAATTTGTACGGCCTCCACCGATGCCCCTTTTTCGGCGTACCCGGTAGAAGTTTTTAAAAAATCGATTGGGAAATGTTGATAGAGTTCGCAGCATTTGATGATCTCTTCCACCGAAAGGATCCCGGTTTCTATGATGACTTTGAGCAAGGCCTTTTTTTCCTTTGTCAGTCTGGAGATCAAACTGATCTCACTTTCGAGCCAGGCTAGATCATTGGTTTTGAAAGCCGCAATATTCATGACCATGTCAATTTCATTGGCACCCTCATCCAAAGCCTGCCTGGTTTCTTCTGCCTTTGCTTCATAATGGCTGTATCCAAATGGAAATCCAATGACGGTCGCAAGAGCAATTTTACTTCCCGACAAGGTCTGCGCCGCATCTTTTACATAATAAGGAGGAATGCACACGGCCGCAAAACCGTATTCTTTCGCCTCAGTGCAAACCTTTTCAATTTCAGCGAGCGTAGTGGAAGGCTTCAGGATGGTATGATCAATAAATTGTGCGATCGACATGAAAAAACATTTATATTCGGCCCCTCCGAAAAATGACTTCTACAAAGTAATCTAAATCGCAAACATGAAAAAAGCCAAAAGCCTGGTGCTTGCAGCTTGCATGCTGATGTGTGTTGGTACAGTGCGGGCTCAGTCCACCTTTCCCGAGAATGGTGTGGCCGATCCAAGACACGGACAATATGCATTTACCCATGCAACCATTGTGAAAGATGCAAACACTACACTCACCAATGCAACGCTGTTGATCAAAGATGGTAAGATCACAGCAGTCGGAACCAATGTGCAGGTCCCTTCTTCAGCTGTGGAGATCAATTGCACAGGAAAATATCTCTATCCATCCTTCATCGACATTTACGCCGACTATGGAACCACAATCCCGCAGCGGCAAGCGGGTGGTTTCAATTTTGCTGCGCCTCCCCAGCTCGAATCCAATACAAAGGGAGCCTACGGGTGGAACCAGGCCATCAAAACCGATGCAGAAGCCTACAAAGTTTTTTCAGTAGATGAGGCAAAGGCCAAACCTTTGCGCGAATTGGGTTTCGGCACTGTGCTCTCACACGTGCGCGACGGTATTGCCCGGGGAACCGGAACGCTGGTAACACTCGCAACAGAAAAAGAAAATTTTGTGATCCTGAAGGAAAGAGCATCCGCTCACTATTCCTTCAATAAAGGCAGTTCAACCCAAAGCTATCCTACCTCTCTGATGGGTTCCATCGCACTACTGCGTCAATCTTATCTCGATGCACAATGGTACAAAAACAAACCCGCCACGGAAGGTGTGAACCTAAGTCTGGAAGCCTGGAACAACAACCAGAACCTGCCACAGATCTTTGAAGCCAATGACAAATGGAACGACCTGAGAGCCGACCGCATCGGTGATGAATTTGGCGTGCAGTACATCATCAAGGGCGGCCAGAATGAATACCAACGCATCAAAGAAATCAAAGGCACCAATGCTACCTTCATTGTTCCCCTCAACTATCCGCAGGCACAGGATGTGGAAGATCCCAACGATGCACGCTTTGTTTCTCTTGCTGACCTCAAGCATTGGGAGATGGCTCCAACCAACCCGGCCGCTTTTGAAAAAGCAGGAATTCCCTTTTGTCTCACCACTTCTGATCTTCGTGATCTGAAAAGTTTTTTCACCAACCTTCGCACGGCCTTTAATTACGGACTCACAGAAAATGCAGCGCTGAATGCGCTCACGAAAACTCCCGCCAGCGTTCTTGGTGTGTACGACCAGGTGGGAAGTCTGGACGCGGGCAAGTGGGCCAATTTCCTGATCACTTCTGGTCCCATCTTCAATGAGCGAACCACGATTTACCAGAACTGGGTGCAGGGGCACAAATATTCTGTAAAAGACGACAGTTGGAGCGATCCAAGAGGCCGATATAAAATTATTTTGAATACCGCTTCAGGTCCGGTGAACTACGTTTTGGATTTCAAAAGCAATAATGCTGCAAGCCTGATTGGAAAAGACACCGTGACTTCCCGTTTTTATTTTGATGGCAGACAGGTACGCATCAATGTGGCTCCTGAAAGAAGGGGAGGAGAGAACCTTCGGTTGAGTGGCATCGTGAACAGCGACAGCTGGAGCGGGTTTGGGCAAGACAGTTCGGGAAACCAGTTTACCTGGACTGCTGTTTATGACCAGCCGGGAACGCAAAAAGCGGACAGCGCGCGCAAGCGTCCAGTGGGTCCCATTGGACAAGTCACTTATCCCTTCGATGCATACGGGTGGACAGAAGACCAGATGCCGAAACAGGAAACGATTTTGATCAGGAATGCAACTGTGTGGACCAATGAAAAAGAAGGCGTGCTGCAAAATACCGATGTCCTGATCAGGAATGGAAAGATCGCGGCAGTAGGAAAAAATCTTTCCGATCCTTCTGCACGGGTGATTGATGGAACAGGCAAACATGTAACTCCGGGTATCATTGATGAACACTCGCACATTGCAGCAGCTTCCATTAATGAAGGCGGACAGAGTGTGACTTCTGAAGTGCGCATTGCCGATAACCTGGAACCGGATGACATTAATATTTACCGTCAGCTCAGTGGTGGCGTGACCACTTCTCATATCCTTCATGGTTCTGCCAACACCATCGGCGGACAAACACAATTGATCAAGCTTCGCTGGGGCCTGAATGACGAGGATTTGAAATTCAAAGGTGCTGCGCCTTTCATCAAGTTTGCGCTGGGTGAAAATGTAAAACGCTCACCCAGTGGCATTGGCGACCGTTCCATCAACAATCGATATCCTGATACGCGCATGGGTGTGGAGCAGGTGCTGATAGATGCTTTCAGCCGCGCCAAAGATTATAAAAAAGCATGGGCGGCATACAACGGGGCAAAAGATAAAAAAGGATTAACTGCTCCCCGCCGTGACCTGGAACTTGACGCGTTGGTAGAGATCCTTGACAACAAGCGCTTCATCACTTGTCACTCCTACATTCAAAGCGAGATCCTCGGAGCTATGGATGTCGCCGACCGCATGGGTTATCATTACAATACATTTACGCATATACTTGAGGGTTATAAAGTGGCTCCTCAAATGAAAGCACACGGAGCCAATGCTTCTACGTTCTCCGACTGGTGGGCATACAAGATGGAAGTGCAGGATGCCATTCCTTACAATGCTGCCATTATGCAAAAAGTAGGACTCAATGTGGCCATCAATTCCGATGACGCTGAAATGGCCCGCCGCCTCAATCAGGAAGCAGCCAAGATCGTGAAATACGGTGGTGTTACCGAGGAAGAAGCATTGAAGATGGTAACACTCAATCCAGCAAAAATGTTGCACGTCGAGGATCGTGTAGGAAGTCTCAAGCCAGGCAAGGATGGTGATGTGGTGTTGTGGACAGACAATCCTTTGAGCATTTATGCAATGCCGCTCTACACCATTGTGGATGGTACCATTTATTTTGACAGGGAAAAAGACGACCAGATGAAAAAAATGGTGGATGCCGAAAGGAACCGCATCATCAAAAAAATGATTGGTGAAAAACGCAGGGGCGAACCGGTTCAACCCGTACAACCAAGTTACCAGATCATGCATACCTGTTCCGAACATTATCACGATCATGGACTGCTCGTGATCGATGCAGATGATATTGACAACAATTAAAATCTTTGCTATGAAGAAAATATTTTTCAATTTGATCGGCACCTGTTTGCTTTTTCCGGCGATGGCACAGGAAACAGTTTATCCCGCGCCTAAGCAATCGCAGCCCATTGCCATTACAGGTGCTACCGTGCACGTGGGAAATGGACAGGTGTTGAACAACGCTACTGTGGTGATGGTGGATGGGAAGATCACGGCTGTGGGAACAGGAGTAACAGTTCCTGCAGGTGCGCAAACCATTTCAGCAAATGGCAAACATGTTTATCCAGGACTCATACTTAGTGCCAGCAATCTTGGACTGGTAGAAATTCCCAGCGTTCGTGCTACAAATGATGTTCAGGAGATTGGCGAAATGAATCCCAATGTCCGTTCCATTGTTGCGTACAACACAGATTCGAAGATCATCAACACGCTTCGCTCCAATGGGATTCTGCTTGCCAATATTGTTCCTGAAGGAGGAATGCTTAGTGGTTCTTCTTCTGTGGTGCAACTGGATGCATGGACGCCTGAGGATGCAGCTTACAAAACAGACGCAGGAATTCATTTCAATATGCCTTCGCTTCTGCCCAATCCAAGGGGATTTGGTTTTCGAAGAGAAGGCAATGGAGGGCCCAACCAGCCTGCGGTGGATCCGGTGAAAGAAGGACTCGATCGTGTAGATCGTATCAAATCCTTTTTCCGGGAAGCAAAAGCCTACAATGCAGAAGGCACACATGAAGAAACCAATCTGAAATTTACTGCCGTAAAAGGTTTGTTCGACAAGACTCAGAAACTTTATGTGCACGCCAATACTGTAAAGCAAATGCTGGTGGCGCTGGATTTTGTGAAAGAGTTTGGATTTGATATGGTGATTGTGGGAGGAAGCGACAGCTGGCAGATTGCAGACCTGCTCAAACAAAATAATGTAGCCGTCATCCTGAATCAGCCACATAGCCTGCCCACACTTGATGACGATGATGTAGACCAGCCCTATAAAACAGCAGCCATGCTTCAAAAAGCCGGAGTGACCTTTGCGATCAATGACGATGATGGACAAACGCGCGGACGAAATCTTCCATTCAATGCAGGTACCGCAGCAGCCTATGGACTAACAAAGGAACAGGCCTTGCAAGCCATCACGCTGAATGCAGCAAAAGTGCTGGGTGTAGACAAGCAAACCGGAAGTATCGAAGTAGGAAAAGATGCCAACGTCATCATCAGCGATGGAGATATTCTGGATATGAGGACCAGCCAGGTAACACAGGCTTTCATTCAGGGAAGAAATATCAATCTCGACGACAAGCAGAAACAGCTGAATGAAAAGTATATGAAGAAATATGGATTGAAGCAGTTTTGATCAAAAATTAAAAGCTGTTGGCTGTTGGCTATTCGCTCACGGCTATAAGCCAACAGCCAACAGCTATCAGCTTTTATTAATTTTCCTTTCAAAAATCTTTTGCTCTTTTGTTTCTCTGAATTCTGTTTTCAGATAAAATGCATGTGCCTCTATTCTTTTGGTATTGCATCGAACGCGAAGGCTGTTGACGTTTTCTTGTTCACACCATTGTGAAATGCTGTCCACGAGTTTCTTTCCAATCCCTTTTCCTCTAAAATCTTTGTCCACGACCAATCCACCGATTTCAATGAATGGCGTTGTTTCAATACGCACAGTTTTGAATGCATGAATCCATCCAACTATTTTATTTTCTACCACAGCCACACGTACACAATGTTCTTTTGATCCCAACATAAATTCTATATGGCCCCTGGTTTCCTCCACAGATAATTTGTATCCCAGTTGGCCTGATAGCTCATTCACTGCTGCGGCGTCCTGCACGGTCATGACTCTTATTTGTATTTCCATTCTCATTCTTTGTCTGCCCAATTCCCGACTTGTGGTTCCTGAATTTTCACGTTTGAAGATTGACCATTCAGCTTTTATTTTCCCTGCGGTTGACGGTCACCGGTTGTCGTCAACTTCGGAAGTCTGCCGTCTGAGGACCTATCGCACTGTGTTGGAATATTTCGCAAGGATCTCCCTTTCTTTTTTGGTGAGACTCTTCATGCCTTTCTGATGGATCTTCTCAAGAATCATGTCGATCTGTTTCTGCCGGTCCAACTTTTCTGTATTGTACCGGTCTTCGATGGAATGAAAACGCTGCTGGTATTTAAAGAAACGGTTATCAATGAGCAATAGCTGTGGGCGTGTGATGATGATATAAATAAAGATCAGGGCCGGTACCAGGATGGCGATGATGGGAACATAGTTGCGAACAAGGGCTGATGGTTCCCATAGAAGCACGAGCAACATGCCAGTGACTGCGCCTGCAAGATGCGATTCATGTCCCACATTATCTCTTCTCGAACGAATGCCGTAGATGGAATAAAGAACGTATACCAGTCCGTAGATCCATGCAGGAATAGAAAGAGGCAAAAAAAAGAAACCAATGTGAATGCCGGGAAACAGTGCAATGGAAGCGAAGACGATTCCACTGATGGCTCCTGATGCGCCCACCGATCCATATGCTCCATGATGGCGGTGAATGAAAAGCGAAAATAAATTTCCGCTGAGTAGACTGATAAAATAAAGCAACAGGAAATTCAGTGGTCCCAGGTAAGCTTCAATGCTTGCACTGAAAGCATACAGAGCGATCATGTTAAAAATCAGGTGCATCCAGTTCACATGCAAAAATCCGGATGTGATCAGTCGCCTGTATTCTTTTTCAACCAGCACCTTGTCCACATAAAATGCAAAGTGTTTATAGAAACGATGATCCTTCAGTCCTCTGTAGGAAAAGAAGACCGTGAACATGATGATCAGTAAACCGATGGAACCTGTACCCATTCTATCCCTTTTTGGCAGATGTTGTGGATACTAATTTAAGATAAAGAAGGAAAAGAAAGCTGTTGGCTGATGGCTTTTAGCTGTTAGAACAGTGGAGCGGATATTATTTAAGAAAATCTTATTAGTTACTTCGGACAATAGCACTGCCTCTCGTAAAAATACCTGCCCAATTATTTTGAGCCTGGCGTAATGTCGATGAATGGTCGGGGCTTCAGGTTTTATAGTGTTTACCTGGTTGGTACGTGTACTTCCAGGCAATCTTAGTCCTGGTGCTCGCTGCGCTTGCACGGTTGCTGCGCTTCGCTTGCCCTACGAGATTGCTGCGCTGCGCTCGCAATGACTTTAACTCGAAAATGCGTTATTCTTTCGATCATTATACTTAATTCATTTCGTAAATAACTCACTCCAATTATTAGGCTTGGTTGAAACTCGTAGAAAACTCTCTACTGTAGGCGTCATTGCGAGCGCAGCGAAGCAATCTCCTTGCAAGCGCAGCGAGCATCAGGTCTAAGATTGCCTGGAAGTACAGTTACCAAGTAAACGCTATAGAAAGTGAAGCACGCAAAAAAATTATCACCACACTAAACCAACAGCTTTCAACCATCAGCTTTCCTTCCCATGGCAATTCTTATATTTCTTTCCGCTGCCGCAGGGACAGGGATCATTTCTTCCGATCTTGGGTCCTACTTTAATGGGCTCCTGCTTTACAGCAACCCCGCCGCCGGAGGGATCGTAATAATCTTTTTCATTGGCAGCATAATCCTGGCCTGCAGCATCAATGGCTTCCTTGTTTGCCGTCAGATTGCTCATATCTGTTTTCTGCTGGCGACCTTCTCTCAATACAGGCCGCTGTGGTCCCCTTGGGCCCTGGCGTCCCTGAGTTTGATCTCCCGGTTCTTCCTGAACAGGAAGTGCTGCATGACAAAGGAAAGAAACGATCTCGCGGTTGACTTCACTGCTCATGCGACGGAAAAGATTGTATGCTTCCACTTTATAAATGACCAGCGGATCTTTTTGTTCGAGATAAACGGTTTGAACACTTTGCTTCAGATCGTCCATCGCACGCAAGTGCTCTTTCCAGGCATCATCAATAATGGCAAGGGTAATGTTCCTTTCCATGGCATTGCACAATTCTTCGCCACCTGTGCTAACCGTTTTATCTAGGTTCGTAAGTACATTGATCCCCTTTCTTCCGTCACTGAAAGGCACAACTACATTTTCAATGTGAGAACCTTGCGTCTGACGAATATTTTTGAAAACAGGAACAGCCTGTTTCCTCACATCTTCCTTGTGCAGCTGATAATTTTCAATGGATTCTGCATAGAGCTGATCGGCCAGTGCATTGAGTTCCGTTCTTTTAAAACTTTCCTCGTCAATTTTTGTATCGAGTCCGAAGGTCACGATGCAGGCAAGCCGGAAGCCTTCATAGTCTTCCTGTTCGCGATGTGAAGTGATCAATTCTTCCGCTGTTACAGAAAATGCATTGTCGATATCAAGGGCAAGACGTTCTCCGAATAGTGCGTGGTTTCTGCGATCATAGACAGCATTTCTTTGCTTGTTCATCACGTCATCATATTCCAGCAGTCGTTTGCGTATTCCGAAATTATTTTCCTCAACTTTCTTTTGCGCTCTTTCAATACTCTTGGTGATCATGCTGTGCTGGATCACTTCTCCTTCCTTGTATCCGAAGCGGTCCATCAGGCCAGCGATTCGCTCGCTTCCAAACATGCGCATCAAATCGTCTTCCAGCGAAACATAAAACTGTGAAGTACCCGGATCGCCCTGGCGGCCTGCCCGTCCGCGCAATTGCCGGTCTACACGGCGCGATTCATGACGCTCGGTACCGATAATTGCAAGACCACCGGCTTCTTTTACGCCAGCTCCCAGCTTGATATCCGTACCACGACCCGCCATGTTCGTTGCAATGGTAATAGCACCGGACAAACCAGCTTCGGCTACCACTTGTGCTTCACGCGCGTGCTGTTTTGCATTCAACACATTGTGCGGAATTTTTTTTGCGGTGAGCATGCGGCTAAGCAATTCACTTACTTCAACCGAAGTGGTACCCACCAGCACCGGTCTTCCGGCATTGCGCAGTGCTTCGATCTCCTCAATCACAGCGCGGAATTTTTCCCGTTTGGTCTTATACACGAGGTCCTGGTGGTCTTTGCGCACCACTGGAATATTCGTGGGAATGTTGACAACATCCAGTTTGTAAATGCTCCACAATTCTGCTGCTTCCGTTTCGGCGGTACCCGTCATACCAGCGAGCTTGTGGTACATTCGGAAATAATTCTGAAGGGTTACCGTTGCATACGTTTGTGTTGCTGCCTCGATCTTTACATTTTCTTTTGCTTCTATGGCCTGGTGAAGTCCATCGCTGTAACGTCTTCCTTCAAGGATACGTCCTGTTTGTTCATCAACAATTTTTACCTGTCCTTCCATGACCACATATTCAACATCCTTCTCAAACAGGGTGTAAGATTTCAAGAGTTGTTGAACCGAGTGAATACGATCGGCTTTCTGCGCATAATCATTAAGCAGGGCTTCCTTCTGATGCATTTTTTCATCGGCAGGAGCATCGCTTTGTTCAATATCATTCAACTTCACTGCAATATCAGGCAGTACAAAAAATTCAGGATCTTCTCCGGCGCGGGTGATCATGTTAATGCCCTTGTCGGTAAGCTCCACCGATTTATTTTTTTCATCAATGTGGAAGAGTAGTTCTTCATCCACAAGAGGCATATTACGCTGCTGGTCGGCGAGATAATAATTTTCAGCCTTCTGAACTTTGACCTTGATGCCCGCTTCACTTAAAAACTTGATCAGGGGACCGTACTTAGGAAGTCCACGATAAGCCCTGAACAAAAAAAGTCCTCCGCTCTTTGGATCATCGTCACCTTCTGCAAATTTTCTTTTTGCTTCATTGAGAAATCCGCGAACCAGTCTTTCCTGTGCTTCCACCAACGACTGCACGCGGGGTTTCAGGATATGGTATTGCTGGTCGTCCCCTTTGGGAACCGGACCAGAAATAATCAATGGAGTACGCGCATCGTCGATCAATACGCTATCCACTTCGTCCACCATGGCATAATGGTGTTTGCGTTGCACCATTTCTTCGGGAGAATGAACCATGTTGTCGCGCAGGTAATCAAAACCAAATTCGTTATTGGTACCGTAAGTAATATCCGCCCAGTAAGCCTTGCGTCTTTCTTCACTATTGGGCTGGTGTTTGTCTATGCAGTCTACTCTCATTCCCAGCCATTCAAATATGGGTCCGTTCCATTCGCTGTCGCGACGTGCCAGGTAATCGTTCACAGTTACAATGTGCACACCTTCCCCAGCCAAAGCATTGAGATAAGCAGGGAGTGTCGATACCAGGGTCTTTCCTTCACCGGTAGCCATTTCCGCAATTTTTCCCGAATGCAGAACGGCACCTCCAATCAGCTGCACGTCATAGTGAACCATATTCCAGGTAATTTCACCGCCGCCGGCTGTCCAATTATTTTTATAGATAGCCTTGTCTCCGTCGATAATGATATATTTTTTTGTGACGCTGAGGTCGCGGTCCAGGTCTGTTGCGGAAGACTCGAGCTCGGTATTTTCCTTGAAGCGACGGGCCGTTTCTTTCACCACGGCAAAAGCTTCCGGAAGAATTTCGTTGAGAATTTCCTCGAACTTCTGATCTCGTTCCTTTTTCAGCTTGTCTACTTCCTGATAGATGGTGTCTTTTCCCACCAGGTCATCAAAGGGAAGATCTTCCGCACGTTTGTTGGTTTCAGCTATCTGTCCATCGATGTCTTTCAGGTGTTCGCGGATGCGTTCGCGGAACTCAATGGTTTTGTGTCGAAGCTGGTCGTTGTTCAGCGACTGGTATTCCTGGAAGTTTTGGTTGATGGAGCCCACCAGGGGAAGTATGGATTTAACGTCCTTTTCCGATTTGCTGCCTCCAAATATTTTAGATATAAACCCGATCATAATGCTATTCAAATTTCATTTCAGATAATGGTCTTCCCGAAGGAAAGATGATTCTCGTCAAAAAAGGTGCTAATATGCTTTAGAAGCCAATTTGACAGGCCGTCAAAGATAACTCAATTTGCCTTGCTGTATTTTGCCTCTTGGAAGCTTAACAAAAAGGAAGAGAAAGCTGTTAACTGTTGGCTATTGGCCTCTCGTAGCTAGCACCTCAGGGCTATAACTATCAGCCAATAGCGAACAGCCAAAAGCTTCTCTGTCTTTCGTATTTTGTACCCGGATTTATCGGGAGGATATGATGAGGAAAAGCGGATACTTTTGGATGTTTATTTTTCTTTTGGGTTGCACGCATATGCGAAAGAAAAAACCGCCAACTGAAAATGGAAATTTTTTGGAATATTCAGTATCGGGAACGGAGGATGATGAAAATGTTCATTGCCGTTTTCGTTTTTTAAAGGGTGGACCTGAGGGAAACGCAGCACCGCTGCCACCCAATGCCCGTCTCACTCTGGATGGTATGGCACTGCAGGCAGATAGTGCCGGGCTATCCGGTGTATTTTATGAAGCAGACCGTCCGCTTGATTCTTTTCGGGGGAAGCATGCCATTGTTTTTACCGACGCTGATCATCACAACTTCAGGGATGAATTTGTTTTCTCTTCTTTTGAACTGGATGATCTTGACAGCGCAGTCGCCCGACATCCCTTCCTCATTCAGCTAAAAAATTTTGATTCAAGGTATGCGCGGGTTCACCTCGTGATGGTAGATACTTCCTTTCGAACCAACGACGTGAATGAGATCATGAATATTTCCAATGGAATGGTGCCGGTAACTGGATCCATGCTGAGCCGGCTAAAAAATGGTCCCATCGATCTTGAAATTTACCGGGTGGAAGAACATGGTTTGAAAAAAGCCAATGGAAAGCTCACGATCAGTTATGGATTGCAGCGGCAATTTGAACTAACAGAGTAAATGCTACCCGCGGAGGTTTTCGCAGAGAGGGTTTCTCCCCGCAAAATGCGGGGCAAAGATTTCAAAGGCGCAAAGAATATTTTAATTTTCCTATACTACAAAGTTTTTTATTGGTTTTTATACAATGAAAGTTTGAATATCCTTCATTTCCTCGAAGAGAATAAAAGCTAAATACCAGTAAAAAATAACTGAATTAAATATTAAAGCTCTTTGCGGCTTTGAAATCTTTGCGTCTTTGCGAGAAACTCTCTGAGAAACTCTCTGTCTGGTTAAAAACTCAAAGCCTCCATTTCCAAACCAAAATGATGCGCGGTGATCTGGAAACCCGTATTCAAATAAAAGCGGTGGGCATCGAATCGCTGGTGGCCGGAATCGAGATGAACACTTTGAAATTCTTCAGTCTTTGCTTCCTGTATCACATGTTCAAGAAGGGCGCGGGCAAAACCCCTTCCTCTTGCTTCGGGCAGTGTGCAGAGATCATCGATGTAGATGCTTCTTCCTCTGTGTAACATGGTGGTGTGCCGGTATCCACAAAAAGAAACACCGCGGCCATCTTCTTCAATAAAAATCATTTTATAGCCTTCATCAAGCATATAGAGCATCAGTGTGAGATATCGGTCCTGATTGAGATGCGGCCGAAGTTCCTGCACCACTTCCCAGCATTTTAGAAAATCTTCTTTCTCCGTTGCCTCTTTGATTTCCATGGGAGGCAAAATAACTCCAAATTTGTCAAAGCCATATGGAATTTCGGCCTCCTTGCTGTACTTTTGCGGCCCAAGAAAGGACGAGCTGGAAAGTCAAAGCTGAGAGCCAAGAGGCGGAGCTGAGAGCTTTGAGCATGGAGTAGTTAGAAGTAACAGACTAGCAAGATGAATGATGAGAAATTGATGTCTGATCGCACTAAAGAACAATAAACAAGAAAAGAATATATGGCTGGGCAGTTAAAAGAAGTTCGCAATCGCATAAAGTCGGTACAGAGCACGCAACAAATCACCAAGGCCATGAAAATGGTGAGTGCTGCCAAACTGCGCCGCGCTCAGGATGCCATCATACAGATGCGTCCGTACGCCCGCAAGCTCCAGGAAATGCTGAGCAATATTGTCAGTAATACCGAAGTGGAAGGAAGCAATGCTCTCGGCACGGAAAGGCCCGTTGAACGGGTGCTCCTGATTGTGATCACCTCCGACCGTGGACTGGCTGGCGCCTACAATGCCAATGTCATCAAACTAGCCAAACAAACCATTCGCGAAAAATACAGCGCACAGCATGCGCGCGGCAATGTTACCATCTGGAATATCGGCAAGAAAGGTTATGAGCATTTTGTCAAAAACAATTTCAAAGCAGACGATCGATACAAGGATATTTTTCTTCATCTTGGTTTTGAGCAGGTGCAACAGGCGGCGCAGGCAGCAGTGAAAGCTTTTCAGAACCGCGAATTCGATGCAGTGCAACTGGTGTACAGTGAATTCAAAAATGCAGCCACTCAGAGTTTTGTGGTGGAACAATTCCTGCCGATTCCTAAAATACAGAGCAAGGCCAATGCCGTAAAAGCAGATTTTATTTTTGATCCCAACAAGGAAGAATTGATTGCGGAGTTGATGCCGAAGATCCTGAATACGCAATTGTACAAAGCGGTACTGGATGCCTGGGCCTCCGAACAGGGCGCACGCATGACGGCGATGGACAAAGCCAGTGAAAATGCCAATGAATTGCTGCGTAGTCTCAAGATCTCTTACAACAGGGCAAGACAAGCAGCCATCACCACCGAACTGACAGAGATCGTAAGCGGTGCTGCTGCTTTGCAAGGATGATGAATCCAACAAAATAACATGGAGATTTCAAACCTCATTCCGCATATCGAAGCGCTGATCTTTGCCAGTGACAAGCCACTCACTGCTCCAGAAATTACAGAGCTGATGAATCTTGCCTTTGGATTCATGGAAGAAAAAATAGAACCCGATCAGGTGAATGCGGCCATTGGCGGAATCGTTGAAAAATACCAGTCGGAGTTTTATCCTTTTGAAGTGCGCGAAAGTGGTGGCGGCTGGCAGTTCCTCACAAAAAAAGATTTTCACAAAACAGTAGCGCAACTGAATGGAGAAAAATTTTTGAAACGTCTGTCTGCTGCCGCACTTGAAACCCTGGCAATTGTTGCCTACAAGCAGCCTGTTACTAAAGGAGAAATAGAATCGATCCGCGGTGTAAGCAGTGACTACGCTGTTCAGAAATTACTGGAAAAAGAGCTCATCGTGATCACCGGAAGAAATGAAAAACTTCCCGGTCATCCGCTGGTATATGCCACTTCCAAAAGTTTCATGGATTATTTCGGCATCAATTCGCCTCACGACCTTCCACGCGTCAGGGAAGTTCTCGCCGAACAAATGGTGGAGCCCACCGTTGTACATCATACTGATTTTGAACAAAGCAATTCTTTTGCTGTATCCGGACAAGGCGAGCTCATTCTCCCGGACGGCGAGGAGGAAAAAAAAGAAGAGAAGGAAGAACAGATCAACGGACATAGTTTTCCGCTGGTAGAAGATGAACCTTCTGAGGAACTTCCTGACGAAGAATCCACTGAAAAATTTATTGCCGACGAATCCTCCATTGATGCCACCGAAGAAGAACCGGAACAAGAGGCTGAAGATGATGCATCCGAAGAAGATTCTGAGGAAGACCCCGAAGATCATAAGAAAACCTCCTAGCTCCATTCCATCCCTGCCCCTCCCTCTTAGTCTATAAACGATCTAACTCTTTCTATCAACCACCAACTCCCACTATCAAGTATCAACTATTAACTATCAACTTCTCCTCATTATCTTCGCAGCCATGTCGCAAAGTCTTTCCAATGAGCAGTTGATTGATCTGGCAAACCGTTTCGGCACACCGCTGTATGTATACCATGCAGAAAAGATCAGCGAAAAATTTCGGGACCTTGAAAAAGCATTTTCCGGATGCAAGGCGCGTTTCTTCTATGCCTGTAAAGCGCTCTCCAATATCAATGTGCTCAAATATATCCAAAGCCTGGGTGCAGGACTTGATTGTGTCAGCATTTATGAAGTACAATTAGGTCTCAGGGCCGGCTTCACACCCGATAAAATTCTTTTTACGCCCAATTGTGTTGATTTTGCGGAGATAGAAGAGGGGAAAAATCTTGGCGTCAATATCAATATCGACAACATATCCATTCTTGAGCAATTTGGAAACAAGTTTGGCGGATCTTATCCCATCTGCATTCGCTTCAATCCTCATATCATGGGCGGAGGGCATTATAAAATGTCCACTGGTCATATCGACAGCAAGTTTGGAATTTCGGTGCACCAGATGCGTCATATCGAACGGATTGTAAAAACAACGGGGCTTCATGTCAAGGGTATTCATATGCATACGGGCAGTGACATTAAGGATGTGAATGTATTTATTGCCGGACTGGAAGTGATGTTTGAAGTGGCGGAACATTTCTCTGAACTTTCATTTATAGACCTGGGCAGCGGATTCAAAGTGCCATATCATGAAGATGATGTGAGCACGGATGTTTTTTCATTGGGTGAAAAAGTATCCGAAGCTTTTGCACGCTACAAAAAAGAAAAAAAGAAAGATATAGAAGTCTGGTTCGAGCCGGGAAAATTCCTGGTAAGTGAAGCCGGTTATTTTATTGTGAAATGTAATGTGATCAAGCAAACCACTGCAACCGTGTTTGTTGGTGTAAACAGCGGATTCAATCATCTGATACGTCCCATGTTTTATGAAGCCTATCACCGGATTGAAAACCTGAGTAATCCTTCGGGCAATCCAAGAATCTACACCGTGGTGGGGAATATTTGCGAGACGGATACTTTTGCCTGGGACAGAAAACTCAGTGAAGTAAGAGAAGGCGATTATCTCGTGTTCTTCAATGCAGGCGCCTATGGTTTTGAGATGTCCTCCAATTTCAATTCCCGCCTCAAACCTGCAGAAGTGCTTGTCAAAAACGGCGAACCCCTCCTGATCCGCAAGCGCGACCAGTTTGAAGACCTTCTCAAAAACCAAGTGGAAGTGTTGTAGAGACGGCAGTCCTCAGACCTCGGTCCTCAAAGGGAAGTTATAGTGTTGTTCCCTTCATGTAATTCACTTCGTTGTTTAAAACATACGACTAGAGAACCTTCGCCAATTATTGACGAGGGACAAATAAAAATCGCATATTGACGCTGACCACCGACGTCCGTGGACTGACGACTTATAAGCTTTTTACTGTCGTAACCCTGGTTGTTTTTGATTTTATTGGAACGCTTTGGCCCATTACTTCCATGGTCCCTTCTGAATCTGTTGTTTCTGTTTTCTGTTTGAGAAGACCGGTTTTTCTGTCCAGCAGAATCTTTCCATTGATCTTGTCTTTTGAATTGATCACGATCTCCATGCCCTGTGCCTGTTGTTTCCTTTGAGAGGTACCGTCGCCGGTGAATGTTACAACCAGATCATTGTCGGTGATATCGGAGAGGATGTACACTTTTTTGGCATTGTTCGAAGTATCTGTCCAGCTCTCACCCTTTGAAACATCATGGTCGGGAAGGAATTTGAATGGGCTTGGATCGCCTGGCTTGGGGGCGCTAAATCCTTCACCCATTTGCGAGATGGTGTTCGACATCATACCTCCTTCGCCTGCCGTTGAATCCGCGTTTTCTTTATCTTCTTTAACTGTCAATACTTTTCCAGTTGGGTCCAGTGTCATGGTGAATTTATTCTTCAGAGCTTTTTCTGCTGCCTTGCCACCTTCGCCCTTCATGTCTTCGGAATTCTCCGAATCAAAGGATTGACTGCCGGCCATCGGCGCATCGAATTTCATTTGAAGACGTTTCAGCTTGTGTTCAATGGTGGTTCCCGAACTGCTGATATTTTCGATATCAAACAAACGGGTAACCGTGGCGTCAACCTTGGTATCATTCGATTGTCCCATCATTTCCATGGAGATCACACTATTGGTCTGGGTCACCACTTCCAGTTTACCGCTTTTTGGGAAGCTAAGTTTATTACTTACTTTTTGTGCAAAGCCGGAAATAGTAAAGGCGAGAAAACTTGCCAGCAGGATTTTTTTCATTTTTTGATTTTGAGCTTCCAAATTTGACGAAATATTTCCATTAAAGGATGCATGAGGGGAGAATTAGGGTATTGGGGTGGAATTGGGAATTAGGAATTAGGAATTTGGAAAAAAGGAGGGCGAAGAGTTTTTGCGGGCGCGAAGAAATTTTTTATTTGGAGACCATAGACTCCTTCGCTGGATCTCACGGGTTGATTGTAAGGATTAACAAAATAGATGATTTCATAGTAAACTGTTCTGCCCAATTCCCAATTCCCAATTCCCAATTTCCGCGGTTGGCCTGCCTCTGAAGACCAAAAACCTGCCTACCGGCAGGCAGGCAATAAGCCAGAAACAAGAAACCTTCATAGATTGCAGGCAAAATTTGAATATGAAGAATTGGTTTTTTTTATTCGGATTGTTTTTTTGCCTGCAATCGAGGGGAAGCGACAGCGCTTATTTATATAAGCCCTATGCCAATGTTGAAAAAGATGTTGCGGCTGCGCTCGTGAAGGCAAAGAAAGAAAACAAACATGTGCTCCTGCAGGTCGGCGGCAACTGGTGCATCTGGTGCTACCGGTTCAACAGCTTTGTACAGATGGATACAACATTGAAAAATATCCTTGAGAAAAATTATATTCTCTACCATCTCAACTACAGCAAGGAAAATAAAAACCTTGACTATCTGAAAAAATTGGGATTTCCACAGCGTTTTGGGTTTCCGGTACTGGTGGTTCTCGATGCCAATGGCAACCGCCTGCATACGCAGGATAGTTCCCTGCTGGAGAAAGGAAATGGTTATGACAAAGACAAGGTGAAGAGCTTTCTTCTGAATTGGTCGCCGGCTGCATTGAACGAATCTTACTACAAAGAATAAGTCATGGAAGCAATTCAAATTCCTCCCGTTTCTTTCTCACCTGCCTTTACTTCGCTGGTTCATCACCCATTGAAGTTTCGGCTCTTTCTTTTAAAAAATCTTCCGGCAGCTTTTTTTTCAGGACTAAAAGTTCACACTGCTGATGGAGCACGCGCAGTTGTTTCCGTTCCCTATCGCTGGACTACCCGCAATCCTTTCCGTTCTATTTATTTTGCTTGCCTGGGTATGGCTGCTGAAATGAGCACAGGAATTTTAGCCATGGGATATACCTATCGTCACAATCCTTCTATTTCAATTTTGGTTACTGCTATTGAAGGAAAATTTTATAAGAAGGCATCAGGAAGGATTCAATTTGTTTGCGAAGAAGGACAAAAGATCAGCGCAACAGTTGACCAGTGCCTGTTATCAATGGAACCACTTACCTGCCGCGCACTTTCGTCGGGCTTCAATGAACAAAGTGAACTCGTGGCGGAATTCTGGATCACCTGGTCCTTTCGTGTGAGGAAGTAGGCGCTCTTACATGTTCGCTTCCCTCACGGGTTTGGTTTCGCAATAAGCTGTCTGCCCGCATAACTGATTTTTCTCTCGACTAAGATCGGTGGTCGACCTGATGCTCACTTCGTTGGGGGGGGGGTTGGGGGGGGGGGGGGGGGGGGGGGGGGGGGGGGGGGGGGGGGGGGGGGGGGGGGGGGGGGGG
>JBJMLU010000163.1:0-14669 GCA_045805145.1 Flavisolibacter sp. | reverse complement strand
GGGTTCGGACTTACCTCATCGACGTAGAAAAAATTTTTTTGAGTTTTCTAAACGGCAATTCAAAAATGTTTTCATGGCAGGGTATCGTTAGCATAGGTTTTGATGAAAGGGTCAATTATTTCTTTTCTAAAATCATAGCGTATGAAAAAAATCTTTTTATCTGGTACGGTGCTCATGTTGCTGGTAACAGCATGCGACAAGAAAGACAACAAGAACACCAACAACTCTATGGACCAAACCTTCGTGACACAAGTAGCCGTTGGTAACAATGCAGAAATCCAGGCAGGACAATTGGCAGCAACCAGGGGAAACAGCGCTTCGGTGCGCTCTTTCGGACAAATGATGGTAACGGAACACGGCCAGGCACAAACCGACCTGAAGTCCACCGGCTCCACTGCTGGCATTGCAGTATCTGATAGCGTGGATGCAGAACACAGGGCTCTGATGACCCGCCTGAACAGTTTATCTGGCTATTCTTTTGACACAGCGTATTTGAACAGTCAGGTGAACGATCACACAAAGACACTAACGATCTTTCAAAATGAAGTGAATTCAGGAAACAATCAGAACATTCGCAATTATGCGAGTCAATACCTGCCGCATATTCAAATGCATTTGCAAACAGCAGACAGTATTCTTCATCATCTTTAAAAAAGCAATTACAAGGGAAGAGCATTCGTGTATTCGAATGCTCTTTTTTTGTCCGCCTTGATGGTTTACAGTTAGCGACGATTGAAAAACTGCGGCCTTTGCATCATGCACTGGCCAGAAATCAGACCTTCTTCACAAAACACTGGAGAACCTGGCGCACGTTTGTACAGGGAATTAATTTCCTGAATGGTTTTCGATTCTTTATTTTGCAGCTTTATTTGTGATGATTAATAAAATTCCGTCCTGACAAAAATCCACTTTTCACAGCTAGCAGCTCAAGGCTAACAGCCAATAGCCTCTCTCATTTTGACTCCGTAGCTCAGTTGGTAGAGCAGCTGACTCTTAATCAGCGGGCCGAGAGTTCGAGTCTCTCCGGGGTCACTTTGATAATTAACCGGCTTTGAGCAACAATCTTAAAGCCTTTTTTATTTGCACGATAGTTTGCACCACATAAGACATTTGAAATAAACAATCAACAAGAGGAATAGAAGCCTAGTTTGTTTTTCTTTTCATAAAATTATTTAACCTAAATTCTTTATCTAAAAGCTGTATAATTTCCAACATTTTCTCCGCTTCGGGTACAGATTTTTGCATAGCCTCAGGTTGAGGGTAAGTATATGATCGGTATTTATTTATTCCGGCTAATTCAACTGCATAACCTTGATCCACATCCGTTGCCACGTCATAATTCGGAATTGATGAATAGTCTCTTAGGGTAAGAATATCTAAATCGTAAAGATTATTAAGCATCTTGTCCCATCCAGAAATTGGAGTGTCCATTGGACTTCTACTCCCCATTACTTTATCAACTTTTTGATTATTCACTCGGGTATATTTAAAATCATATAAGTTACCGGACCACCCTTTCCCTGAATTCACAAGAACAATTACTTGGCCTACTTTATTTTTTTCCTCCCACACCCTGATTTGAAATTTGTTGAATCCATGTTTTATAGAACTCAATCCCAATCCATTTTCTACAGATTCTAGTAAATTTTTATAGTCATTATCTTTCATCAATTCTGGTATATCTTGCTCAAAAGAATCAGATTTAGAGGTAAAATTTTCTATTATTTTATTTGACCCAGAGCTATTACAGGAAAAAATTATTAATAGACTTATAAGACTAATCTTAATCATATTATCAATTTCTTATAAGAAGTTAACATTTTTCTTCTCACGCTTTTAAAGATAACCACTGAGGGCTTCCTCTATTGGTTCCGTATGCGATTTTTCACTTACGAAGCCGGGGAAGAGTGTCGATTTTTCAGGAGTAAACTTATCTCCCGGGGCTTTTAGCATTTATACACCTCTACTTTTGCTTTCATCTCGCAATCGCTCCATGCATGTTCGTACTATCCATCCGTTTTATTTTTATTTATATCGATGTCGACTGAACTTACTATTGTGCATCTCTTTTAAATTTCTTTGATAATAGTCCTGAAGGTCTTTTCGAAATAGCTGGTGTAAGCCTGCCTGATGGCGATTTGCAGTTTCTCTAAGCTGGGCCTTAAGTACAACATCCCTTTTAAATCTTTCGCTTCCACTTGTACGTGATAGATAGCGATACACTTTCTATTTCCTTTGCTTACAAAAACTTAGCGTTTGGTTTTCATTATATCTGCTCAGAAAGCTCTTCTGTTTGTAACCAGACGATAGTTTGACTAATCAGTAGTATAGCAGGTCGATTGATTCTGCTGGCATATTTTTTTAATTCATAGAAGTGAAATTGCTATTAGGTAACTGGAAACAAAGCAACTTTGTAAAAGATCTGATGACAAAAGAAGTATTAACTGCCAGTATAGTGCGATCTCTCAATCGAACCCATTGATCCGCGTCTGATTCATTCAGTCTAAACCAACCGTTATGCTTTTCAGATTTGTAAAATCGTTCAGCATTCTCCTTGTCTTCTTAGTCTGTCTTAGTTCATGTTACCGTATGCGAAAGTCGCAGGGCGGTGGACAAATAAGTGGTGTACCAGCGAGAACATTCAATGCCGCCGATGTTGCACTTCCCAAGGGTTATAAGATTGAACCTGTCGTTACCGGACTCACATTTCCAACAGCCTGTAGTTTTGACGAGGAGGGGAACTTGTATGTTATTGAGGCAGGTTATTCTTATGGTGAGGTTTGGGGAGAACCAAAATTATTTCGTGTTGATGGTGGGGGAAAAACCACGCTGATTGCGAAAGGAACCCGCAATGGACCGTGGACAGGCATTACATTTTACAACGGAGCTTTTTATGTTGCTGAAGGTGGTGAAATGGAAGGCGGAAGAATTTTAAAGATCACAAAAGATGGAACAATTGCACCACTGATTTCAAATCTTCCAAGCATTGGTGATCATCATACAAACGGACCTGCTATTAAAGATGGTTATATTTATTTTGGCCAGGGCACTGCCACTAATTCGGCAGTGGTTGGCGAAGACAATAAAGAATTTGGATGGCTGCTGAGAAGAAAGGATTTTCATGATATTCCTTGTAAAGACATGATTCTTGCGGGGCAAAACTATACAACAAAAAACGTTTTGGATAGCTCGGGAAAAGAAGTAAGTACTGGCGCCTATTCCGCTTATGGAACTTCCACAACCTCAGGTCAGGTAATAAAAGGAATGGTTCCTTGCAATGGTGCGATCATGAGAATTCCATTAACAGGTGGCAACGCAGAACTGGTTGCCTGGGGATTCCGTAATCCATTCGGACTTGCCTTCTCTGCGGATGGAAAATTATTTATTACTGAGAATGGATTCGATGATCGTGGCAGTCGTCCTGTTTGGGGCGCGGGCGATGTGCTTTGGGAAATCAGGCAAGATACCTGGTATGGGTGGCCTGATTTTTCGGCAGGCAAACCAATCTCAAATGATGAAGAATTTAAAGTACCCGGCAAAGATGCCGTCAAACCCATTTTGAAAACTGTTCCGAATACACCGCCCAAACCCACAGCCATTTTTGGTGTTCATTCCTCTTCCAATGGAATTGATTTTTCGAAAGACAACGCATTCGGGTATGGCGGAGAAGCATTTGTTGCAGAATTCGGAGATATGTCCCCCAAAACCGGTAAGGTGGAATTTCCTGTTGGCTTCAAAGTTGTTCGTGTAGATGTAACGAATGGCGTAATAAAAGATTTTGCGATCAACAAGGGAAAGAGGAATGGCCCGGCATCATGGTTAGGCAAAGGAGGATTAGAAAGGCCTGTTTCCGTCAAATTCAATCCGTCCGGCAGTGCGTTGTATGTTGTTGAT
The DNA here is from genome assembly GCA_045805145.1 of Flavisolibacter sp. Lineage (GTDB taxonomy): Bacteria > Bacteroidota > Bacteroidia > Chitinophagales > Chitinophagaceae > Flavisolibacter. Next base: position 10,775 of record JBJMLU010000163.1, on the reverse strand, counting down.
TTTGGACAGGTAAAAATGACGGAGCAAGGTCCGCAACCTCAAATGAGTACTGGTGTGATCTGGAAGATTACCAAAGAATAGTTATGAAAAAAACTTTGACCATCGCAGCCATCATTTTTTTATCATTTGCCCTGATGATTCCATCCTGTGTTGTCAGAAAGGCCGAACCATTAACGCAACAAACATTTGTTCCAAAGAATGAAAGAGTTGCCAATGGAGAGCGGGTATTTATGGCGAATTGTCAAAAATGCCATCCCGGTGGCGAAGGCGGACTAGGCCCCGCCATCAACGCCAATCCTGCACCACAGTTGATAAAACGCTTCCAAATGCGTCATGGTTTGGGCGTGATGCCGTCATTTAAACACATTGAAATTTCCAAAAAAGATTTACACGACATTTCTAAATTTTTACACGCCTGGAAAACTTATTGAAGTATCATGGTCGCTTCAATGCAAGGTTAAGTACATGAGGATGTGCGGGACCTGGATGAATTTGAGATTTTAATTTTATCAATTCCCATGTGGTTCTAATGAGGGATAGGTTAGTTTGTCACGAACGTAATGGTCGAGAAATACTTTTATGGAATGCTGCACTTCCTCAGCATGCTCGATCAAATTGTGTTGCCCGCCTTCAAACATTTCAAAGCGCATTGGATGCCTGATCTCGTAAAGCCTGTTCACCATTTCCAATTGCTCTTCGGGCGACACACGCCAGTCGGCAGTTCCGGTTAAAAGCAATAGCGGTGTGGTTGGACAAATTTTGTCTACAAAGCTCACTGCAGAACGTGTTTTTAAAACAGAATCTTTGTTTTGCGCATAACCCGGAACCAGGTCTTTAAACTGGTTCTCCATTTGAGGTCTTTTCTTAATCGTTATAAAAGCATCTGACATGCCCGACATGATCACAGCTGCTTTCATACGACAGGTTTTGGTAAGCGCCAGAAACGTTTCCATTCCACCCCTGCTCCATCCATACATTCCCAGGCGAGAAGTATCAGCTTTTTTAATAGATGATAAAACGGGAATAAGATTCAATACATCATTTACGTCATCTCCGCCAAATTCTTCCTTGCCTTCGCTACCTCCATTTCCTCTATATTGACTGCCGATACATACATAGCCATAGCTTGCAACCATCCCGAGCACACGAAAAATCTGCACATCGTTTAATGCCCCAAGCTCCCTGTTTCCACCGCGGTTACAAATAATTCCCGGATACATTCCCTGTTTTTTGGGAACAGCCAGATAGCCATTTACTTTCAGTCCATCCGACAAATAAGTGATGCTATAAAAATCTACTGAATTAAGTACAGACTGAACATCAGGAAGTGTTCGTTCTAATTTTTTTATAGAAGTATCGGCAAACAAGTAGGAAGTCTGGCTTACTAATTTACCGTCCTGACAATTTGCGGATGCAACAAACAACAATAAATAGCCAACGCTGAAAAAATTTTTTATCATACATGAAAGTTTATTGAGGGAACCTAAAAGACAGGAGATTGGAAAGACATAATTGTTTAAAACAGGAATTGGACAAGGCGTTGGAAAAGTTCATATACGATTCAACATTTCTCTAAAGATCTATGAGCTTTGATGTATCGTTGCTACTTTCTCTTGTTCCAATTCGGCAATGGGGACGTATTGAGTAAGCTTTCCAATAAAGGGATGAATCAGTAAGTTGATGAACTCGAAAGTAAATAATATTCCTACTAAACCAACGTAATTGGTCAATCGTTCAGTCACCACCATGCTTCCGCTAAACACCAAAAAAAGAATAAAGATGTTGCTTCAAAAGCTCAATGCATCTTCAGGGTACACTTCTAATTTAAGAAAATTGGAACTAAGTCCTTACAAGAATTAATCTCGTTTTGGTTGGCGCACCGTACCGGGGCATAGTAGAAAGTGATGGATCAAGATTTCCATAGTCATTTCATTTATTGAGTTGTACCGGTGTTTTTATTCTTTCGCTATTCTTCATTCTGACTTTAACGATCTGCATTCGTAACAGTTCAATGAAGATTCCGGAAAGGAATAGCGCGATCATGTTCTTTAGTTCTCTGTATGGACCCAGGTAATAGCCATAACTAAAACGATGGTCGATGAATAAGCCCATGATCAAAAGGAACCAGGCTGCGAACATCATGCGCATTGTGATCGTTACAAGATCTGTTGGGAGCACGAGGCGATTGATAAAATAATTATAGAGAAGAGACAAAGGAAAAATAAAAAACCCATAAAAGTATAGAATGCAATATCATCAGCGATGCCGTAGTGATAATGTAAACCGCCTTTCACAAAGATGGAATAGAACAGGCAGTTCAACGCAAAGGTTGTAAGCGATAAAACCGTGATCAGCGCACAATAAAACAACAGATATCTTAAAATAGCTTTGGCATCTTCTTCTATCCTTTTGAATGGCTTTTCTTCTTTTCTCTTTTCTTACAGCCAGTCGTCTGAAGCATCCATCTGTTCATGCGTTTCTTAAATATAAGAACGCCCTTTTTAATTATTCACTGCAACCAGATCTTTTTTGCGGATCCATCCTTTTGAAGTTTGTCCCCAGATATTGTGATACACGATATAGATGAAATCATTCTTTTCTTCCATTGGTTTCAGCACCGAATTATTCCAGTGAACAATGAAAGCATTTCTCCTGCTGGTCTCGACCGGCTCATTATAAAAATAAGCTTTCGATAATACCCGGTAGGCGCCTAATCCTTTGTGCATATCATCGGTGGTACCTTCTGGCTTCCAGGGATGGATATATGGCGCAGCGTCATTTTTCTTTACAGAAGTTTTCGAGATCCGGACAGTCTTTGCAATGATTTTCGAAACAGCACTGCGATGAGCAGCTATCACAGGCTTTTCTGTTTTTTGAACAGATGCCGCTTGAATGCTTTGCTGTTTCTGCTTCGTTCCTGTATTGGAGGAAAGTGAAGTGTTGGAAGGGGCAACAATACTTTGCTCACGAGCAATAGGCAGCTCTTTTTTGTTGGACTGATTTCTTAACAGATAAATGATTCCGCAACCCACAACGATCACTGCAAACAAAATAATTACCGGCAATTTTCTATTAATGCTTCGCACGCTTTTTTTCTCAGGAAGCCTGACCCGGTTTTCTTCAACCGGATTATTTGCCCTTCGGGATGAAATAGATTTATTTTCCGGTTTTTTGTACGATATCTGCAGAGCAGCGCTGCTAAGCGACTTGCTTTTCTTCAGCCGGCTCAACAAAATAAAATCATACAGTTCCACACCTTTCTGAAAGCTGCGAGCCGGTTTTTTTTCAAAACATTTTTGCAGTAGCTGAATCAGCCATTCGGGAACCAGGAGTTCTTTTTCTTTTTCAGCGATACCAAGATGGGAAGGAAGGAGCTCCTGTCTGCGATGGATGATCCCGGAAGCCAGGATATTGTTAACTGTAGTTTCTTCCTCCACGTGGAGCACTTCACCTGTCAACAATAGATAAACTAATTTACCTGCAGCATGAATATCATTGCGGCAGTCATCGATGATCAATTGATCCGGTTGAAACAAGCTTCCACCGAAACCGGTGAGCAGAAATTTTTCGGCTTCCGGGTCATACAGCAGGTTGTGTGCAGTAACCTCGCCGTGAACCAGGTCGTAGTTATGACAATAAGCGAGTGTTCGCGACAGGTCTTCAATGATATTTAAAATATCCTCCAATGGAAGAAAAGCACCAGATCTCAGTTGTCTTTCCAGACTTTCTCCTCTTACGAATTGCCATTCGATAAAAGGACGCTGGTCAGCTGTGATACCCCAGTCCATGATCTTTGGAATGCCGGAGCGGGGCTCGTCACCAACCTGCATCAATACTGCCACAAAATGTTTAAATGGAGTAAGAGTATCTTCATTGCCCCAATGGGATGAAGCCGAAAAAATCTGGAAGAGGGAAGTTGGATGAGGCAGATCGCCAGCAATGCAAAACGAAAAGGGTTTGTCCCTTTCGAGCGGAACATTCATTTCAGGGAATACGGAGGTTCTAAAATGATTTTCCATCGCGGAGTTGAATTTGAAAGGAAAAATACAATTCAGTTCACCGATTCTGGTTAATGAAATGTAAACTATTACAGTCGAATCCGCTCGCAAACCACTGCTTTAATGTTTTCTTATGCATTAAGCTCTTCCCTGATCAAATCCGTATTCTTGTCCAAAAAAAATCATCTCTGCAAATGGACGCAACAGGAAACTATAAATGCCTTTCTCCCTTCCATTTTGATGCTTCACAATACCATTCACTATCCACTGCCTCGCCTATTCACCCCGCCTCGCTGAGGTCACGGCGGCCTGGCATTCACTATTCACTATTCATCATTCACCATTCACCATTCACCCCTTCACCACCTCCCAGGCGAAGCGCAAAAGGGTAGCAACAACGATCAGGAGAAAAAAAATCCTGATGAATTGATTTCCTTTTGCAATGGCGAGTCTCGCTCCAATAATTCCACCTAATGCATTACAGGCCGCCATGGGCAAGGTAGCAACCCAGATAATTTTTCCTTTCATGCTAAACAATAAAATGGATCCGAGATTGGTAGCAAGATTCACCAGCTTGGCATTGGCCGATGCATGCAGGAAATCAAATCCCAACAGTGAAATAAAACCCAGAATCAAAAAACTTCCGGCACCAGGTCCTACAAATCCGTCATAAAAACCAATGACCAGGCTAAGGGCCACACCATATGCCAACTGTTGTACACGTGAGTGCTCTCTTACTTCATGCTGACCAAAATCTTTTTTCGCATACGTGTAAATGGCAACAAGTATCAACACCACCAGCAAAAATGGTTTCATGAAAGCATTGTTCACGCGTGTGAGTACAGCCGAACCGCCGAAGGAAGCAAAGAAAGCTACGGTGCACATCACAGCAGCGAGCGATTTATCGATCCTTACTTTTTTGATGTATTGTCTTGCGGCGAAAAGAGTGCCGCTGAACGAAGGGATCTTGGTAGAGCTAATGGCATTCACCACCGGAAAAGACCGGAGCAGCGCCAGCGTGGCCGGTGTTTGAATTAGTCCTCCTCCACCAACGATGGCATCAACAAAACCTGCGGCGAAAGCGGCAACACAAAGCAGCGCGATCTGTTCAAATCCAATTTGCATCGGCCGCGAATATAAAAGAGAAGAGCGAAGAAGAGAGCGCAGAAACAGAACAGAGTACGAAGTTTACTAATTTTATTACTTGCCTTTGCTTTCTTTCTACGCTCCGATTTTCACTCTCTTTCTCTTTCTTCGTTCTGTTTCTCCGCTTTTCCTTCCTGCGCTTTATCAAAATTTCAACATCACTCCCAATCCGATCAATGATTTCACCTGCCAGGCGGCTTCATTGTGATTGGGTCCGAACATTCGAACATCATCATCGTAAATCAGATCAAAATTCCAGGTTGCCGCCAGCACTTTTGAAAGTTTCACTGCAAACATATTGGTCATGTACACGTCTATTTTTTCCGGGTTGTGTTTGTAATTGGAAAAAAGGTCGAGTCTTCCTTTGTAGCTCACGGTGGGACTTAAGTTCTTGAGATAGGTAGCAGAAACAAATGCTCCGAATTCAGAGCGGCTGTTCTTGCCCGGTTCTACGCCATACGCGCCTTTTGCTGCCAGGCTATCATCGCGAACAATAACCCATCGCGCCGTAACAGGCGAAAGAAAGAGCGAAAAATTCTGAGTAGGCCGGAAATCAAGACCGAGACTGAGAAGCACATAGGCAGGAGAAAGGAAGGCTGATGAAAATGTCTTGGTGTTGTCGGCGCCATAGGTATAACCCTTGGCCATCTGTGTCCTGAAATTGAACAGTGCTGCCAGATTCCACTTTGGTGCTATCGCGTGACCATATTTGCTCAATACATCAAAACGGTCATCATTCTTTCGGTTGCCCAGGGTAGTTGTATTAACAAAACCAAAGTTTACGTCTATGGTATTGTCCCAGCTTGCTTTGTTTTTCTTATAGAATGCATATGCACTCAGAAGGGTATTGAGGGAGAGAGAGAATTTATCTCCACCAGCCGCCCAATTACTCAGTGATCCCTGGGATAGATTCAGATTGAAAATTCCGCCGGTTCGCCAGGTGCGCGGAATAGTGTCGGTTTCTTTCTTGATGGTTTTTGAAGCCTCGGCCTGCAAATTCTTCACGGTTTGGTCCTGCGCTGAAGCACAAAGGGTGAAAAGCATCAGAGCAGGAATTAATATTTTTCTCATAACCCAGCCACATGCAAAATCAAAACCAGCCCCAGACTAAACAAGGTTGAGCCGGAACGGCTGATACTGATTGTTGGCGAAATGTTTTTGTGTGATGGCTTCGGGGTCGTTCCAGTCCAAATAGAGAATGGTTCGAAGTGAAGAAACAAGGGATTCGAAATTTCGGGGCTTGATAAAGAAAAGGTTGGCGCCCATACCGTAGGCCACCTGAATATTATTGAGTCGCTGAGTGGCGGTGAAAACTATAATCGGAAGGTGATGTAACAATCGGTTGGAGCGGATCGTCTGAAGGCATTGAATCCCGTTTCGAAGAGGCATTTCCAGATCCAGGAACAGAAGCTCGGGAACATAATGAGAAAGAAGTTGGAGCAATTCTTCCCCGTTTGTTACAGTAGTAAGCCTGAATTTTGGATGGATGCTGAGAAGCGCTTTCTCGAATGCAAGGCAATCGTTCGTGTTATCATCCGCAAGAAAAATATCCTTTATGGCCGGAGACTCTCTATCCATAAAAGCAGTGGCGATGGTTAAAAGTGAGTAAAGATAAATAAGGAAGATCTTTCACAGCAAGCCCAACAGATGCAGTTTCTAGTTTTTTGTTTTTGGTTTATGGTTCTTTAGAAGCTGTTCTTATACTCGCAGCTCAAAGCTCACGACTCACAGCTTTTTCTTCACCGCAGAGAAAGGAAAACGCAGAGGGATTCGCAGAGATCTTTGGCGATCTCGGATTTCACCGACTGATATTTTCATAGAAACCAGTTCTCTTCCAAATTCCTTAATCACGGATGACAGGATTAAGTTTGGATTTCACGGATTCATTGAAAAGATTGGCGGAACTGATATTTTCATAGAAACCAGTTCTCTTCCTAATTCCTTAATCACGGATGACAGGATTAAGGTTAGATTTCACGGATTGATTAAAGAGATTTGCCGCCTTGACATTTTCATAGAAACCGGTTCTCTTCCCAATTCCCAATTCCCAATTCCCAATACCTCAATACCTTAATACCCCATTACCTTAATACCCCACCACCTCCACTACCAACTCTTTTCCTACTTTTATTACCAAACTATCCATATGGCCAGGCTGCTATTTTATTTTTTATTCCTTCTTTCTATTGCTGCAAGCGCGCAAAACAGTTCCGTTGACGGACATCCTTCCTGGATCATGCAGGGCAATATCTACGAAGTAAATGTGCGGCAGTACACACCAAAAGGAAGTTTCATTGAATTTGAAAAGCACCTCGCCCGATTAAAGAGCATGGGTGTTCAAACACTTTGGTTCATGCCCATTTATCCAATCAGCAAAAAAGACCGCAAGGGAGCGCTGGGCAGCTATTATGCGGTATCGAGCTACACAGAGGTGAATCCTGAATTCGGTAATCTATCCGACTGGAAGTCCCTGGTGAAAAAAGCGCACGGGATGGGTTTTAAAGTAGTCATTGACTGGGTGCCCAATCATACCGGCGCCGATCACCCCTGGATTACTTCGCATCCGGATTTTTATGTACTCGATAACAACACGCATCAACCCGTGTCTCCATACGACTGGACCGATACACGCAAACTGAATTACAATAATCCGCAGTTGGTCGATAGCATGATTGCTGCCATGAAATTCTGGATCACACAATCCGATGTTGACGGATTCCGATGCGATGTGGCTACAGACGTTCCAAAAGAATTCTGGACCAAATGCATTAAGGAGCTGAGGAAAATGAAAAATGTTTTCATGCTCGCAGAAAGCAATGCAGCCTGGGTTCATCAGGCCGGATTTGATGCATCCTATGCCTGGGACTCCTTCGGTATGATGAAGATGATCGCTGAAGGAAAGCGTCCTGCATTCGGACTCGATAGCATCAGGACCGCTGTGAATGGAACCTTTACGGGTAATGCTCTGCGCATGTACTTCACCAGTAACCACGATGAGAACAGCTGGAACAGGGCAGACTACGGCACCATGCCTGGATATATTCATGCTCCGTTTGCTGTGCTCACCCAAACTTATGAACGCTCAGTGCCTCTTGTTTACAGTGGGCAGGAAGAACCCGTTCTCGACAGCATCAGTTTTTTTTACAAGGACACGATTAATTTCCTTAAATATGCAAGGGCGCCTTTTTACAAGACCCTTCTTCAACTCAGAAAAAATAATCCGGCCCTGTCGGCCAATGCTTCATTTAAAAAACTCCGAACCAACAATGATGCAGCCATCTATGCTTTTGAAAGGGAAAAACAGGGAAACCGCGTGTTGGTGATCCTCAACCTGAGTGCAGGAAAGCAGCATCTCACCTGGCTGGACCATCCTTCCGCAAATACCTGGACCAATGTATTCGATGGCATGAAAGAATCTGTTGACCAGGACCTTAGTTTGAAACCCTGGGACTATGCAGTGTTTGAGATCCGTAAATGAAGATGGTGTGGGGTATGAGTTGTTTTAGGCGGTTGTGAGCTGCTAGCTACGAGCTCTGAGTTGCGAGCTACGAGCTTTCCCAGGTTGTAGCCTTCGGCGAGAACAAGTTGGTTGTAGTTGCAAATGGTTGGATGGAGGTTTTTGATTCCAGGGGATTGCTTCGCTTCGCTCGCAATGACGTCTAATTTAAAATACGCTACTGCTCCAAGCCTTTTATAAAAGTAAAGGCGTAAGTCAGGTGGCGGAATGATAAGGAATGTTTGAAGCCTGTAGCGAACGTAATGGTTAAGACGTCATTGCGAGCGAAGCGAAGCAATCCCCTCGAATTTAAGGCAGCTCCTCGCAGTTACAACTAAAAACCAACCTTGTCCCGCCGAAGGCTTCAACCAAGAAAGCTCACGGCTCGCAGCTGACAGCTCGCATCAACCTTAAGCAACCCATACCCCACCTTTCACCAAACCATTCACGATTTTTCTTAATCTTGCAGTATGTCAGAAGCTTTAATGGATTTTTTGGATCCGGTTGATCTCAGTGAGGTTTCCATGGACGCGGGATACAAGGAAGGGCAGATCGGAAAAGCGATCAGCATTTATGATGATGAATTTCCTGAGCTGGATGAAGTGAACCTGGTCTTTGTTGGCTGCGGCGAGCAGAGAGGCTCGGCCCTTCTGCACAACAGCGGCGCAGCCAATGCCATACGCAGTGAATTTTACAATCTTTTTTACTGGCACCAGGATGTGCGGATGGCGGACATTGGAAATATCAAAACCGGAAAGAACCTCAATGATACTTATGCAGCGCTGAGGATCGTGATCCACGAAATGATCCTGGCAGGAAAAACCGTCGTGATCCTTGGCGGCTCGCACGACCTCAGCCTGTCGCAATACAATGCATTTGCCGAAGAAAAGCGTGTGATCGACGCCGTTGGTATTGACGCCCTGATCGACATCAACATTGACTCTCCGTTTCGAAGCGACAACTTCCTCATGGAAATGCTGACTGCAGAACCCAACTACATGCGTCACTACAACCACATCGGTTTTCAAAGTTATTTCATGCATCCACGCATGCTGGAGACCATGGACAAATTGCGTTTCGACTGCTATCGCGTAGGAAATGTAAAAGAGCATATGGAAGAAATGGAACCCGTGATCCGCAACTGTCACATGCTTTCTTTCGACATCTCCGTGCTGGCCCATGCATTTGCTCCTGCGAACAGTCTTACACCCAATGGACTGAACGGCGAAGAAGCCTGCATGCTGATGCAGTATGCCGGTATGAGTCCGCATATGCAAACCATCGGCATCTATGGTTATCGTCCCGAGAAAGATCAGGAGAACCTTACAGCCAAACAAATCAGTCACATGCTCTGGTACCTGCTCGATGGAAGAAGCCGTGGCAACAGGGAAGCATTGATGGAAGAAAAAGATTCGTTCAACGAATTCCACACAGCTTTTGCAGAAGTGGAAACTACTTTTCTTCAAAGTAAAAAAACCGGCCGCTGGTGGATGCAGCTCCCCGACAAACAATTCATTGCCTGTTCTTATAAGGATTACCTGCTGGCCAGCAGCAATGAAATTCCCGAACGCTGGCTCCGGGCACAAGAGCGGATTTGATCGCAGATTTTTGGATGGATTTTTTTGGAAGCTTATAGCTGATAGCTGCTAGCGTTTTCAAGATTGTAGCCTTCGGCCATAACGAAGTTGGAGTAGTATGATTTTTCGATAGCCGTTCATCAAGTCGCGGTGGTGTGTTAGAATTCAATTAATTTTTTTGATCGCAGATCATTTGAATCAATTGATTTTGCCATAGTGTCCTATGATTTGATTAGTTTTTTGATGCGGTTAGTTTGTGTCCTCTTCATCGGTTAGTTTCTCTCCTCTGTCTTTTGTCTTCTGTCCTCTCTCGTCTCACATCTTTAAACGAATGGTTGACACCCTTAGTTAACTCTATACCTTAGTACGTCATTGCGAACAAATGGTTGAGACCCTTAGTTAACTCTATACTTTAGACGTCATTGCGAGCGGAGCGAAGCAATCTCCCACATTGAATCAGCTGAACGTTTTGTTCATGTAGTAGAATAGTGTTACTCGCTTACTCAATGCCTTGCTCACTAGAATTACTGAACCCTGAAGTGTGCGACGCAACTAAAG
>JBJMLU010000162.1:0-29072 GCA_045805145.1 Flavisolibacter sp. | reverse complement strand
CTATCTCAGTGGAAATGTAAGGCTTGTTGATAGCCGAACTACGCTGACCACACCCGACCTGGATTATGATGTGAACAATAAGATAGGTACTTATAAGAACGGCGGACGGGTAACCAACAAAAAATCTGTGCTGACAAGCAAGGAAGGCATTTATTATACCGACCTCCACGATATTTATTTCAAGAACAATGTAGAACTGAAAGATCCTGCTTACTATCTGAAAACCGATTCGCTTTTGTACAATACCGAATCGCAGGTGGCACGTTTCATTGCACAAACCTATATCCAGGATAGCAGTAAAAGAGTGATCAGGACCCGCGAAGGATTTTATGACCTCGCCAACAGTCATGCGGAATTCGGTTCGCGCACCACCATGGAAGACAAGTCGATGACGGTTACCGCAGACCGCATAGCCAATGACGACAAGACCTCACAAGTGCAACTGGAAGGCCGGGCGGTGATGCGCGATACGGCGAAAGGAACCATTGTGATTGCAGACCGGATCCAGATCGATAAAAAGAAAGATGCTTTTCTTGCAACCAGAAAACCGCTCATGATCATCCGGCAGGACAAGGATTCGATTTATGTCAGTGCCGATACTTTATTTTCTGCACGACTCACAGACCTTTATAAAGACACGGCTACTCTAAAAAAATTGGGTTTAAAAGAAAAGGACAGTACCAACCGTTACTTCGAAGCCTATCGTCATGTGCGTGTGTTTTCCGATTCTGTGCAGTCGGTGAGCGACAGTCTGTTTTATTCCTTCAAGGATTCCATCTTTCATCTTTATTTCGATCCTGTGGTGTGGAGCAAGAAGAACCAGATCACTGGTGATACCATTTACCTGTATACAAAAAATAAAAAAGCAGATCGTTTTCGTGTAGTGGACAACAGTTTCATGGTGAGCGAAGTGGAACCTGGTGTGTACAACCAGGTGAAATCGACGCATATGGACGGATTTTTCAAAGAAGGCACTATTGACTCGGTACGTGCACGGGGAACTGCGGAATCTGTTTATTTTTTGCAGGACAAGGACAGTGCTTACACGGGTGTCAATCAAACCAAGAGTGATGCGATCTATATTTATTTTGACAAGGGTGAAATGAACAAAGTTGTTTTCAGGAATGACCTGAAAGGCACACTCTATCCCATCTCCCAAAAACGTCCCAACGAAATGAGACTGGAAAAATTCCGCTGGCTCATTAAACGTCGCCCGTTGACGAAGTATGAGCTAATGGAATGAGGAAGGAGGAAAGCTGCTAGCTGTTAGCTGAGAGCTGCTGGCTTTTTCTTAGTTGTAGCCTTCGGCGAGAACGTTGTTATTTATAGTGACAAGATGAATGAGCTGATTTAAGATCGAGGGGATTGCTTCGCTTCGCTCGCAATGACGTTTAAACTACGGAGCTTACTACAGGTTTTAGTCTGGCCTTTTAGATAAGACCAGGTCGAACTCTCGAATATTGGAAGGTCGAAACCTATCGACGTCATTGCGAGCGAAGCGAAGCAATCCCCTTGATATTAAGACAGCTTCCCCATGTTGCTACTATAAAAACATTACTTCCGCCGAAGGCTACAACTAAGAAAAAGCTAGCAGCTCTCAGCTAACAGCTAGCAGCCTTCTTTTAACTTTTCCACTGGCAATTCATACTCCGGCTATCCGTTTACGGGGAAACAGCAACAATGAACAAGGCAGGAATGATTGGCGTTAGCATCTGGGCATTGGTAATTTCAATTTCCGTCGATGCACAGGAAACCCAAAAAACGCAGGATTATAAAATGGGTATTGGTATCCGTTTCAGCAGCAGGGCTCCTGTGGTCAACAATTCTGTGTCCTTTAAATATTTTATCAAAGACCAGGTAGCCGTGGAGACCCTGCTTAGTTTTGGTGATCCGTTGGCGTTGGGATTACTCGTGGAAAAACATAAACCCTTTGCAGGCACCAGCTTCAATTATTTCTATGGAGGCGGCATGTACGTCGGATTCTCGCGACCGGCCATGGCAGGACTACAGGGAGTTGTTGGATTGGATTATAAAATTCCAGGTCTTCCGGTCAATTTATCGCTGGACTGGAAGCCGGAGCTCAATTTCACAAACGAGTTTTTCTTTGAACCAGCGGCTCTCGGACTCAGTGCCCGCTTCACGTTGAATTGATTCTTTAGAAAAAACTGGCAATATCCTTTCGTAAATTCTTTATCCTTCTCTATAATTCAATTCAAAATCCATTTTTAGAAATACAACTCTCACCCTTCTTTTCCGATCTTAAATTTTCTATCAACCATTAACTTCTCTTCCACCAACATCTACCAACGACCAACTATCAACCACCAACTCATTAATGCGTTTTTGCAGCTTCTTCTTAATTAAATCCCAAGGTTTTGCGGTTTTGTGCAGGAATTTCGCCTATTTTCGCCCGGCAACTGCTTCTTGAATGCTTAAAAGAGAAAGACAGGCCTACATCCTGCACCAGGTCAACCTGCACAACAAAGTCTTGAGCACTGACCTGAGTCAGCACATCCGGGTTTCGGATGATACGATCAGAAGGGACCTGCAGGAACTGGCCGAAGCCGGCAAGTTGATCAAGGTCCATGGCGGTGCGCTCTCCCCTTCTTTTCACAATGGTCATCACACATCCAGGGAAGTATATTCTTATACGCAGAAAAAAATCATTGCGGAAAAAGCGGCTTCCATGATCACAGACGGCATGTTTGTATTGACCGGAGGAGGTACCACCATCATTGAACTGGCGCGCGCCCTTCCGATAAATCTTCATGCCACTTTTATCTCCGGTAGCATTCCTGCCATCTTTGAATATATGAACCATCCCAACATCGATGTGATTGTGATTGGAGACAAGGTCTCCAAGAATTCGAAGATCACGGTAGGTCTTGAAGCCATATCACGCATCCGGCAGATCAGGGCAGATATTTGTTTCCTTGGAATTAATGCCATCAATATTGAGAATGGCGTATCTGATAATGACTGGGAAGTGGTGCAGATCAAAAAGGCGATGATTGAATCAGCAAGGGAACTGGTTTGTCTCACGATTGCTGAAAAAATAAATTCCCAGCAACCGATCCAGGTTTGTGAGTGCAACAAGATCAATACACTGATCACGGAATGCTCACCCGATGAAACGGAGCTCGAACCCTATAAAAAAATAGGAATACAGGTGTTGTAATATTCATTGGTAAAATAATTTTTTTGACTAAACTTTTAATTGACACAACTAACATTTTAAAAACGCTTATTATGGGAAGACTGCTACAGCTATTGAGCTTTTTATTGCTGCTGATAGTTATGTTGCCTATGCAAGGATTGGCACAGCAAAGAAATATTAGCGGCACGGTAAGGGGAGAAAATCAAACTCCACTACAAGGCGTAACCGTCAGTGTTAAAAACACGAACCGGTTTACACAAACAGATGCCAACGGCCATTTCAATATCGATGCCGCGACTGGTGAAACTTTAGTGCTTTCGTCCGTAGGTTATGACTCGCAGGAATTAAAAGTGAATGACAGAACTGCTTTTACTCTTACTATGAAAACTTCAGGGGGCAACATGAATGAAGTGGTAGTAACGGCACTGGGTATTAGAAAAGAAAGAAAAGCATTAGGATATTCGGTTACAGAACTGGATGCGTCGGAGCTGATGAAAAACAAAAATACCAACATCGTCAATTCCATGGCTGGTAAGGTTCCTGGTGTAAACGTTACCCAATTCAGTGGTGCGGCGGGTGCAGGTGCCTCCATCACTATTCGTGGCGGTAACTCCACCTCCGATAGCAGGCAGAACCAGCCCCTCTTTGTAGTGGATGGAATTATCTATGACAACTCCACCACCGTTACAGGTAATACCGGTACGGATGGAATGTCGCGGAGCAATACAACTTTCTCCAACCGTATTATGGATATTAACCCCGAGGATATTGAAACCCTTACGGTGTTAAAAGGTGCAGCAGCGGCAGCCTTGTACGGGTCGAGAGCAGCCGATGGTGTTGTGATTATTACAACAAAGAAAGGAGTGGAAGGTAATGTAACGGTGAATGTCAATAGCAAAATCAGTAACTCCTGGGCAGATAAATTGCCCGAAGCGCAAACTGAATTTGGTCCCGGTTATTATGCCACCAATGGCATTTTAGGCACTACAAATGAATACAGGTCATGGGGTCCAAAGATTCCAGCCGGCACGCCAATCTATAACAACATCGGAAATTTCTTTCAACACGGTACTGTATATGATAATAATGTAAACGTGTCGGGCGGTACAAAAAATGGTTCTTTCTTTTTATCGGGATCTAATTTTAAGCAAACCGGTATTGTTCCCAGCACAGGCTATGATAAAACTACATTCCGTTTAAACGGCACGCAGAAATACGGAAGGCTGGATCTGAGTTCGAATGTTTCGTATTCTGTTGCCAACATGGATAGAACCTTAACTACAGGCGGTTTGTGGTCTGGACTTGGAATCAGTGGTGTGGGAAGTATGCAGGAAGTCTATAGCTGGCCCCAAACCTTTGATATGACCCATTACCTCAATCCGGATGGTACGCAATATCGTCCCTTCGCTGGTACCCAGCCTTTGGAAAACGATGTAGATAATCCTTACTGGATCATCAATATGGATCGATTGACTTCGGTCACCAATCGTTTTACCGGAAATGTAAACGCCAATTTTAAACTAACCAACTGGTGGGATATTACAGGTCGTGTGGGTTACGACCAGTACAACACAGATGATACAACTTTTGTAGCTCCGGGTTCGGCCCTGAGTCAGACCTATCAGAATGGACGCCTGAGCAAAGACCAGTATACCTATCGGTATATCACGACCATGGTCATGAGTAATTTTCATAGGCGATTTGGAGATTTTGATACGCACCTGATGGTGGGATCAACCACAGAAGATACCCATACATTAAGTCAAAACCAATGGGGTTATGGCTTTGTTACCGCGGGTACCGTTAGCTTCAATAATATTGCCCAGGCCAATAAATTTTTTACAGAAGCAACCGGAAACAAACGTTTGGTAGGAGCTTATGGAGAAGTTGGTGTGTCTTATAAAGACCTTGTCTATCTTACCGCCACAGGACGCAATGACTGGTCGTCCACATTGCCTGTAGAACATCAGTCCTATTTTTATCCTTCTCTTAGCGGATCTTTTGTTTTTACACAATTGTTAGCCAAGAACAGTATTCTCTCCTTCGGTAAAGTGCGTGGAAGCTGGGCCAGAGTGGGTAAAGATGCCAATGTTTATGCAACGAATACCTATGTAAATTCTCCCATTAGCGTCGGCAATTATACCGGGATCGGTAATCAGTACGTGAGAGGCAATCCTTATCTGAAACCTGAAATTCAGGATTCCTGGGAAGTGGGTGGAGAGTTTAGATTCCTCAGTGGCCGTATTGATCTGGATTATACCTACTATCATACCCAGACTGCAAATCAAATTGCCTCACCACGTTTGTCAAATGCCAATGGATATATCCTGAGCTCAATCAACTCTGGCTCGGTCATTAACCAGGGCATGGAAATAGGCATTACGGGCAGAGCAATTTCGAAAAAGAATTTTGGATGGGATGTCATGCTCAACTTCTCCTACAATAGGGGCACACTCGGAACCTTCCTTCCCGGTGTATCTTATTTCTATCCAACCGATGCTCAGTTCGGAACTGTAAAGGCAGCCTCTGTTCCCAATGGTGGATACTTCCTTGGTTTGACTGGCCAGCGTTATCTGCATGAAATGGATTCCAAAGGAACTGAAATGATGAACGGCCGTTACCAGGTGGATACTACTACAGGATTGTATAAGTTTTATACAGGAGCTGATTTGACGGTAGGCAACCGCGAGCCGGATTTCATTATGGGTTTTGAAAATACCTTTCACTATAAAAACTTTATGCTATCCATCCTGCTCGACATTCGCAGGGGAGGTGATGTATTCAACGGTACGGAATATTTCATGGTCTTAAACGGTTTGAGCAAACAAACTTTGGCGAACGATCGTCAATCTGTTACTGTTACAGGAGTGAATGCCCAGACCGGAGCTGATATCAGCAGGACCTATGCTGCGGGTCAGAATTATATTATTAATGGAAGAACGGTTTCAGGTAACTCTTTGATTCAGGCGTATTGGGAAAACTATGCGGCCAATTCCCTGAATTTCATTACATCGGTTAACTGGTTAAAATTGCGTTCCCTTTCATTGACCTATGACTTCGGCAATTTCTTAAAGTCTCAAAAAACATTCAAAGGAATTTCAGCAACCTTAACTGGCACCAACCTTTTTACCTGGACAAATTACAAGGGAATGGATCCTGAAGTGAGTGCTGCAGGAGGAACAGGCGGTTCTGGTTCTACAGGTATTGATTACCTCGGAGTGCCTGCCGTATCTGCTGTTACATTCGGAGTAAATCTTAAGTTCTAATTCGTAATAAAATAAATTATGAAACAATCAAAATATATAATTCTGGGTTGCGTACTCCTATTGAGTTTGGCTTCCTGTAAAAAGTGGCTGGATGTGAACACGGATCCGGATAATCCAAATAACTCCAGCGTATTGATTCAAAACAGGGTGCCCTGGATCGAACATTTCTTCCAGTACACCTCCGGGGTTTCCAATTTCCGGACTGCATGTGCTGCCGGAGTATATTATAGCAATTCAGCTACCGGTAATGCGCTTAGTACAACCTGGATCGCACACGCAGGCAATACAACTCCTTATCAGCAGTGGTTTGTGACCACAGCATCCAACCTCAATGATTTGTACACTGCTGCTCAAAAACAGGGTGCTTATCATTATATGGCTGTTGCTGATGTATTCCATGCCATGGGTTTTATGCTGATGCTGGATATTTATGGAGAGATGCCCTACACACAGGCATTGACAGCAACCCCAAGTCCTGCTTATAGTGATGGCAAAACCATTTACAATGGATGTATGTCCAAACTCAATGAAGCAATTGCTTTATTCAGTAAGACCCAGGAAGTGGGAGCACCCGCACTAAGCAGCGGAGATTTATGGAACAACGGCAATGTGAGCAAGTGGATCAAATTGTGTTGGGGATTGAAAGCACGTTACATGCTTCGACTCTCAAAGAAAGCAAACCTGTTTAATACCGATTCTGTTTTGTATTGTTTGTCACAAGGGCCTCAATCCAATGCCGACAATACAGTAGGACCAGGTTTTAACAACAGCACTGCAACCGATTATTTGATTGGCGATCCCGTAGTAACAAATGGAAACTGGGATTATGCAGCAGAAGGAAGTAACCAGCGTATTTCTCAATTTCATTACAACCTGTTGGCAAACATGCGTGGCGCCGGTATTCCCGACCCCCGCTTGAGCAAAATTGTTCCTGCAACCATGTCCAATATTCAACTTGATGCCAGTGGTAAAGTGACTTCTTATACATGGAACCGTTCTATAGGTGTAGATACTTATGGTCCTGCAACACGTTTGGTGAAATCTGGTAGTCCTACTTCGATTGCAACCGAGAGCTATGCCGCCTCCAATACGAATCTCAAATACACGATTGCCGATGCCACGGAACGTGCGAATTTCATTGCTGCCCAGGTGGCGGCAGGACGCGTTTATACCACCAGCGGTAATGATGTAACGGTAACCTATAAGGCGGGCTCCATGTTCATCAACAGTACTAACTATATACTTGCCGGAGATACTGCTTATGTAAACCTGCGTAGCTGCTCTTTACAATATGGTACAGCCAATGTCAACTCGATGACAGACCTTAACTGGTATCCTTCCGCAGCTGCAGGTGCAGCAGGCGCTATTGGTTCTACCGGTTCATTTCAGGTGCGTCCCGTTTCCGACCAGGAGATTTTGACCTACCACGAGATGAACTTTATAAAAGCTGAAGTGTATATGAGAAAAGGTGATGTTAGCAATGCATTCACCGCCTACAGGGCAGGCATCCAGGCGCATCTGGACATGATGCAGGCTAAACTCACCCAATGGAAAGGTGGCGGCTATGATAAATCTTCTGCTGGTTTTATCATTCCTGATATGGATCCTATGGATCAAACGGCTATCAATACTTATCTGGCGAGTCCCGCGGTTGCTCAGGGTGCAGGTGAATTGACCATGAAGGATATCATGCTTCAGAAATATATTGCCATGGGTTGCAGCATTGAAAACTGGAACGACATGCGCCGGTTTAATTTTAGCGCCGGTAATATTGGAAGCTATGGTGTGATATATCCGGGCTATGATCGCGGGCCTTTGTTCGCAGGCCAGGCTCTGTATACCGGTGGTTCTAAAACAGATCCCAGGTATTGGCAGCGTCGTTGGAAATTACCTTCAACACTCGAATTGAATTACAATTTGAACAATGCCCTTGCCCTCAATCCCCATGCGAATGATCTAAATGCATGGAGCGTTCCTGTATGGTGGGATACTGCAACAGACGACGAATATTATGGATACCTCAAATAGGGAATTCAGGAATTGATCCTAAATATGAAATCATTTCAAAAGCTGCTCAAGATCTGAGCAGCTTTTTTTATTTGGATGTTCCAAAAAAAAGATAAGCCAAGAAGATCGAAGCAAGTATTCCCACCAAATCAGCAAGCAGCATCGCTCCTACCGAATACCTCGTATCTTTTACAGAGACCGCTCCGAAATAAACAGCGATCACATAAAATGTGGTATCTGATGATCCCTGCAAAACACAGGAAAGTCTTCCCGCAAAAGAATCGGCTCCATGTGCTTTCATGGTGTCGATCATCATTCCGCGCGCGCCACTTCCGCTCAATGGCTTAATGAGCGCCGTAGGCAAACCATCCACGAATTTTGTATCGGTACCCAAAGCGCCGAAAAATTGTTTCATGCCTTCGATCACCGCATCAAAACTGCCACTGGTTCGCAGCATGCTGATGGCCACCAACATTCCCACCAGATAGGGAATGATGCGCACTGCTGTTTCAAAACCGCCTTTTGCTCCTTCAATGAAGGCATCGAAAATATTGATGTTCTTATAGAGCGCTCCAAGGATGATAAAAAGAAAAATCGCAAGGATCAATACATTGCTCCATAGAGCAGAAAAGTTTTGCACTTCATCCGACTTCAATCTTGTGAGATAAGTAACCAGCAGCGCAATGAAAGCAGATATGCCACCAATCCATGCCAGGATCACGGGCTGAAAAATATTGATCTTTTGTTTGAATGAAACAATCATCATGGCCGCAACCGTTGCGCAGAATGTTGCGATCATGCAGGGAATAAAAATATCTGTTGGATTTGCTGCCGCCGGACGCACGGAAGCCCTTGCTGCAATGATGCTTACCGGAATGAGCGTGAGTCCGGAAGCATGAAGGCAAAGGAACATGATCTGTGCATTCGAAGCGCGTTCTTTGTGTGGATTGAGTTCCTGCAAACTTTGCATGGCCTTGATGCCAAACGGAGTAGCTGCATTGTCGAGGCCCATCAGGTTGGCAGAGAAGTTCATCACCATATGTCCCATGGCTGGATGATCCTTTGGCAGTTCAGGAAAGAGACGGGAAAAAAACGGACCGATGATGCGCGAGAGTAATCGAATCCCTCCTGCCCTTTCGGCTATGCTCATGAATCCCATGAAAAGCGCCATGATGCCGATCAATCCGATGCTGATGTTCACTGCGCTCTTGCAGGTTTCAATGATGCCATCTGCACTTTGTACCTGGAAATACTGAAGCTGCCTGTCCGATGATCGCATCAGCATTCTGTTGCCCTGAGTGAGTGATTTTGAGGAGTCCAGTTGCTTCAGCATCGAGGGAGCAAGCAAACTGGTATCGGCTTTTTTTAATCTGATGGTGTCTCCTGCTTTACCCGTGACCATGGAACTAAATACCAGTTTATTATCGGTAACCATCACCCTTACAGTAGCTACCACAATTGCAATGATGATGAAAGCAGCCCAGATCCTGCTCAAAGCCATACAGAGGTTTTGCGCTCAAGATAAATCTTTAAAGAGAAAATGCTTCCATCCGTCCATCAAATCAAAAATGGTGCATCCAATTAAAAAACTAAATTGTGAACCAGTCTCGGGCTGACTGACTGCTTCATTCAAATTTTATTTTATGAAACTGCTTTTTGCTTTCCTCCTCTCTTTGTCAATCACAACCGGCTTTTCCCAACAGTTCAAGGCAGATAATGTCAAATACAAAACAGTTTACCCGGAAGATCTTTGCAATACACTTAAAGCCAATCCGGACTATGTGATTCTGGATGTACGTAGCGATGGCGAATTTCACGATACTTCTTCAATGGCGGAAAGCCTGAATATTGGCCATCTGAAAAACGCGATGCACATTGATATCCGCCAGCTTCCAGCAAGATGGAAAGAATTAAATGCTTATAAAGACCGTCCGCTTTTTGTATACTGTTCGCACAGCCAGAGAAGCAGAAGGGCGTCCCGGCTCCTTGCTGATAGCGGGTTCACCCGCATCTACAACATCAACGGCGGACTTACAAATTTTTACGCTCAGGGCATAGAGTCTGATCCCTGTTCCAGCTATACCATTGAAACTACTGTTCCTTACAAGATCATTTCTTCAAAACAACTTTCTTCACGGCTTGCCAGCGGCAAACCCTATTATATTATTGACATCCGCACCGATTCCGTTTTTAATGGATTGTCTGCATCTGAAAAAGCAAGGATCCAGGGAAAATTTACAAGCGCAGTCAATTTGCCTTTTGAAAAATGGAACAGCAATAATTCTTTTGTCGTTCCCGACAAACCGGTGCTGCTGATCGATGACGATGGCGACGATAGTCCGAAAGCAGCAAAGATGCTGATGGCAAGAGGCGTGAAAGACGTGAGTGTTCTGTTTGGTGGAATGGATGAATGGAGCAGTTTCGCGGTCAATGAAGGAAAGCAGTCTTACTGGACAAGAAAATTGAATTATGAAGTCATCTCAGGTGATGCACTCAATGATATGATCAAATCAGGAAAGAAACTAACGCTGATCGACATACGCTCCTCTGCTGAATTCAACAACCAGTCCAAAAATTATTGGCAGAATATCGGCCAGATAAAAAACGCCGTCAACATTCCTTTTTCAGAATTGAAACAAGGCAATCAACTGCCCTCCAAATCGGAGCCGATCGTGCTTTACGGCTTCAACAATGAAGATCTGCTGTATGATGCTGCAGCCTGGATGGCTTCACAGGGATATCAGCATGTATCCGTTCTGGAGGGAGGCATCTGGCATCTGCGCTGGGCTGCTCATAATATCAAAGGCAAAAGCGCTTTAAGCGAACTGGTAATGAATGTTCCTGCCGAGAATCAATAGGCATTCTTCTATAAAGCCTGATTACATTATATTTGCGCCCCGAAGAAAGGAAGTGAGTGAGGAGTGAAGGCTATGAGCTATGAGCTATGAGCTATGAGCTTTGAGCTATGAGGTTTGAGGTTTGAGGTTTGAGCTTTGAGCTTTGAGCTTTGAACTTTGAACTCTGAACTCTGAACTCTCAACTCTCAACTTTGAACTTGTACTCTCCCCACTCCGCTTCCAACTTTTATCTTTTGACTTTTAACCTTTGACTTTTTCAAATGGCTTTGCAAGCAGGAATCGTGGGGTTGCCCAATGTAGGAAAATCAACTTTGTTCAATGCCGTCAGCAGCAGTGCCAAAGCACAGGCGAGTAATTACCGGTTCTGTACCATCGATCCAAACATTGGATTGGTTGATGTTCCAGACGACCGGCTGAAAAAACTGGCCGAGCTGGTGATACCCAACCGTATTGTTCCAACACAGATCGAAATTGTAGACATCGCCGGTCTGGTAAGAGGGGCGAGCAAGGGCGAGGGGCTGGGAAATAAATTTCTGGGCAACATTCGTGAAGTAGATGCCATCATTCATGTGATCCGCTGTTTCGAAGACGAGAACATTCTTCGCGACGAAGGACCTATCAATCCGCTAAGCGATAAAGAGATCATCGATACAGAACTCCAGTTGAAAGATCTTGAAAGCGTTGAGAAGAAAATTTCCCGCGCCGAAAAAATGTCCAAGACCGACCCGAAGGCCAAAGCAGAACTCGATATCCTCAACCGATGCAAACAACACCTGGAAAAAGGAAAGAACATCCGTGAATTACAACTCTCGCGCGAAGAGCGATCAGCCATTGCGGATCTTTTTCTTCTCACGGCAAAACCTGTGCTCTATGTAGCCAATGTGGACGAAGCTTCCATGCATACGGGCAACAAGTTTTCGAAGATTCTGCAGGAAGCCGTGAAGGGTGAAGATGCCCAGGTCATCATCATGAATAATTCCATTGAACAACAGATCGCGGAAATGGAAAATCCCGAAGACCAGCATATGTTCATGCAGGAATATGGAATGAAAGAACCTGCCCTGAACCGCTTGATCCGTTCGGCCTATAGATTATTGCACCTTCAAACCTATTTCACAGCCGGTGTTCAGGAAGTTCGTGCCTGGACCATTCATGAAGGTTGGAAAGCGCCACAAGCAGCAAGTGTGATCCATACTGATTTTGAAAAAGGATTCATCAAGGCTGAAGTGATCAGCTATCATGATTTTGTCAAATTCGGATCAGAAGCTGCAGCCCGCGAAGCGGGAAGACTCCGCATCGAAGGAAAAGACTATCTGGTAAAAGATGGAGACGTGATGCATTTTCGGTTCAATGTATGATTGGATAGAGCTGTTAGCTGTTAGCGGTGAGCTGCTAGCTGTTGGAATTAGGAATCGGGAGCTGGCTCAGAGCTTTGAACTTTGAACTCTGAACTTTGAACTCCCGAAACCGAACTGCTAAAACAGCGCCCGCACTGCCGCACGGCCCACGTGAACCGTTTTCGTTTCACCAGGTTTTCTTCCCTCGTATTGGAGATTTAGTTCCAGGTTATGAAAAAGCTTTTTTGTAAAATCAACAGACCATAGATAATTATGCCCGGGAGATAATCCATCAAGAATGATATATTCTACGCTTGGATTGGTTGCTGTTATACCAGGTTTGCTGAAACTAATATTATTGAATGTGAATTGGGCATTGATTGAACCATTTTGCAGAACATTGTATTTTGATTCCAGGTTGATGGCATTAGACACCGACCTTTCTCCCCCATAAATTTGCAGGTTCTTTTTTTCTTCCAGTTTATAGCTCGTTTGCACGCGGAAGTTTGTGCCCTCAACGAAAATCAGTCTCGGCTCCAAGGAATAAATATCCAACTCATAATTGCGATTGCTAAAACTCGGAGTATAAAGTGCCATCAGTCCTTTACGACTCGTAATATCAAAGCTGAAGGTGCGACTGAGCCCGAGTCTGCCTTTGGCCATCCAGTCAACTGCTTTACGGGTTTCATAACCATAAGTAAGAAGTGATTTGCCGGTGTTCTGCAAATTACTAAGGTCGAGTCCCCAGTTGCTGGAGTAACGATTAAAAGAAATGGAATTCAACAAAGAAGTGTTGAGTGTCAGCAGCGCTGTATCCTGAATATCATATTTAAACGGACTGAACTCGAAATCTCCTTTGGCAATAGATTTCTTTGACTTCTGCATCGATGTCTGCAGGTTGAATCTTGAAAGAAATTTTCCAAATCCTTTCAAATCGCCTTTGAGCACCGCTCTCGGATTGACAGTAAAACTATAATTGAGTGTTGTGTAATTCGCCTTTACAAACTGATTGGTAGGAATAAAGATCCGGATAAATTTCGCCTGGTCGCGGAAGGCAGCTATTTCAAATTCATTGACCTGCTGAATACCATCATTGTTATAATCTATCCAGGTATATTCTCCCTGACCTGCGGGAACTTCAAAATAGGCATAATCCCTTCTTTGTTCCTGGCCCGTACCCAGTTCATAGAGCGCATTACCTGTCAAAAGTCCCTTCCATTCATTGACCATGTATTCAGTTCTTCCAAGAATGGTACGATCATCTTTCTGGTTGGTCAGGCTTTGATTGTCCACTTTCAAAATGCGATAGGTAGCGCTAAACAACAGCTGGTGATGTGGATTCCTGAGCACTTGTGCTTCCACATTGGTATTGTAGCTCCTGTCGCCACGCAGCATCTGTTTCATCACAGGATATTTATCCGAACGAGTGAAAAAGCTAACGCCAAAATGGTTCTTCTTAGCCTCGTTTGTTTTCAGGTAAGCTGAATAGGTATCGAAAGAAAAACTTTGCGCAGAAAGCGTGTCGGTTTTCTGATCTCTTACTTCATTCCTTTCCAAAGCATATCTCAGTCCCAGTTTCAAAGAACCAAATTGCTTCAGTGTTCTACTGACATCGAGAACAGGACGCAGATAATTTCCCTTTCCTTCCACGCTGTTGAAATTAGTAATGGCAAACTGGTTATTGAATGTCCATCCATTCCGTTCTGCTCTTTGCAATAAAATATTCTGATATCCTTTGTAATCATCACTTCGCTGGTAAGTCATGAATTGGTAGGTGAGCGATTGTCCCGGACTTTTTAGTTGAGTGGACAGACGAAGAATATTTTCTGTAGCCGGGTTGAGCACCAGGGGAAGTCCCCATTCCCTTGTAAATTCTACATAACGCAGGCGTTCTATAGGTTTGAATTTATCCTGCACATATTCGTAATCGAAAGTGGAATTCAATTGTAGTTTTCGCGAGGCATTCAGCAGTTTCGAATTCGTGAACTGTATCCTGGCTGCCACACCCATATCGTCTCCTCCATCTTTGGACGAAAATGTGTTGACATCATAATTACTTATTGCAAATTCTGTTTTCAGTGAACTGTTTTTGTCGATCTGGTATTCTGTTCCCAGGCTTACGAGTTGCTGTTTCTTCGGTGTTACCAGAATCATTACCGGTTCGTACTGGCCTTGCTTCACTCCATTAACCGGTTGCACGAAGCGATATACTTTTCCGTTTGCTCCATTGAAGTCGGGAACATAATTTCCATTACCGGCTCCAACGTCGGAGAAGGAAAGGGAATAGCGAGCCACGGAAGGATCCACTGAATACCGGTAGAAAGAATCCTGTATGGTTCCGTTCTGATAATATTGCTTTTCATAGAGGATCTTTTCTGTAGAAAAAGAATCCTGTGCAACAGTTGGATAAAAAGCTTTTTGAATACTGTCGCCAATGCCGAAGAGAAATTGTTTTTGTTTCGTGTCGAGGTTTTGATTGATCTGCGAATTCTTCGCATCGCTGTTGGTAAATACGCCCAGCGTAAGTTTCAGTCTTTTATTCAGGTCAAATTCCTGGTTGAGATAAAAATTGGCATTGAGGAAATTCCGGTCTGCATATTCAAACTCAATCTGGATCCTGGAATCTTTGGTGATCATGCGCTTGGGCATGAACGTGACCTCCGCTGTGTTGTAATTGATGATATAGTCCTGGTCCTCGCCGCGCTGCAGGAGCTCTCCGTCGAGATACACTCTTTCCGTATTGGCCAGCACAATAAAAAAGAATTCATTGTTGGCTCCGGTAAGCCGATACGGTCCCTGGTTTCCCTCAAGCCCCTGGAAAACATTCCGGTTAAACTTTCCTTTGGCAATGGAACCACTCACAAGTGTAGTTGACTGCGAAGTTGGAGAAAGATGGGTGGTGGTTTGAAAAGAAACGCCCTGCAACCTTTTATAAAAATTCAGGAAGTACATGGAATTCTGCCGGATGTCAATATCACCCAGGTTTAGTTGCCAGTTCTTTTTTTTGAACTGAAGAAAAACACGGTCAAATTCATTGAGCTGGGTAGTGGTACCATCGGGCTGAATGGGAATATTGTTGTCGGTGAAGGCTGCCGACAGTTCAATACTGTCTTTGAGCATGCCATTGATCTCCAGTTGAAAATTGGAATTGACTACAGCATCCTGGCTATTACCAAACGAAAGTTCCCTGCCCAAACTTCCATTGGCCTGTATATTTCCAAAATCCAACAAACCCCGGTCTTCATCACTGGCTTTTGTCTTGAATACAAAAGGACGGAGATACACATTATTCACGATGCTGTCGTAATTGAAGCGCTGCACCACGGAATTAAGACGAAAGGGGAAAACCCGGTATGTCATGACAACACTATCTCCGCCAGGCTTGACTTTCCAGTGCAGGACCGATCTGACAAAATCCAAACGGTACTGCGTGGTGTCGGAACTTATTATACGAAAGCTGTTGGGAACAATGCTGGTAGTATCCAGTAAAAGGCTGTCAGGCTTTAGCGAAACCTTTTTGATCCGAAGGTTGGAGGAAATAGTTGGTGCAGGCAATTGGGCCTTTGTTGCCAGGGCAAAAAGCAGCAAGGGGAGAAAAAGCAGTATGCGGCCCAAAATCTTCACGAGCAGGTTTTTCAGGAACGGTAAATATGCAGCTTTTTAACGTGGAAACATAACAATAATTGTTAAAGGGAGGGGTTCGCTTCGCTCGACTTTATAGCACGAGAAGGCCCCAGCGTTGGGTTTCACGCCAAGACGCGAAGAATTGAAGGCGCAAAGAATATTTTTGCCTGGGTTCGATCCTTCAATATTGAGGTAAGGCTTACATTCTGTCGAAGAAGAGAATCTGTTTGGCCAGCTTTAATTTAATTGCCAGGAAGAATTGTTAGAACTTAGGAAAATAAAATATCTTTTAGCGCCTTCTTCTCTTTGCGTCTTAGCGAGAAACTACTTATCATGACTTTTCAGAAGAGAGCCCTGCCATCAGGTATTCTTTATGCATGCGTGAGATATTGGTAATGGAGATTTCTTTTGGGCAAACTGCTTCACAGGCACCGGTGAAAGTACAGGAACCAAATCCTTCCCTTTCCATTTGCGCCACCATGCTCAATGCACGGTTCTTTCGCTCCGGATTTCCCTGGGGCAACAACGCAAGGTGAGCAATCTTTGCTGCTGTGAAAAGAGAAGCAGAAGCATTTCTGCAAGCGGCCACACAAGCACCACAGGCAATGCAGGCAGCTGCACCAAAGGAAGCATCGGCTTTGTCCTTCTCAATGGGAATGGCATTTCCATCAACAGCATTACCGGTATTGACAGAAATAAATCCGCCAGCCTGGATGATGCGGTCAAATGCAGTACGGTCTGTTACTAAATCTTTGATCACCGGGAAACCCTTTGCCCGCCAGGGTTCTACCACAATGGTATCACCATTTTTAAAAGCACGCATGTGCAGCTGACAGGTAGTAGTAGCATGCCAGGGACCATGAGGACGGCCGTTGATATGCATCGAACACATACCGCAAATGCCTTCACGGCAGTCGTGATCGAAAGCAATAGGGTCCTTCCCTTCGTTGATCAATTTTTCGTTGAGCACATCGAACATTTCCAGAAACGACATTTCCGAAGAGATGTCGCTCACCTGATAGGTCTCGAACCTGCCTTCACTGTTTTTATTTGCCTGTCTCCACACTTTTAGTGTGAGATTCATGGTATAGTGTTTCATACGGATGCTAACAATTGAAATTATTTATAGGAACGTTGTGATGGTTTCACCACGTCGTAATTCAATTCTTCTTTGTGGAGCTCCCAGTTTTCTTCCGACTTGTATTCCCATGCCGCCACATACATAAATTCGGCATCGTGACGAAGAGCCTCTCCTTCCTCTGTCTGATGTTCTTCGCGAAAATGTCCGCCGCAACTCTCTGAGCGGTGAAGCGCGTCAATGCACATCAGCTCACCCAGCTCAATAAAATCAGCCACACGACCCGCTTTGTCCAATTCAGGATTAAATTCATTCACGCTTCCCGGAACTTTTACATCACTCCAGAATTCCCTGCGCAACTGGCGGATTTCTTCGATGGCATCTTTCAGATCTTTTGCATTACGGGCCATTCCGCATTTATTCCACATGATCTTTCCAAGACGCTTGTGGAGACTCTCTACAGATTCAGTGCCCTGGATGCTCATGAGTTTTTCGACGCGTTCACGAACTGCTCTTTCCGCTTCTTCAAATGCAGGATGAGAGGTGGCAATGGGTTTTACACTAATCTCACTGGCGAGATAATTTCCGATCGTATAAGGAATCACAAAATAACCATCGGCGAGACCCTGCATCAGCGCAGATGCACCCAAACGATTTGCACCATGGTCGCTGAAGTTGGCTTCTCCCAGCGTATAAAGACCCGGAATGGTTGTCATGAGCTCATAATCTACCCAAAGCCCGCCCATGGTATAGTGTACGGCCGGATAGATGCGCATCGGCACTTCATAGGGATTCTCCCCGGTGATCTTTTCATACATGTCGAAAAGATTCCCATATTTTTCCTTCACCACTTCCTTGCCCATTTCAATGATGGCCGACTTGTCTGCATGATCCAGTCCTCTCTTTCCTGCTTCCACTTTTCCGTATCGTTCTATCGCTGATGCATAGTCGAGATATACTGCCTGTTTGGAAGTGCCTACGCCAAATCCCGCATCACATCTTTCTTTGGCAGCACGCGAAGCAACGTCGCGTGGAACCAGATTACCGAAAGCAGGATATCTTCTTTCCAGATAATAGTCGCGTTCTTCTTCAGGAATTTCATTGGGCCTTCTGCTGTCACCTTGTTTTTTCGGAACCCAGATCCTTCCGTCATTTCTTAAAGACTCGGACATCAGTGTGAGTTTGGACTGATGCTCGCCGGTAACCGGAATACAGGTTGGATGAATTTGTGTGAAGCACGGATTTGCGAAATAAGCTCCTTTTTTATGTGCCTTCCAAATTGCCGTGGTATTGCAGCCCATGGCATTGGTGGAAAGATAAAAAACGTTACCATATCCTCCGCTGCATAACAGTACTGCATGTGCGAAATGGCGTTCCAGTTCACCTGTCACAAGATTGCGTGTTATGATGCCTCTTGCCTTGCCATCGATAATCACCAACTCCAGCATTTCATGACGGGTATAGGTACGAACGTTGCCGAGCGCTACCTGTCTTTCCAATGCCTGGTACGCGCCGATCAGCAATTGCTGGCCCGTTTGTCCTGCAGCATAAAAAGTTCTTTGCACCTGCGTTCCGCCAAACGAACGGTTGCTCAGAAGTCCGCCATACTCACGTGCGAAGGGAACACCCTGTGCAACGCATTGATCGATGATGTTGGCGCTTACTTCTGCCAGACGATGCACATTAGACTCGCGTGAACGATAGTCACCGCCTTTGATCGTATCATAAAAAAGCCGGAACACAGAATCACCGTCGTTCTGGTAATTCTTGGCTGCATTGATGCCGCCTTGTGCAGCAATGGAGTGGGCACGGCGCGGTGAATCCTGGAAGCAAAAAGATTTTACTTTGTATCCTAACTCCCCCAGGGCAGCAGCCGCAGAAGCGCCAGCCAGCCCGGTTCCAACGATAATAATTTCGAGATTTCTTTTATTGGCCGGATTGACCAGCTTGACATGGCCTTTATAATCTTCCCATTTTTTTTCCAGAGATCCTGCAGGAATTTTTGCATCAAGCATAGCGAATGTAAAATTTAATGATTTTTCAATTTCCTACCTTCATCTGTCATCTGTAATCTGTCATCGTCCTTCATCCATCGTCCTCCCTCATCTCTCTTCTACCAACTATCAACTACCAACCACCAACTTCCCCTAATAGGGATTCACCCAGTGCAAATACATGCTGATGGGCATGAGCGCAAACAACAAACAAACCACAACACTGAATACATAGCCCAGTCCTTTGAGCATGGACAAATATTTTTTATTGTGCACGCCAATGGTTCGGAAAGCAGCGTGAAATCCGTGAAGCAGGTGAAATGCCAGCGAGATCACACCAACCAGGTAAAGGATCACGACCCAGGGCTGCTGGAATACCTGGAACATTCTCAAAAATAAATTGTGAACCTGCCTGCCATTATAATTTACTTCCTCCAGGTTTCCGGTGATGCGTGAAGGCACCCAGAATTGCGACACGTGAACAACCAGGTACAAAAAAATCAGTGTGCCCAAAATAGCCATGCTGCGGCTCATCCAGGTACTTCCCCTGTTTCCCAGACTTACCTGATATCCTTTGTTTCTGCGGCTTTTGTTTTTGATCTCAACTATATAACCCTGGATAATGTGCAGGAGAAATCCGGCAAATAATCCGAATTCGATTATGCGAACCACCAGCGAATTGCCCATGAAATAAGCTGCGCGGTTGAACATGGATCCATTGTCATTGGGGTTGAACCATTTCAGGTCATTGAAGATGCAGGAATTGAGCCCAACATGGATGATCAGAAAACTAATCAGAAACAAACCCGTCAATGCCATCACGATTTTTCTACCGACTACGGAAGTGAAGAATTGCGACCATTTCATAAAGAGTGAGAGGGGTTGAAAAATTTGACGCAAAGGTACATCACGATGCCGAAAAAGGAAATAAATACTCGCCAATCGTAAATCATCAATCGGGAATGAAGGAAGAGACCTCAGTTTACAGGTAAAAATATATTTCAATCGCTGGGGCAGTAAAAAAATCGCCAAGCCCTGAATTAAGAATTCAGATGGACGCCTCACGTTGGCAATCGCCGGCCGAGTTCTTCGTCTATTTTTTTGAAGAGATGATATGGTTTGTAGGTGCGCCAGTTGCCCAGGTCCATCAACTCCACAAATCGATTGAGCTTGGCCTTCCTGAAATCATATTGGGTTGTCTCCGGCATGTTGATGCTTACAATCCAACCATCATCATCACTCACTTCATCGTACCATTCCTGATAATAGTCTTTGTCGCCGCTATGAAAATTTAGAACGTTCTCCGCGATCAGGATGAATTTGGAAATCCCTTCGTCCATGAATTTATCGGCCACTTCTCTTTTTAATTCCATGATATCATTCTCAATAGCATCGTTCCACTCACCCAGCAGTTCAATGATCACATAGTGTTCATCATAGTTGGCCTGCAGCACTTTGAGGTAGAGCGTGCGGCTGCCGAAATCATCCCACTGTGGATGGATATAATAATTGTAAACTGTTGAAGTAAACTCAAACTCGGAATACTCCCTCTTATAAAAAGGTGAACGTTCATCTTCCTCGCTTACATAAATATGTCTCCAGTTATAATATGGTTCTATATCATGCATATCACATCACGCATTTCTATCACGGATTTCACACCCGCCCGAACGGTTTGTTCGGGCGGGGATTGATTTATTGAATTAGCAGGATTGATGATTTCATAGTAACCAATTCTCTCCAAATTCCAAATTCCCAATTCCCAATTCCATCTTGTTACCTTAATACCCATTCCCACTTCACTCTCCTTTCTCCTTTAGTCTAAAATGATCCACGGCTTTCTTTACACTGCCATGCTGCAATAATAATTCCTTGGCCTGATCATAATCTTTTAAGCCCAACTTATCCATGATCATCTTCGTACCGCGGTCGATAAGTTTTTCATTGGTCAATTGCATATTCACCATCTTGTTGTCTTCTACCCTGCCCAATTGAATCATCACGGTGGTAGAGATCATGTTGAGGATGAGTTTTTGAGAAGTACCACTTTTCATCCTGGTACTACCTGTTACAAATTCAGGGCCCACTTCTACTTCGATCGGAAAATCCGCCACATCTGTTAAAGGTGAACCAGGATTATTGGCGATGCAACCAGTTGTGATACCACGGCGCTGACATTCCTGTAAGGCACCAATAACATAAGGCGTGGTTCCGCTTGCAGCAATGCCTACTACAACATCTTTTTTGCTGACCCTATGAGCAGCGAGGTCCAACCAGCCCTGTCCCGAATTGTCTTCTGCATTTTCAACGGCCCTCGTAATTGCTTCGTCGCCTCCGGCAATTACGGCAATGACCAATCCATAAGGCACGCCATAAGTAGGAGGACATTCACTGGCATCCACCACTGCCAATCTTCCACTGGTGCCGGCGCCAATATAAAACAATCTTCCACCCGCAAGCATTTTGTCCGTGATCGCTCCCACCAGCCGCTTGATCTGTGGAATGGCTTTTTCAATGGCATAAGGAACAGTTTTGTCTTCGTTGTTGATATGCGTCAGGATCTCTCCGATCGACATTTGTTCCAGGTGCCTGTATTTACTGGCCTGCTCTGTTATTTTGGTAAATTCCGTCATTCTTGATTCTATTAATCTATATAATTCTTTTCATAATTACAGATTTCACGGATTGAGATTGGATTTCACAGATTGATTAAAAGGATTAATCTGGATTGATGATTTCATAGAAACCTGTTCTCTCCCAATTCCTAATTCCCAATTCCTCTTCGGCCCCCGTAGCGCTAGCGAAGTAGGCAATTCAACACCCCAATACCTTAATACCCATTACCCCAATACCTTAAGCTCCAGCTTCATGAAAACCCGCCAGTCCGTCCATTGGATTTTTCAGGATGGTTCCGAGCTCAAATTCATAGGAGCGGCAAAGCTCCCCGATAACATCCTTGAAACCAAAAGCGACACTGCCCACAAAGCTCACAGGATACTTCCACACCTCGTTGTACTTGCATAAATGCTGAAAGAAAAAATCATTGAGTCCATCTTCAATAATGTTTTCAATCATGTAGTGGCCCCGGTTCTCTGCCAGAAAAAGTGTAAAAGAAGCCAGGTATTTATTGGGCAAAGGTTTTTTGTAAACGTTATCGAGGATCTCAACTGCAGTGGTGACAAAACGGGCGTCAAAGCGGGCGCGAAGATCTTCATCAAAAGTATGATACAGGTAGTACTGCAATACTTTCTTTCCCAGGTAGGCGCCACTTCCTTCATCTCCCAATACATAACCCAGGCCCGGGCTATTTTTTACGATATTCTTGCCATTATAATAACAGGAATTGGAACCTGTGCCAAGGATGCAGGCTACAGCCTTTTCTTTACCGCAAAGCGCGCGTGCCGCTGCCATGAGATCCGTATTCACTTCAATTGAAGCTGTTGGAAACACCGTTTTTATGGCACTGCGAATGGTTTTTACATTCTCGGGATTGGAACAGCCGGTCCCGTAATAATGGATGTCGCCAATCGATTTTTTACCCAGTCCCCCAAGCAATTCTTCACGCAGAAGAGAGGCAATTTGCTCTTTCCCAAGAAAATAGGGACTAATGCCCTGAGTAAACACGGTCTTTCTTTTCCCTTTGTCCAGCAAACACCATTCTGCTTTGGTGGCACCGCTGTCGGCAATCAGGGTCACCATGGGGAAGGCTTAAATATTATTGAAATGTAGAGGGAAAATTCAATCATAGTTTCAAAACTGCTATTTTGCAATTATTTACAAAGTAAGGGTAGGATGAGGAATAAAAAATTACAGGTCTGGCTCCCTCTGATATTTTCCCTGGTGATGATCACCGGAATGTATTTCGGTTTTCAACTCCACCAACAAACCGGGAGCACCAAAAGTTTTTTTAAAAGGGATAAGCGTACCTCGCTTCAGGAAACCCTTGACCTCATCAAGGATCGATATGTGGACCGTATCGGCATTGATTCGCTTCAGGACGATGCCATCAACGAAGTCATGGCCCACCTTGATCCCCATTCTGTTTATATACCCGCATCTGATGTGACTTCCGCCAATGAAGACCTGGTGGGAAATTTTGAAGGCATCGGCATCGAGTTCAATATTTTTGATGATACAGTTCATGTACTCTATGTAGTGCCCAATGGTCCGAGCGACAAAGCGGGAATTCATATTGGCGACAAGCTGCTGAAGGTAAACGACTCCTCTATTGTGAGCAAGATCTTACCGAGTACAGATATCCGAAAACTGATCCGCGGAAAAGAAGGAACCAAGGTGAAGCTCACTGTACTCAGGGAAAAGACCATTCAGTATTATCAGGTGGTTCGCGGCACCATCCCCCTGCCTTCGGTGGATGCGGCCTACATGATCACTCCTAATACAGGTTATATCAAACTCAATAAATTTTCTGAGACCAGTTATTCCGAATTCATGGACGCTATGATCAGTTTGCAGAAACAGGGACTGCAGAAACTGATACTGGACCTGCGCGACAACGGCGGCGGTTTTGTAAAACAGGCCGTCAATATTGCCGATGAATTCCTGGATGATAATAAACTGATCGTGTATACACAGGGCGCCAACGTTCCCAAGGAAGAATACCGGGCAGAAAAAGACGGCCTGTTTGAAAAGGGCAAGCTGGTAGTACTGGTAAATGAAATGACAGCCAGTGCCAGCGAAATCCTTGCCGGTGCACTCCAGGATTGGGACCGCGCTATCATCATTGGACGCAGAACATTCGGCAAGGGCCTTGTTCAGGGACAGTATAACCTGAGTGATGGTGCAGCCATCAGGCTTACGATTGCGCGTTATTACACGCCATCCGGACGAAGTATTCAGCGGCCTTACAACAAAGGAAAGAAAGTGTACATGGACGAGATCTATGAGCGTTACCTGAATGGTGAAATGGTGACGGCTGATTCCATCCATTTTCTGAAATCACAACAGGCGTATAAAACAAAAGGCGGAAGAACTGTGTACGGCGGAGGCGGAATCGTTCCTGATGTTTTTGTACCGATCGATACCAGCAGTTTTACAAGGAATGTGCGCATGCTCTATCTCGAAGGACGTTTTAATAATTTCGTGTACAAATATTACATTGACCACATTAACGAGTTCCAGCAATACAAAACACCTTCTGATTTTTCCGCACGTTATCAAAATTCGGAGGATGTCTGGAAACAATTAGTTGCCTTTGCACTCAAGGACAGCATCAACCTGAAAATTATTCCCGACAAGGACAAGCTCAATATCCAGGAGCAGATCAAGGCCTTCCTGGCCCGCCTCAAATGGAGAACCCAGGGCTATTATCAGGTCTTTAATAGTTTTGATCCCGTTGTAAAAAAAGCAGAGGAAGTGTTGAAGTAGAGAAGCTGTTGGCTGATAGCAGTGAGCTTCGGAATCGTAGCCTCCGGCGAAAGCTGTGTTTTTTCTAGTATATATCAGATGACATGTACTCCTGATTGCAAGATTTTTATAACGGCAGGGAACGAAGTGAGGACACAGAGCTTTTAAATTGCGAATCTTTGCGCTTCTCTGCGTCCTCTGCGGTTAAAATTCTCTAACCCAGGCTCTCCTGGCAAAACCAAAAATACAGAACCCAGGATCCAAGCCAATGCCCAACCTCTTCGTGCTTGTGTTCCTCCTCTACCAACGATCAATCACCAACTGGAACTATTCCGTGTCTTCGCCTTTCATTATGGCTTTCTTTTCGATGGCATAAGAGGCTACCAACCCTAGTCCTCCGCCAATGGCAATAAGAGCAAAGTAAATGGCAGCGATACTGTCGTGATGCCGGTATTCTATACCACTGTTGGTATCGATAAAGAATGCGATAAACAAACCAAGACCTGCCCCCAGGAATAGTAGTCCGGTTTTTAAGCTTCTATAAGGTCGTGGCGTTCTGGGATCTTTTCCTTTCTCTATCAAGGCCATATTTTCTCTGGTTCGGAGGTAAACTACGCCAAAGACCATGGCAAAGGCTCCCAGGGAAATTAAAATCGGAATTAAAAATGGAGACATAAAATCAGTTTTATTTTTTAAAGAATTTGTTTGAGTCTATTCCATCTGACTACGGTTTAAGGAACCGGGTTACAGCTGGTCAAAACTTTTAAAAGAACTTCTATTCAATCAGACTACAAGCAAGTGAGGCTGGTTACAGGGAAGGGCAAGAAAGAGCTTGAGTGCCTGGATTGTCTGGCTTTTCTCCTGCTCCCGCTCCATTTCTCGCTCTTTACATACTACCTTGCAAAATAGCATCAGGGCGCCTTCTGCCGGCGACTGAAGTGCGACGACTGGGACTGCCCCTGTAACCTTTGTCTTTTTAATGGAGTCAAATATCCAGATGCACACCGGAACTAATGATATCGACGACATTGCCCGTGTATTGGGCGGTGACCAGCAGGCCTATGCTGTACTGGTGGAGCGGTATCAGAACTTTGTGTTTACCATTGTGCTCCGGTATGTCAAGACGCGTGAAGATGCGGAGGAACTGTCTCAGGATGTTTTTGTAAAAGCCTACCGGGCCCTTGCTGATTTTAAAGGGCAATCCAAATTCAGTACGTGGCTGTACACCATCGCCACCACCACCTGCATCACCTTCCTGAGGAAGAAAAAACTGGAAGTGCATTCGCTGGACAATGAAAACGTTTTTGAGGCAGCAGATACCATCGACAGTGGCATGAAGGCGAACCAGATAGAGCAAAAGAGCAAAGTGAATATGGTGAACGAAGCCATCAGGATGCTGAGCCCCGGTGATGCACAGGTGATCACTCTTTTTTATAAAGGAGAACAAACACTGGAAGAAATGGCGCAGATCCTGGGAAAGGAAACCAATGCGGTGAAAGTGCAATTGCACCGGGCTCGTGAAAGGTTGAAAGAAAAAATGCAAAAATATTTTAGCGAAGAGGTAAAAGATATTTATTAATCTAAATTATTCGATCATGGACAGCCTCAATGAAATGGAAGCCAGATTGTGGGAGTACATAGATGGCCTGGGTAATGATGCACAAAAAACGGCGGTGAAAAAACTGATCGATGAAAATTCGGAATGGCGAGCCAAGTACGGCGAGCTTCTGGAGCTGCACCAACTTGTTCTTGCAACAGAACTGGAACAACCCTCACTGCGTTTCACCAAAAATGTGATGGAAGAAATTGCCCGCTATCATATTGCTCCTGCAACACGTAGCTATATCAACAAAAAAGTGATCTGGGGAATTGGGCTGTTCTTTCTCACCGTGATCGTGGGGTTCCTGGTTTATGGATTTGGACAGATCGACTGGAGTGCAGCCAGTGACAACAAAACCAGCCTGGGTGTTGATTTTTCCAAAGTGGATTACAGTCGGGTCTTCAGCAATAATTTCGTCAACATCTTCATCATGCTCAATATCGTTCTCGGTCTTATGCTACTTGACAGGTATCTGAGCAACCGGAATAAATTAATCCGACAAGGGGAATAAGGTATTGGGGTAATGAGGTAATGAAGTATTATGTTGGAATTGGGAATTGGGAATTGGGAATTAGGAGGGTTAGATTGATTATAAAACGTAAGACTACGAATGATTTCTCGTAAACTTACGGATGGTTGTGGAGGGTTCTTACTGATTTCTTCAGATTTGCTCAACAAGGCTATGAGATTTCACTTAGGCAGGCTATTTTTAGAATCGCTTTGACTTAATAGACATCCTGATGAAGAACCGTACTTTTCCGCACCTGGTCATGATCTGCCTGGCTTTGATCCTGATACCTAACGTTACAGGATATACGCATGCTTCGGATGCCAACCTGAGATATCCATCTGCCACAGACATCAAGCACGATGAATTCGATCCCTCTTTATACATGAAGCTTCAGTCCATTGAAGCCCTTACATCTTATCTTGATCAAAATTTTAAAGGAGTAAAAAATTCTTTTGAATTTGTAAACTTCATGGCGGAAGTGATCTGCAAAAGATTTTATCACAGCTTCAGTTTTTATACTACCAATGACAATTGGGTTGCCGGAATCGCAGGTAAAATGATAAGGCAGGATCTGGCAGCCATTGTGCTTCCCGAGGACATCATGAAATTTCCAAATGCTGCCTGCAGCCAACAAAGCATTGTGCTCATGGAGTGTGCACGCAGGTATGGATTGGACTACCGCACCGTAGGTTTTGATCATCACTACGCCGTAGAAATCAGAGTAAAG
Source organism: Flavisolibacter sp. (assembly GCA_045805145.1). GTDB lineage: Bacteria > Bacteroidota > Bacteroidia > Chitinophagales > Chitinophagaceae > Flavisolibacter. The sequence goes on along the minus strand of JBJMLU010000162.1, from coordinate 1,549 downwards.
GGCCAGTGGCATTATATTGACACCAATATTGAAGTCATCACCAAAAATGAATCACTTCAGGAACTGATTCAAAGCGGAAGGTTCTATCAGCTCTATATGTCCAGATTACCTGAAAGAGACATCAGGCTCTATCTTGCCCACCCTACATATGGAAAAGTTAATTCAATACCCGCCCCACAGGCGGCCATCTTTCAGAGATGCGCCTATTGGGTGTCTGATTATTTTATTTGCATTCTGATGGTTATTCAAACCGCGTTGTTCTATCTCTACCTGATGCGGGATAAAAAGAATTTTCCTACCATGGGAATATTCTCCAGCAGACCCTTGGATGTGTTCCGTATCAGTCGTTAAATTTTTTTCTTAACTCCATAAGCTTGGACTGAAAAGGATTTGAAGCATTCTTCTCAAATTGTTTTTTATGAATGTCAGGTTTTCTTTCTTTTGATTCTGACCTGGGCTCAGAACTATTTTTCATGGTCAGTGCAATCCTTTTTCTCGCCACATCCACCTCTGTTATTGTTACCATTACTTTTTGATTCAGCTTCACTACTTCATTGGGATCAGAAACAAACCGGTTACTGAGCTGCGACACATGAATCAGGCCATCCTGTTTCACGCCAATGTCCACAAAGGCTCCGAAGTTGGTGATGTTGGTTACAATTCCCGGAACTGTCATGCCTGTCCTGAGGTCTTCCATAGTCTTGATCTTTTCATCGAAAGAAAACTCTTCTATCTGTGCACGCGGATCCCGTCCCGGCTTTTCCAGTTCCTTTAAAATATCCTTAATGGTAAATGCGCCAACGGATTCGCTGATGTATTTTTTCCGCTCTATTTTTTTGCGCAGCTCTGTTCTTCGAATCAGTTCTTCCAGGGAAGCCTGTACATCGTTGGCCATTTGTTCAACAAGTGCATATCGTTCCGGATGCACAGAAGAATTATCAAGCGGATTTTTTGCGCCTGCGATCCTCAAAAATCCGGCGCATTGCTCAAAAGATTTCGGGCCCATGAGTGGAACTTTCTTGAGCGCCTCTCTTGATTTGAATGGACCATGCTCACTACGGTATTGCACAATGTTTGACGCCAGCGTCGCACTGACTCCGGAAACATATTGAAGCAAATGTCGCGAAGCCGTGTTGAGATCCACTCCTACAAAGTTCACGGCGCTTTCCACTACTCTGTCCAACGCCTGTTTTAATTTGATCTGGTTCACGTCATGTTGATATTGTCCTACTCCGATCGACTTTGGATCAATTTTCACCAACTCACTCAAAGGATCCAGCAGTCGGCGGCCAATGCTGATGGCTCCGCGCACCGTGACATCCTGATCGGGAAATTCTTCACGTGCTACTTCGGAAGCCGAATAAATTGAAGCGCCACTTTCATTGACCTGGAATATGCTGACCGGTTTTCCAAAATCAATCGCGCGCACCAAATGTTCGCTTTCACGTCCGGCAGTGCCATTGCCAATGCCAATCGCTTCAATATCGTATTTGTTCACCAGTCTTTTCAGTTCACTGATGCTTTCCTGCGATTGATTTTGCGGCGGATG
>JBJMLU010000161.1:0-23916 GCA_045805145.1 Flavisolibacter sp. | reverse complement strand
TTGTCTTAAAGGCAGCAATAAAAACCCGTAGTGAGCATTGTAGTTTAGGCGTCATTGCGAGCGCAGCGCGGCAATCTCCTTGCAAGCGAAGCGAGCACCAGGTCTAGGACCGCCTCGTAGTACACTCACAAGCAGTAAAGCGCTCCAAAACAATGAAACCAGGATCATTCATTAACATCATCGCAAAACTCACAAGACGGTCCAGCCCCTCCGGAGGCGGGGAACACAGCGCCTTCATCCTTCTTCGAATAAAAGCCCTTCGAATATCAAATACATTGATACAAGTAGTGAGCTTTATTCTTTGAAGCCCAGACTGTCTAGTATAACGCAACTGCGAGACAAACTCTCGCTAACCGTTGTGCCGCGGCCGGCAATCCTCCCGCACGTGCGGGATTCGGATTGCCTAGAGCTTTTGCTCCACTTTTGGGGCAATGCCAAAACTGGATAAAGAAAAAAACCAACCTCTAAGAAATGACCGCCTTAAAAAGCTTTCTTCAAAAAAATCTAACCACTTAGGAAAGACTGCCTCAGAAGGAAACTTCTTCAAAAAAATCTAATGAGTAAAGAATGACTGCCGAAGAAGAAAAAAAATTTCCAGAAAAGTTTAAAAGAAGAAGAAAACAATACAAGGAAAGATCTCGATGAAAACACCAACACTACAACCCAGTTCCATTCACCCTAACCACCCCACCACTTTCCACTTGAACAAAGCTGCCTTTACAGAAACCTGTACAAATAACAGAGCCCCGGAACTCCAGGGCTCTATCCAATAATTTTAAAAATAAATTACATCGCAGCCAGCTGTACTTTCTGCTGGAGTTCCATGACGCTGTCGCGGAAGGTCCCGTCAGTATCCATCAGGTCCTTTACCGTTTGGCAGGAATGGATCACTGTGGTATGATCACGTCCACCGAAATGTTCACCGATGGTCTTGAGAGAATTTTTAGTGAAGGCTTTTGCCAGGTACATGGTGATCTGGCGGGCCTGAACGATTTCGCGTTTGCGGGTTTTTTGCAGCAGCTTGTCGTAAGGCACATCGAAATATTCGCAGACCATTTTCTGGATGGTATCGATGGTAATCTCTTTGCTGGATGTTTTTACAAAATTGCGCAACACTTTTTTTGCAAGGTCTAGATCAATATCCCTGCGGTTGAGCGAAGATTGTGCCAATAAGGAGATCAGTGCGCCTTCGAGCTCGCGAATATTGGTGTTGATGTTATAAGCAATATACTTTACTACCTCACGCGGCATCTCCAGTCCATCGTTCTTCATCTTCCTTTCCAAAATCTCAATGCGCGTATCATAATCAGGCATCTGGATGTCGGCGCTCAGTCCCCAGCGGAACCTGCTCAACAAACGTTCCTGAACACCCTCGAGATCTTTTGGTGATTTGTCGGAAGTAAGTACCAGTTGTTTTCCGGACTGATGAAGATGATTGAAGATTGCAAAGAAAGCGTCCTGCGATTTTTCAGCGCGGTTGAAGAATTGAACGTCATCGATGATCAGAACATCAATCAGCTGATAGAAGTGTATGAAATCGTTGATTGCATTGTTGCGGCTGTGGTCAACAAACTGGTTGATGAATTTTTCTGAGCTCACATACAGCACCACTTTGCTGGGATGCATCCGTTTTACTTCATTGCCAATGGCCTGGGCCAGGTGGGTCTTGCCCAATCCAACGCCTCCATAAATCACGAGTGGATTAAAGGAATTGGCGCCGGGCTTTTCCGCAACGGTCTTTCCGGCTCTGCGGGCAACGCGGTTGCTATCGCCTTCAACATAAGTTTCTAAAGTGTAGTTGGGATTGAGCTGCGGATCGATATGCATCTTCTTCAATCCCGGAATAACGAAAGGATTTTTAACAGGAGTGTTGATGATCAGTGGGAAATCCATTTCGTTGTTCGTAAAAGATTTGTAAGTGTGGCCTGCCATATCAACGGTTACTGGTTTATTATAGCTATTTCCTCCATCCACCATGATACGGTATTCCAGCCGCGCATCCTTGCCCAATTCTCTTTTCAGGGTCTTGGCCAGAAGATTGACATAATGTTCCTCCAGGTATTCATAAAAAAACTGACTCGGAACTTGAATGATCAGAACACTGTCCTTAACTGATACAGGTTTGATTGGTTCGAACCATGTTTTGAAGTGCTGCCATTCTACGATGTCTTTGATGATTGATAAGCAATTTGTCCAAATGAGTTCAGCATTCTTCTCCATGTACACAATAGCAGTTTTTTATATTGAGTTATGAATGTTATTGAAACGATTTTCACAGGATGTGTACAAAAAAATTTTGTAAGGACAGGAGAGCGAATATCTAAAAAAGAGGGGGAAAAAAAAATTTTTATTCCAGAGATTTTTTATTAGTTCAAAACAAAGACGCACAATCAAAAATTTTTTACCACTCTGGGCACGTGAAGACGCATTTCTTCTTTAATGATACACAATTTTTTTTACATTCTAAATCTTCTTTTGCGGATAAATTTGAAAAGTTTTGTCATTCGTTTTACTATGCTTACTTTGGCAGAACGAATCAACTGCTGTGAGAAAGTATTTCCCTCTTTTCCAATGAAACTTTCCGATACCGTATTTGATCGTTGCTATATCTTCCAACTCAATGACCAACCACTTGTAGTGGTTACCTCGTAGGTGTTAATGATTGCTTTGCCGCCGGTCGCACCGCAATGTGACCGGCCTTTTTTTTGCAATTTTGCAACGCAATAGATTTTTTCAGGATAAATACCTGGCATGCAAAAAAAACTTTCACTCAGGGTGCTTCCTTCCGAAGCAGGTCAGCAGCAGCTGCTTCACCAGCTCATCGCCACCGCGCTTGCAGTGGACTCCGAACGCATTCATGGATTTCAGTTGATCAAACAGTCCATTGATGCAAGAGGCAGGCAAACCTGGTTCCTCCTGCACCTGCTCGCATTCATCGATGAGCCCTTTCAGCCGCTGGCACTGATTCCACTCGCACTTAAAGATGTGAGCAGGAGCAATAAAAAGGTGATCATCATCGGCGCCGGTCCTGCAGGGCTCTTTGCAGCAATGCGACTGATTGAATTAGGGGTCAGGCCCATAATACTCGAAAGGGGAAAGGATGTGCGTGCGCGCAGAAGAGACCTGGCTGCAATTAACAAGGAAGGAAAGGTGAATCCTGAAAGCAATTATTGTTTTGGTGAAGGCGGAGCCGGTACCTATAGCGATGGGAAATTGTACACACGCAGTACAAAAAGAGGAGATGTCTTTCGCATTTTGAGCACCCTTGTTCATTTTGGAGCTGATCAAAAAATCTTATATGAAGCCCATCCTCATATCGGCACCAACAAACTTCCGCAGATCATCACTGCCATGCGCGACAAGATTATCGATTGCGGAGGCGAAGTGTTGTTCCAGAAAAAATTGACAGACCTGCTCATCGAAAATTCGGAACTAAAAGGCGTACGCAGTTCAGACGGCGATGAATTTTTTGGAGATGCCGTCATTCTCGCCACAGGTCATTCGGCAAGAGATATTTTTCAACTCCTTCATCAGAAAAAAATTCTGATCGAATCAAAGTCTTTTGCCCTTGGTGTGCGCGTAGAGCATCCGCAATCTTTGATCGACAGCATCCAGTATCATTGTCCCACCAGGGGAGAATACCTTCCGCCTGCTTCCTACAGCCTCGTCCAGCAGGTAGATGGAAAGGGTGTATTTTCTTTTTGTATGTGTCCCGGAGGAATCATTGCTCCTGCTGCCACGAGCGATCATGAGATCGTGGTGAATGGATGGTCTCCTTCAAAAAGAAACAATCCTTTTGCCAATAGCGGCATTGTAGTGAGCGTGGAAGAAAAAGATCTTCATGCCTTTCATAAGTATGGTCCGCTCGCCGCCCTGTATTTTCAACAGTCCGTTGAACAAAAAGTATTTGAAGGTGGAAGCGGAAATCTTGTAGCTCCTGCGCAAAGACTGATCGACTTCACAAAAGGAAAGATCTCAGAAAACCTTCCTGATTGCAGTTATCTTCCCGGAATCAGTTCTGCCGATCTAAAAAACCTGCTTCCTTCTTTTGTACATCATTCACTTCAAAATGCATTTAAGGAATTCGGAAAAAAATTAAAAGGTTATCTCACCAACGAAGCTGTGGTAGTGGCCACCGAATCAAGAACTTCATCTCCAGTGCGCATTCCTCGCGGCAAAGAAAGCGGAGAGCATCCGCAAATCCGCAATCTTTATCCCTGCGGAGAAGGCGCCGGCTATGCCGGCGGCATTGTTAGCGCCGCAATGGATGGAGAAAGAATAGCGAATAATATTGGTTTATAGTTGGTGGTTCTTTAGAGGCTGTCCTTACTTCTCACAGCTCGAAACTCACAGCTCAAGGCTTTTTCATAACCGTGGAGAAAGAAGGGCGCAGAGGTCTTCGCAGACAATATTTATGCGAAAACATCTGCGCTCTCCTTTCTCCGCTGTTAATCTCTCTGCCTAATTCCTAATTCCCAATTCCTAATTCCCAATTCCACCTCAATACCTCTATACACCCCTTCTCCCCTTGGTATTGACAAAACCCCGGATTGATCGTGTCAATAACGGCGTTTGTCAATTTTTATAAGAAGGAAAGATTTTGCGACTATTTTTAATGCTTAAACAACTGCACATGAATCTTCTCGAAGCAAGGAACCTCAAAAAATATTATGCAACCCAGAAAGCAGTAGATGATATCAGCTTTTCAGTAGAACCCGGCACCATCTTCGGACTACTGGGCCCAAATGGTGCAGGAAAAACCACCTTGCTGCGTATGGTTACCGGTATTTTCTATCCAGACGAGGGTGAGATCCTTTTTGAAGGAAAAAAATTCAATCTGCAAAAAGATATTGAAAAGATCGGATACATGCCTGAAGAACGCGGACTGTATAAAAAAATGAAGATCGGCGAACAGGCACTCTACCTGGCGCAGCTCAAGGGCCTGGATAAAGACCAAGCCATGAAAATGATCAAGGAATGGTTTGTGCGACTGGAAATGCAAAGCTGGTGGAACAAAAAAGTAGAAGACCTTTCCAAAGGCATGTCGCAAAAACTGCAGTTTGTTACAACTGTTTTGCACAATCCCAAACTGATTATTCTGGATGAACCTTTCAGCGGACTGGATCCGGTGAACAGCAATGTGATCAAAGACGAAATATTTCAGCTGGCTCGAAAAGGTGCGACCATCATATTCAGTACCCACCGCATGGAACAGGTGGAAGAAATCTGCGACAAGATCATCCTGATGAACAAAGGAAAAAAGATCCTCGATGGCAGCGTCAAAAATGTAAAGCAACAATTCAAGCAAAACCTTTTCCGCATCGGACTTACTTCTATTCCTGCGAATATGAACAGTGATGCATTTGATGTAGTAAAACAACTGGACGATGCGCTCATTGTCCGCATCCGAGAAGGCCGTTCGCCCAATGACCTCCTTCGATATTTTTTACAAACCGAAGCTCAGATCAATTCTTTTCAGGAGATCCTGCCTTCGCTCAATGATATTTTTATTCAACTGGTGGAAGGAACTCCTGCTGCCAGGCAATTTCAAAACACAACTGCTTAAACTCATTATATGAACAAGACCTGGTTAATCATCAAAAGAGAATATCTCAGTCGGGTGAGAAAGAAAACTTTTATTCTCACCACCGTTCTCACACCTCTTCTATTTGTAGGACTCATTGCCGGAGTGGTTTTTATCACCATGAACTCCGCACGCAATGAAAAAGTAGCCGTGGTGGATCCAAATGGAATATTTAAATCGAACCTGCAGGGAAATAAAATGGTGAGTTATGATTTCCGGAAAGATGTGGACACCAGTAATTTTAAATCAAAAGGATTTTCTGCGATCCTCTATGCTCCACATACGGGGACTAATCAGTCAGACAATTTTCAACTGATCACGGAAAAAAGCATGAGCCGTTTTTCTTCCACCGAGATCGATCATGATATCAGTAAGGCACTTGAAAGCAATATGATCAGTCAGGACCTGAAGATCGATCCAAAACGAATTGATTCCATCAAATCAAATGCTGAAAAGATCAAGGTGGACGCAGTAAAAAAATCGGAGCTCGGAAGAGGTACAAAAAATAATTTTGATGTGGCTAGTGGAGTCGGATACATCACTGCCTTTCTGATTTATATTACCCTGTTTATTTACGGAGTGATGGTGATGCGCGGCGTGATGGAAGAAAAAACCAACCGCATTGCGGAAGTGATGATTTCCTCTGTAAAGCCTTTTCAGCTGATGCTGGGAAAAATAATCGGGATCGGTGCGGTAGGCCTCACCCAGTTCCTGATGTGGATTGTGCTGCTCTTTGCATTCACCACTATTGCTACCTCTTTCATTCCACACGATGTTCTGGCGCAGGTACAAGCGGCACGCAGCAGTATGCCCAATTCGCAACAGACATCGGAAGCCATTCAAAACCTGGCAAAGGCGCAAAACACATTGTCTTCGGTAAACTGGCCAATGGTGATCGGTTGCTTTATATTTTATTTCCTCGGTGGATTTTTATTCTATGCTTCTTTGTTTGCAGCCATCGGCAGTGCAGTGAATGAAGATGCGCAGGATGCACAAAGCCTCACGCTTCCTGTAACGCTTCCGATCATCATGGCCATCATCATCATGATCAATTCTATTAATGACCCGATCAGTCCCCTGGCTACCTGGTCGAGCATCATTCCCTTCTTCTCTCCCATCGTCATGATGTCGCGCATACCATTTGGTGTTCCCGATACCGTTCCATTCTGGCAACTGGGATTATCCATGGTCCTACTGGTGCTTGGATTTTTATTCACCACCTGGCTCAGTGCCAAAATTTACCGCACCGGAATTCTCCTGTATGGAAAGAAGCCTACATGGAAGGAAATGATTAAATGGGTGCGGAGGTAGTTGGAGCAGTTCGGAGTCGGGAGTTCGGAGTTCAGAGTTCAGAGTTCGGAGTTCAAAGTTCAAAGTTCAAAGTTCAAAGTTCGAAGTTCAAAGTTCGAAGCTCACCGCTCACGGCTCACGGCTCGCGGCTAAAAGCAAATAGCCATTAGCAAACAGCTTTCTATTTTTACCGCATGTTTGAAAACAGGATCACGAATTTATTTGGGATCAGCTATCCCATTATTCAGGCGGGAATGATTTGGGCCAGCGGATGGAAGCTGACGAGCTCTGTCAGCGAAGCGGGCGGATTAGGTTTGATTGGTGCCGGCAGCATGTATCCCGAAGTTCTACGGGAACATATCCGCCGGTGCAAGGAAGCAACCAACCGTCCTTTTGGCGTGAACATTCCTTTGTTGTATCCCGATATTGAACGGCACATTTCAGTGGTGCTGGAAGAAGCTGTACCCATCGTATTTACTTCGGCGGGAAACCCGAAAACATGGACCGGCCGTTTCAAAGAAGCAGGGGTGACAGTAGTTCATGTGGTGAGCAGCAGTCGCTTTGCACTCAAGGCCCAGGAGGCAGGCTGCGACGCCGTTGTTGCGGAAGGCTTTGAAGCAGGCGGTCACAATGGAAGAGAAGAAACAACCACCATGGTGTTGGTCCCGGCAGTTTCATCTGCAGTATCCATTCCGGTGATTGCAGCAGGAGGCATTGCTTCAGGACGGCAGATGCTCGCGGCCATGGTCATGGGCGCAGAAGGTGTTCAACTGGGAACCAGGTTTGTGGCCAGCGAAGAAGCATCTTCTCATATGCGTTTCAAACAGGCCGTGGTAGATGCAGCAGAAGGTGATACATTTTTGTCCTTAAAAGCATTGACGCCTGTGCGTTTGTTGAAAAACAAATTCTTTCAACAGGTGAGCGAAGCAGAAAAAAGGGGTGCGGGCGAAGAAGAGCTAAAAACATTGCTGGGCCGGTCAAGGGCAAAGAAAGGAATGTACGAGGGAGACCTCGATGAGGGAGAGCTGGAAATTGGCCAGGTCAGTGCGCTGGTTCGCGAAGTTTTACCTGCAGGAGTGATCGTAAAAAACCTGTGGCAGGAATTCCGGGAAGCCCTTAGCAATCCATTAAAAAACACTAACTTTAAATCCTGAGTTCACAACACAATTGGTTCACCATTTAACGGATAAACCATGAAAATCAGAATGCTGCTTTTGACTTTTGTTTTCACTGCCGCAGCCATTATTGCGCGTGGCGCCGACAACACAACTACGGGAGTAAACGGAGAAGACAACAAAAAATCTGATCTGGCAGGCGGGGTGCTGCACTCTGAAACTAAAAAGCCGTTGAGTAATGTGAGCATTACTGCTTATTCCATCAATAAAAAAGAAAAAGTTGTCATCACCGATGCCAGCGGAAATTATTCATTCAATGAATTAAAGCCCGGCACCTATAGACTGGTGTTTGAAAAAACCGGTTTTAAAAAAGTGACCAAAGAAAAAGTGATCATCCGCCCGGAAGAGGGATGTCAGCTGAATGTGGAAATGGATGAAGAAGAAGAATTTCATATTGTACCCGGACAGCTTTTTTCTGACTTCGATTGAACTTTTATGATGATATGGAAATTGGGACTGAGGTCCCAATTTTTTTTTGTGCTATTCCAAAGATCTTACTGAGTCGGATGATTTTTCGAATACGCATCATTGAATAATGTTGTATGCACAACATCCCAGTTTTTCCCATTGTGCCGGAGCACTGAAATGCCTTCAGCCTTCCAGGTTTCCAAAAATTCTTTTTTTTCAAAATAAGGCCAGGCTTCCTGAAAATTTTTTTTCGATAGATCCCTGGTGGCAATGGTGATGTGCGGATGAAAAGGGCGGCTGTCTAATTTGAATTTAAAATAAGTATGGTCTTTGAAGTAACCATCAACTGATGCTTTCAGTTCCTCCAATTCGCTGCTGGCGGCAAGCGCAATAAAAATGGTTCTTGGTTTGAATGCTGAAAAATGATTTGTTGCCAGTTCAAAAGAATTTATCCGGTTGAATTTTTGAAGTTCCTTCTTCAGATCATTTTCCTTTTCCACTTCCATCCAGAAAGGCGGCACCAACGTAATGTGCGCCGGCGATTTCAGACCCACACTGCAGTCGTATTTTTCCTTCATATAATTTTTATACTTCAATACCTTTTCATTTATAAGATCTGGGAGTACGAGCGCGATGAAGTACATGGCTGGCATGGGGGAAGGAATTGGGGTATTAAGGTATTAAGGTATTAAGTGGAATTGGGAATTGGGAATTGGGAATTTGGGAATTTGGGAATTGCCTCCTTCGCCATCGCTACGGCGGCCACAGAGGAATTGGGAATTTGGAATTTGGAAGAGAACATTTTTCTATGAAATCGTCGGGGCGTGAAATCCCTTCTTAATCCCCACCCGTGCCGAACGGTACGTTCGGGCGGGTGTGCAATCCGTGATTAGAGTGTTGGGGTTGGGCGAGTCTCTTATGTTATGAAAATATCAATCAGGTCGCAGAGAGGTTTTTTGGGATGAATCTGGAAACAGATTCTTCGAAAAAGAGGGTCTTCAAGACAAAGATCATGAACCTATCCAAAAAATATCTTAGCGCGGAATCCCGGCAATCAAAAAATCCTGGCTCCAACAATCCTAAAAAATCCTGGTAATCTTGGTTAGTGGCTCACGCAGTGTCGTTCGTGTTTTTCGATGGCCGATTGGATGGCCATCACCACTTCATCGTGTTCGCTGGTTCCAAAGCCACAAACATTTTCATGCAGCCAATTGCCCTCTTTTTCTTTGAGTAGACGGTATTCTTTTCTGCTACCGTCTGGCTGAACCAGTTCTACGATATAGCCGATCTTTTCGTTTTCTCTTTTCTTGCGCAACAGAAAAGAAAGACCATGTTCCTGCCGGATGGTTCCCCATCTCACTTCAGCCTTGTCATAACCGGGAAGATGAATAGTAAAATGTCCCATATGCCTGGCTTTATGCTCCTTTAAAGTTAGTGAAATTAGTCTGCTTCCCGCCAATAAGAAATCCTGCCGGATGAGCAGGATCTCTTCGTTGGTTTGGTTATGACAAGCACATTATCGCGGATTACTCTGATTAAAAATGGATTTCACAGTCTGATGATTTCATAGAAACCTGCTCTCTCCCTAATTCCCAATTCCTAATTCCCAATTCCCAATTCCAAACTCCACCTTAATACCTCAATACCTCAATACCTTATTACCGTAATACCCTAATCCCTTAATCATTTATATCAAATCCATCCTCGTCTTTCTTGATCCTGAATTCTTTTCTATTCTGAAGAAATGAACTATATTTTTTCATCACTTCCGCTGGTTGTTTTTTTCCGTTGATGGTCAGCGCTCCGTTTTTATATTCGATGGTGTAGTTTTTTGTTTTATCGATCAGGCCATCACGATCCAGATTCTCAATAAAACTTTTATACATTTTTAATTCAGTCTTTGCCTTTTCCATGTTCAGCGTTGCATCCTTTATGGACTTTTCAATTTGAGGCCCAATATTTTTCATCTCTTCCTCTACTTTCCGCATATCGACAGTTGATGCTTTTTCAATTTCCTGTTTGATCTTTTCCATATCAATCTTTGCCATGGAAGCGTCCAGATTTGCCTTGAGTTTTTCGATATCCACTTCCTTCATGGCCTTATCAATTGAAGTCTGTACTTTCTTCATGTCAATATCCTTCATGGAATTCTGTATTTCAGTATTGAGCTTTTCCACATCTACTGCCTTCATTGTTTCGGCTATCTGCGTTTTGATTTTTTCTACATCTATCTGGGCGTTCTTCACCGAGTTTTGGATTTTCTTCCAGTCAATATCCTGCAGTGAACGTTCCATTTGAGTACGGCTTTTTTCCAGCTGATCTAAAGCATCATCTATATCCGTGACCTTTTTATGCGTATCCGGAACCGTGTCGATGGTGTTGATCTTTGTTTTTTGCGGATGTCCCTGCCAGGAAGAAGCAGTGAATACGAGGCCGAGGCACAAGAGTACGAGCGGCAATTGCTGATACAAGAAATTTCTTTTCATAAACGTGGTTTTTTGAGTAACGAAATAATTCGTCTCAAATGTACGATTGTTTTCGTACTACCAAATTCAGTCATCCATTTTTAATTTTTTTTAACGAACAGCCGCGGCGAGCTTGCCCCCCATTCATAAAAACTAAATTCTAAATTTCATGCACCAGTTCGGGTAGCCACTGAAAGTGTAAGAAAAAACATTTCTCTCCACGAAAACCTCTGCGCTCTCCCTTCCCGGCGGTGAGAATCATCAACCCAGATCTATATCGGTATTGTCTCCAATATTGAGGGTCCTTGTTTCTCCCCTGATCGTGGTGTCGCTTCCAATGAGCGAGTAATCGAGCACGATGTCGGAAAGATTGGAATAGGCGCCGATGATGGAACTCTTAATAATGGAAGAATCGATTTGTGTATGATCACCAATGGTTACGTTCGGGCCAATGATGGAATTTTTAACCGAGCATTCCTTGCCAATGCTGACCGGCTGAATTAAAACAGTATTCTCGTATTGAGCACAAGGTTCGGTGCGTGTATTAAATTTTTTGAGCAGTGTGGCATTCGATTCCAGAAGGGTTTCTCTTCTTCCGCAATCAAACCAGCTGTCTACTCTAAAGGCTTTGAAATGTGCGCCCTTCTTGATCATGCAGTCCAGTGCATCTGTGATGCTGTACTCGCCATGCGTTTTGATCCCGCTCTTGATATTGGTCTCCAGGCACTGAAACAACATGTCCGACTCATGGATCATATAAATACCCACCAATGCCATGTTGGACTTAGGGATCTGGGGCTTTTCCACGACGTGCATGATGTCATTGTCTCCATCTATTTCTGCTACACCAAAAGTGCGGGGATCATCCACCTTTTTCACGCCGATCATAGAAACAGTACTGGAGATCACTTGGGAAACATCATAATCGCAAATGGTATCTCCCAGCACAATCATCACATCATCACCACTAACAATACTTCGGGTGAGGCGAACGGCGTGCCCGATGCCCTGGCGGTCGTTCTGGTAAACAAAATGCGCGGTTACATCAGGATAGAGTGCCTTTACATAATCCTGGATCTTTTCGCCCAGGTAACCAACAATAAAAATGTATTCTTCAATTCCTGCCTCCTTCAACTGGTCTACAATAATGCTTAGCACCGTTTTTCCAGCCAGAGGTATTAAAGCTTTTGGTTGCGTATATGTGTGAGGTCTTAATTTAGTTCCGGCTCCTGCTACAGGGATAATTGCTTTCATGTGGTTCCATTTTGATGGTCTTTTCACCTTCCTTCCCTACTCCATCATGAATGTATTTAAAAATAAAGCGGGTGAAATTACTGATTTTTAATTCAACCCAACAATTGCCTTTGCTAATGCCCCGGGGCTTATTTTTGTAACCATCTGGCGGGTTAAGGTATTGGGGTACTGGGGTATTAAGGTATTGAGTTGGAATTCGGAATTCGGAATTCGGAATTGGGAATTGGGGAGGGAACAGGTTTCTATGAAATCATCAATCCCTGATATTGAAAGCTGCTCTTATCCATAACAACAAACTAAGAACTGATAACAGGCGGTGGACGGTCAAGGGTTGGCGGTGACTTCCGACGCCTGACGACAGACGACTTTAATTAAACATATTTCATGCAAAGAGACAAAGAGGTTTTTGACATCATCAACAAAGAGCTTCAAAGACAAAGAAATGGGATTGAATTGATCGCTTCGGAAAACTTCACTTCCCTGCAGGTGATGCAGGCCATGGGCAATGTGATGACCAACAAATATGCTGAGGGATATCCGGGAAGACGATATTATGGAGGCTGTGAATTTGTAGACGAGACCGAACAGCTGGCCATTGACCGGCTAAAAAAAATCTTTAACTGCGAATATGCCAATGTGCAGCCCCATAGCGGTGCCCAGGCCAACGCTGCCGTGCTGATGGCTGTTCTCAAACCCGGTGATAAAATTCTTGGACTCGACCTGAGCATGGGTGGTCACCTGACTCATGGTTCACCCGTGAATTTCAGTGGAAAATTGTACCAGCCATTCTTTTATGGAGTAGAAAAAGAAACGGGTCTGGTCAATTACGCGCAGATGGAAGAAGTGGCAAGAAAAGAAAGACCAAGGTTGATCATTTGCGGAGCCTCAGCTTATAGTCGTGAGTGGGACTATGCACGCATTCGAAAGATAGCAGATGAAGTAGGTGCCTTTGTGATGGCCGACATCGCACATCCTGCCGGACTGATTGCAAAAGGATTGTTGCGTTCTCCCTTTGCTCATTGCCATTTTGTTACTTCCACAACACACAAAACCCTGCGTGGTCCGCGGGGTGGAATTATCATGATGGGAAAGGATTTCGAAAATCCTTTTGGAGTAAAAGATCCCAAGGGAAATACCAGGATGATGAGCCACCTCATGGACATGGCTGTATTTCCGGGAACGCAGGGAGGTCCCCTGGAACATGTGATCGCCGCTAAGGCCATTTCATTTAGTGAGATCCTGAGTAATGATTTTACTGCCTATGCAAAGCAGATACAAAGCAATGCGCAGGCCATGGCGAAAGCTTTTGTAAAAAAGGACTATCAAATCATTAGTGGAGGCACCGATAATCACCTCATGCTGATTGATCTCAGAAATAAAAACATCACGGGTAAAAAAGCACAGGAAACCCTGGACAAAGCACATATTACCCTGAATAAAAATGCAGTACCCTTCGATGATAAAAGTCCTTTCGTTACTTCGGGAATCCGGGTGGGTGTTCCGGCCATCACCTCCAGAGGAATGAAGGAAGACCATATGCAAACTGTAGTGGACCTGCTCGATAAAGTGATGATGAACCTGGATGATGTTGCGGTGGTGAACAAAGTGCAAAACGAGGTTCATGATTTTATGAAACAATTTCCCTTGTATCCCGAACTCGGTTAAATTTTTTGAACATGCTTCAACGTATACAAAGTATCTGGTTATTGCTGGCGGCTGCATTTGCTGCCATTACTTTTAAGTTTCCTTTCTTTAGTGGTAATAAGATCGTCGACACCACAACAAATACACCTGTATTTACCGTGCTGGATGCTTCTTCCACCATCTGGCTTTCTATCATTACTGTACTAACTGGTGTCATTGCGTTTGTAAACATTTTCCTGTTCGATAACCGCAAGCTCCAGCTACGCCTTTGTTACCTGGGCATTTTTTTATCGGTGATCCTGCTCATCATGTATTTTCTGGAAATGTCGCATTTCATTACTGGCTCGGTTTCCCTCTGGTGCATTTTCTATTTTGCCATCCTCGGCTTTTATATCCTCTCCGCCCGCGGTATATGGAAGGATGCGAAATTGATCAAGAGTATGGATAGGTTGAGATAAGCTGGGAGCTGTGAGTTGTGAGCTATGAGCTATGAGCAGCGAGTAGTAGGCAGGCCCCCTGTTTCTAATGAGCATCCCGGCTATAGTAAACGGCTCCAGACTCCGGACTCCGAACTCCTGACTCAGAACCAACGGCCGAATTTTTCCACATTACCATTTATTAATGGTTCATTATTTTGAATCCTTGCCAATCCCCCTATCTTCGCCCTCTTCCATCCCGTCCTCTGTAATTCCGCACTCCTCCTACTGAATAGCTAAACTAAAAACACAGGCCACACATGAAAAAAATTTACGCGCTGGTCCTTCTCACAGGACTGTTCTTTATTGGTTTTGCCCAAACCCCCGTGCCCATGTCCGTTCAGCCGGGCGGAAGCTTTACAGAAAACTTTAGTGACATCTCCAACTGGTCAAACGGATTTACTTCAGGTATTGGCGCCAACCATTTTGCTTCTGTTGCTGTAAGTGGTGCAGGAGCCATTCCAAGCCCAACCCGCATCAGCACTGCTTCGGGAACTTTCAGTAGTGGAACTTCAGGTGGTGTGCAAAGAGGAAGTTCTCAAACGCCCGCGCTTCAAAGCATTGTATTGCTTGCTACGGGAGCCACCGATAATACGAGTTCAGTAGCTATTGATTTTTTGATGGACTTTACCGGCGTCAATGCAGGAACCCTGAGTTTTACCTGGGCCTCGATTAATAATTCAACCGGTGACCGCAAAGGGTCACTTCGTGTTTATTATACTACAGACGGAAATAGTTTTAGTGAGCTTAGTGCAGCACAGGTGCTGAATATTACCAATAGTTCGCCCACCTCCGGAAGCATCACTTCTGTTGCCCTGCCCTCTGCATTCAATAATAGTGCTACTGCTCGTCTTCGATTTTATTATTATAATGGAACAGGTGGAACCACCGGCTCCCGGCCGAAAATCAGTATCGATGATCTTAGCGTTACATCAACCGGCGGATCGAGTTCGGTTTCCGTAAGTGCAGGAAGCAATGCCTCCGAGCCTGCAACCCCAGGAAATTTTACGATCAGTTTCTCCACCCCTACTACTTCACCTACTGATTTGCATTATTCTTTTTCCGGGTCCGCAACATTTGGATCGGACTATGCTGTCTTGTTTTCAACTGAACCTGTCAACAGCGCCTCTGCCAGTGGAGTGATTACAGTACCTGCAGGTGTGTCCTCACTCAGTGTATCCATCACACCAAATGATGATGTGACCGTTGAAGGAACTGAAGGCATCAACCTTACATTATCCGCTCCAGGCGGAGGATACACGCTCGGCACGTCATCAGCCAGCATCAGTCTTGCAGATAATGATGTTCCTCCCACCCTTTCTGTTGCTGCAGGAGCCAATGCGTCAGAGCCCTCTACGAATGGAAGCTTTAACATTAATCTTTCTGCCCCCGCTCCCCCAGGTGGCGTTACCGTTGGTTATAGTCTTAGTGGAACAGCAACGCTCAATACGGACTACACTGATCCACTACTCGGAAGCATCACCATTGCTGAAGGCATGAGTACTGGAACTGTAACATTGAACACCATAGATGATACGGATCCGGAGACTACGGAAAATATTTCACTCACCATCAACAGTGCAACGAATGGTTATGTTATTGGCATAGCAAGTGCAAGCATCAATCTTTTGGACAACGATATTGCTCCCATCGCACTCACAGGAACCTATCATCAGAATTTTGATCAGCTGGCAACTACTGGAACTGCCAATGTCATGAATATTGCAGGATGGGCCATTGAAGAAGGCGGCAACGGCGCAAGAGATAACGAACTCTATGCGGCAGATAACGGCGGATCCACTACAGGTGACACTTATAGTTATGGAACAGGAGGATCAACAGAAAGAGCACTGGGAAGTCTACGTTCCGGCACACTCATTCCTTTGTTTGGTGCTTTCTTTACCAACAGCACAGGAACTACCATTACTACATTAAAAATTTCTTACACTGGAGAGCAGTGGAGAATGGGTACTGCAAGCAGACAGGATCGACTGGATTTTCAATACAGTCTCAATGCAACATCACTGAGTTCCGGAGTGTGGTCGAATGCAGACCAGTTGGATTTTCTTTCACCCAATTCAGGAACAATAGGTGCAAAAGATGGAAACGATCCTTCCAACCAAACAGCAATAAGCTATACCATCACCGGACTTTCTATTGCTCCAGGTGCAACTCTGTTTATCAGGTGGAACGATGCTGATGCAAGTGGAGCCGATGACGGATTGGCTGTAGACGATCTGACCGTGGAAGCCAACCCGCTTGATCGCACAGCACCTGTACTGGTTTCTCTTTCTCCAGTCAATGGTGCTACAGATGTTTCCGCTAACGGAACAGCCTCCATCAATTTCGACGAAGCCATTCAAAAAGGCAGTGGACAGATTGTGATCAAACGAAGTGACAACACGGTATTTCAAACCATTGATGTGGCTTCAACATCAGTCTCCATATCCGGCACTTCAGTCTCCTTTCCTTTGGTTTCACTGTCACCTAATACTTCTTTTTATGTAGAAATGGACGCAGGCGCAGTGAAAGACCTGGCAGGAAATGATTTTGCAGGCATCCAGGGAAACAGCGGTTGGGCCTTTACTACCGGAACATTATTTTATTATGCCGGATTCCAGACCTGCTCTTCTTCGCTCGTGGATGGATTCACACAATTTAGTTCAGTTGGTGATATTACATGGGCCTGTACCAGTTTCGGAAGAGATCCGGCCAATGCTGCGGGATCTGCTGCCTTTCCTTATGGAGTACAGATAAATGGATTTGCAGGTGGCACCAATGTTCCCAATGTGGATTGGCTTATTTCTCCAGTACTTGATTTGACCGGCACTGATTTCCCACTTCTTTCTTTCTGGAGCAGAACCGCCTTCAACGGGCTTCCGCTTCAATTAAAAATTTCAACTGATTATACAGGCGGCGATCCTTCACTGGCCACATGGACGGACGTGAATGGAAAATTTCCTGCCCAGACTTCCAATATCTGGACTCAATCATCGAACATCAACCTAGCTGCATTCAGACAGAGCAATGTTCATATTGCATTTGTGTACACGTCAACAGATGAAGATGGAGCACGATGGACGCTGGATGATATACGGATCGATAATTCCACAACTCCTCCTCCGCCATCGCTAAGCACCAGCACCACCGATGTTCAATTTAATTTCGTGGCAAATGGATCATCTGCCGACAAGAAATTTGTCGTGACAGGAAACGATATAACGGGTGATCTTACACTGAATGCTTCGAGCGGATTTTTATTGTCTAAAGATGGAACCAGCTTCAGTTCTACACTGAGTTATTCCGTTGCGGAAGCCAATAACATTCCGGAGACCGTAGTAGTACGGTTTACGCCCAATCAACCCAATCAGAACTTTACCGGTGCAATCAGCGTCAGCACTTCGGGTCTTGATGCCACGGTAAACCTGAAAGGAAGCAGCATTGATCCGGCTACTACACTGGAAGTCGTGAACTGGAACATCGAATGGTTTGGAAGTACGGTGAATGGACCGACCAATGACGACCAACAGGAACAGAACATCAGGACGATCCTGCAAAACGTAGGCGCTGATATTTATGCACTGGCAGAAGTAGTGAGTGAAGAAAGACTTGCGCGCGTAGTGAGCCAGATGCCAGGCTATAGTTATGTGATCAGTAATTTCGGTTCTCATACCAACACTACCGACAATCCGCCTGGCGCACTGGCTGAAGCACAAAAGCTGGCCTTCGTGTACAAGACTTCGATGTTCAGCAACATCAGTACGATGCCATTATTGTCGCAAGGAATCAATTCTTCGGCTGATCTCAGCAACCCGGCCTATAATTATTGGTCGAGCGGAAGATTCCCCTTCATGATGAGTGCAGATGTGACGTTGAATTGTGTCACAAAGAATGTGAAGTTCGTACTCGTTCATGCGAAGGCCAATACTTCACCCACAGCCACCTCATATGACCGGAGAAAAAGAGGAGCCGATACGCTTTATCAGACATTGAATCAATTGTATCCTGATGACAAGATCATGATACTGGGTGATTTCAATGACGACCTCGATCAATCAGTTACCGCCGGATTCACCACTAGTTCATGGAATTCATTTACAACTGACCCTTCCCGTTATACACCTGTGACGCTGGCACTGAGTATGGCTGGCAAAAAATCAACGGTGAGTTACAATGACGTAATCGATCATGTGGTTTTGTCCAACGAAATGCAGCCTTATTATATGAGCGGAACAGCTAATGTGCTCAATGACGTGAGCACACTGGTAAGCAATTACGGTTCTACTACTACCGATCATTATCCGGTATTCACACGCTATGCTTTTGAAAAGCCCGCACCCCCTGTGGTTAGTTCCTGTCCTTCCGTATCAGCTTTCTGTTCCACTGCGGATGGCAACTACGGCATTCCCGCATTTGCAGCAACAAATGCTTGCGGAACCATCAGTTATAGTTATACTGTAACAGGAGCGACATCAAGAGCAGGAAATTCTGCCGACGCGAGCGGACATTTCAACACAGGGACCAGCACTATTCACTGGGTTGCAGCAGATGCATTTGGTGATAGCAGCACTTGTGAAACTCTGGTTGTTGTCAATGAAAATCCGGTAGTAACCGTAAACTCGCCGGTGAAATGTTCTCTTGATGCACCGGTTACCATTCAGGCATCAACAGCTGGTGTGGGCGCATATTCCTATAATTGGACAGTGCCTGGAAGTGTAACAGATCCTGGAAATGTTTCTTCCTTTAATTCGATGGTAGCAGGAACTTATTCAGTAGTGGTCACAAATACATCATCTGGATGTTCTGCGCCAGCAAATGGTATTCTTACCGTTCATGACAATCCGGTGGTTACCGTTCTTTCGGCTTCCAAATGTGCCACCGATGCACCGGTTAGCATCAGTGCTGTTACTGATGTTCCGGGAACTTATAATTATGTATGGAGCGTTCCGGGCGGAGTTGTGAATCCTGGCAATACTTCAAGCTTTCTTGCCAGCGTGGATGGCATTTATTCTGTGATCGTAACAAATGCCGTTACGGGATGTTCGGGTGCAGGCGCAGGAACACTTACAGTGCATCTGAACCCTGTGGTGACTATCGCTGATGCCTATTCGCTTTCTTCCGGTGTATTACCAAATACAGTGTACATTGGTTATGCTCCTGCATCTTCGCTAACACTTTCATCTTTTGCAAGCGGAGGCACAATACCTTATTCATACAACTGGTCCAATGGCAGCAATATGGCTTCAGTGAAGCTGAGTCCTTTGACTTCCACTGTTTATTCGCTTACTGTAGCTGATGCCAATGGTTGCACCGCCACATCTGCAAAATCTGTTTCTGTGCAGAATATCACAGGCAAGAGGCCGGGTAAAGTGATCATCTGTCACAAAGAGAAGAACAGTCTTGAAGTAGAAACCAGTGCAGTCGCGGAACATCTGGGTCATGGCGATATGCTCGGTGCCTGCTCCGATGACAACACAACGCCAGGGCTCCTTGTTTCAGCTTCACCCAATCCTTCGGCCAGTGATTTTACCCTCAGCCTGAAAGGTGGCAATCCGGAAGCAAAAAGAAGCATGAGGGTAGTAGATGTTTTTGGAAGAACTGTTGAACAGAAAGACAATCTTACCAGTTTCATCTTCAGTATCGGACAGAATTATCGGCCGGGAATTTATTTTGTAATGATTACAGAGGAGGGCAACAACTGCGTGGTGGTTACCCTGCTGAAATTATAAAGCATGCTTTAATAGAAAGGGCCGCCCTGAGGCGGCCTTTTTTATTTTGCAATCGCACAGTCAATTATTTTATTGCCAATGGCACCCTGTATCGAGAAATGACTCTTTTCAATCTTTTGATTTTGTCTGCTTCCAGATGAAGATGAAGCACTACCCGGTCATTTCCGTCGCTATCAATCAGTCCCTTCATGATCTCATTTTCAAGAAGCGGGGTGATTTTGCGGAGCAGATTCAGCGACAGGACCATATAGGTATTGTAAGGCCTTCTTGTTGGATTGATGTCAATGACGGGTGGGTTTTTAAACATGGTAACGAATTTTGAGGCTCTCCAGAGGGAAGTGGTCTACCAAAATAATAAAAGCCTGCAGGAATATCAATCGTAGAAATACCCGGGGGGAGTGGGTATTGGGGTATTGAGGTATTGGGGTAATGGGAATTGGAATTGGGAATTGGGAATTGGGAATACAACAGGTTTCTATGAAATCATCAACCAGTAATCCTTTTAATCAAGCCCTGCCCGAACGTACCGTTCGGTACGGGCAGGCTGAAATTCAATTTTAATCGGTGAAATCCCCACAGTCTAGGACTGACGAGTCTGAAAGGCGGTGGGTGGTCAGGGGTTGAAGGTCGCCTTTTTAACTCTTTGCTTCAAAAAATGAAAGGCCAGATGGCCTTGAATCTGGCCGGGAGCCCTTACCTTTGCGCTCCCTTTTTATCCCGACTGATCGGCAAAAGGGTTTATCAAATTCAATCACAAAAAACAGGGTAATGAACAATTACGAATTGATGGTGATTTTTACCCCGATTCTGAGCGACGACGAATTCAAGGCTGCTCAAAAAAAGTATGCAGCCCTGGTTGCAGAAAATGGCGGCCGCGTAGTAGCAGAAAATGCTTGGGGACTAAAATCACTGGCGTATCCGATCCAGAAAAAAACCACTGGTTTGTACTGGGTTTCGGAATTTATTACGCCATCCGACTTCAATGAGAAGCTGAAGATCCAGCTTCTGCGTGACGAGGGCGTGCTCCGTCACATGGTTACAAAACTCGATAAATATGCCGTCGAGTACAACCAGAAAAAGAGAAGTGGCGTACCAACAGGAACCGAAAAAGTACAGGAGGCTTGAGCATGGCTAAAGCAAATGAAATCAAATACCTGACGGCCATTAAAAGCGAGAAGCGTCCGAAGAAATTCTGCCGTTTCAAAAAATATGGCATCCGGTACATCGACTACAAGGACATCGAATTCCTGAAGAAATTCCTCAATGAGCAGGGAAAACTTCTTCCCCGCCGGATCACAGGAAATTCTCTGAAATACCAGAGAAAGGTAAGCGATGCGGTAAAAAAGGCCCGCCAAATGGCGCTTCTGCCTTATGTTACCGATCTTTTAAAATAATTTTTAACCTAACCTCTTGTCCCGCTAATACGGGAAAGAGAGGACAGTCCCACAGATGGGGGATTGGCTAAAACAAAGAACAATGGAAATCATTTTAATTCAGGACGTCGATAATCTTGGCGGCAAAAATGAGCTGGTCAGGGTAAAAAACGGTTATGCCCGCAACTACCTGATCCCTCGCAAACTGGCTGTAGAAGCCAATCCTTCCAACAGAAAGCAAATGGAAGAAAGGCAGAAAGTAGCCAGGAAGAAGGAAGACCAGCTGCTGGCCCAGTTCAATAGCGTCATTGCCAAACTCAATGAAGCGCCGTTGAAAGTAGGTGCCAAAACCGGTACCAGCGGAAAGATTTTCGGTAGCGTGACATCCCTTCAAATCAGCCGCGCAATCCGCGACCAGAAAGGATATGACATCGACCGAAAAAAGATCCACGTCACAGACGAAGTAAAAGAACTCGGAACCTACAAAGCCTCCATTGATTTTGGTAATGGACAGCACGCCGAAGTTGCTTTTGAAGTAGTTGCTGAATAAAGACCACAATAATTTTTTTTACAAAGTCCACACGTTTGTGTGGACTTTTTGTTTTCCAGCAGCTTATGCCTGTCTTATTATTCTCATGCCTTCTTCCCCGGATTCGATCCCTTTGTGGAAGAGCTTCGTTTGTGGGGGGAATACTTTTTGATAGAATCTTAACACTAACCAAGTCCGGGAAGCCTTAATCCGTAGAAACCTAATTCTTGTTCACCCTTAAATATGCGTCTATGAAGCACATCTACTCCCTTTTCAAAACTGTATTAACGGCCTGTTGCTTTTTCATCCTTGGCCAGCTCAGGGCACAAAGTCCTACCATTGTAACAACAGGTTCGAGTTGTACAGTTGTTCAGGATTTCAATGCTACCACCGGTAGTTTTACGGCTCCCAGTATTTATCGAGACAACAGCTATGAGTTCAATTGGAATGGTCCGGCTACAGATGGAGCATTCGTTTCTTCTTCTGCGCCTACTGTGGCTCCTTATGAGGCAAGCATCATCTCTCCGGTTTATGCCAATACCGCAGCAAATGGTACAGCCGATGTAGGATTTAGCTTCACTGCACCCGCAGGCACATTGTATCGCCTGCGTATCATCCGTCCCAATTCGGCCTTGGGTACTGCCGACATCCTTGCTCTCAGTTCTGAAGGTCCACCCATCAACAGTGATGGAACTCCCAACTGGACTGCTCTTCCGGGCACTTCCGGAACTATTTGTTTGCACCTGGTTGACGATGACCTGATGCCTGGCCAGGTACTCCGGTATGAATTTGTTTTTTATGTTCCCTCTGTAGGAACACCGGTAACATTTGACAATTTTGCTTTAAGCACCGCTGGAGCTTCTCCACTTCCTGTAACCTTTATGGGAATTGTGGCTACCAGGGAAAAGAACACAGTGAACCTCAAATGGGATGTGGCTTCTGAGGATAATGTAAAAGAATACCAGATAGAAAGAAGTGTTGATGGAAGCAATTTCAACGCAACAGGATCTGTCAGGGCAATTCAAAAGCCAGTGTACAATTATGCCGACGTCTATGCCAGTGGAGGCACGCTTTATTATCGTCTGAAGAGTGTGGACCTGGATGGAAAATCCAAGTACAGTCCCATCATAAAGCTGGTTCAGAACGATAGCTATTCGAATACTATGAGGGTCTTCCCCACTCCCGCAAGATCTCAGATCACGATCCAGCATAAAAAGCTTGCAGCCAATGCCAGGCTAACCCTGTGCACCATGGATGGAAAAGTGCTGCAGTACCTTACTCCCGGGGCCGCTTCCAATACCGTTATTGACATCAGCACTTTGAGTACGGGCATCTATATGATCCGCCTGGATGATGGAAATGGAAAAGTAGAGACCACCCGCTTTGTAAAACAATAGATTCCCATTATCTTTTTTCTCCATAAACTGTCCCGCTTTTACGGGACAGTTTCTTTTTTTGATCCACTAGAATATTGAATTTATTTTCCTTATATTCGTTACGATTTGTGTTCTTTCAGTCTCACGGTTCATTGAACGTTGCGTAAATGTTCATTGTTTTCAGGGTACTGTAAACACGTTTTTTGTTTTTTAAACTTTTTCTCAAATGAACATTTACGTTGGAAACCTCAGTTGGGGCCTGAAGGATCAGGACCTTGCCAACTTGTTTGCACCTTACGGTGAAGTATCTTCTGCCAAGATCGTAATGGATAAATTCACTCAGCGAAGCAAAGGCTTTGGTTTTGTGGAAATGCCCAATGACGAGCAGGCACAGGCAGCCATTGCACAATTAAACGGAAGTGAAGTCGAAGGCAGAAACCTGGTAGTGAATGAATCCCGTCCTAAAGAAGGCAACGGAGGCGGTGGCGGTGGATTTAAGAAGAGAAGCTTCGGTGGTGGCGGCGGCGGCGGCTTTAAAAAAGGCGGCGGCGGCGGATTTAACCGCGGTGGCGGTGGCGGAGGTGGCGGCTACAACAGAAGCGGTGGTAGCGGC
>JBJMLU010000160.1:0-6666 GCA_045805145.1 Flavisolibacter sp. | reverse complement strand
GCTTCGCTTCGCTCGCTATGACGTTCATGGGTTTCGAAGTTTAGTTTAGTTCGAGAGAGTGTTTTAGTAATGAACTTGCCTTAAACCTTCAGTGAGGTCTTCCGCCCAGACCTTTAAAATCAGCCTGGAACCTAAGTAACCGTCATTGCGAGCGAATCGAAGCAATCCCCCGCCAACCAATAATATTAACTGCTCCGTAGTTCACCGACTCTGAACTCTGAACTCTGAACTTTGAACTGCGAACTGCGAACTCCGAACTCTGAACTCCGAACTCTGAACTTTGAACTTTGAACTAATTTTGCCCGCTTCATGCAAACACATACACTTCATCGCTGGCAGGTAATATTTATGGCTCTGTGCACGGGGTTGATCGTGGCCAATATTTATTATTGCCAGCCATTGGTGGTGATGATCAGCAAAGAGTTTGGAGTAGCCGAGAGCACCGCAGGCAAGATCACTTTTTTTACCCAGCTCGGGTATGCGCTTGGACTTTTGTTCTTTGTGCCGCTGGGTGATATGTTTGAAAAAAGAAAGCAAATCATTTTTACAACAGCCCTTGCGGTTGCATCCCTGGTGATGGCTGCACTGTCAACTTCATTGACCATGCTCAGTATTGCGTGCCTGCTGATTGGAGCAACCTCCATTGTTCCGCAGTTGATCCTTCCGCTGGCTGCTCATCTTTCTGCTCCCGAGAACAGAGGAAAGATCATCGGTATTGTCATGAGCGGACTGCTGATTGGCATCTTGCTTTCGCGTTCTCTCAGCGGTCTTGTCGGTGCCTGGCTGGGATGGAGGGCTATGTTCTGGATTGCTGCGTGCATTTCGCTGTTGCTGTTACTCCTCATGCGATTGGCTTTTCCTCATGTGCCTTCGCTCTTCAAAGGAAACTATGGATCGCTCATGCGATCATTGGCAACACTTACCAAAGAGCAACCCATACTTCGCGAAGCATCTGCCATCAATGCACTGACTTTTTCTTCCTTTGGCATGTTCTGGACCGTGATGGTCCTTCATCTTTCTGATGCGCCCTTTCATTATCATTCCGATCGTATTGGACTCTTTGGTCTGGCTGCCGTAGCGGGCGCTTTGATTGCTCCGCTCATTGGCGGTTCGGCCGACAAGGGAAATCCAAGAGTTGCCATTGGCTATGGACTTTCAATTGTATTTACTGCCTTCCTGATTTTTTATTTTTTTGGAAACAGTGTTGCCGGTATGATCGTTGGCATTGTATTACTCGACCTGGGACAGCAATCTGTTCACGTATCCAACCAGGCGCGCGTGTATGCGCTCCTTCCTGAAGCGCGCAACCGGCTGAATACAGTATACATGTCCGTTAGTTTCATTGGAACTTCACTCGGATCGGCGCTTGGACTTTGGGTTTGGGACCGATTCCATTGGCCAGGGCTTTGCGTAGCGGGGGCCGTTGCACTGATGCTTGCTTTTTCTATTTATGCAGCGACGTATAAAAAAGTGAGGAGAGAAGTTTTGGTTTGAGAATGTAGTTGAATGCTGGATATGCACGCAGCGGAGCGGTTATTGATCATTCACTTTTTTGAAGAGAGTGTTTTTAACCGCCTCTAAAAACACTCTAATATAAAAGCTAATCAAAAAGGATAGACTGCCTCTGAGGAATCTTTAATAAAAGGATTAAAGCACATGACAATAAAATTGCTCGTTGTCGGGGATGCCAGCAAGAGCAGGCGTTAAGCAAACACTAACTGCCATAATAACGAAGTCAATAATGAATACTAATCAATTCCCTTCTTAAAAAACTATCTTCTTAAAAAGGAACTCATAAACCACAAGGAATAATCACCTCACAGTCCGCTCTTCATCCTGTTTCTTCCTCTCGGCCACGCAGCGGCCGTTTGCGTCTTCACCTCTTTGCGTCTTGGCGTGAAACTACAATATCACGGGAATTTCTCTTTTACTTTGCAGCCATGAAAAGCTCGCCGTGGCAAAACCTAAGGAGGGACGGGAAATATTTTTTTGATCTCATCTTTTCGCAGCGCATCCGTACCAATGCGCTTCAGGCAGTTCCTTTCTGGCTGGCTTCACTACTCACAGGACTCATCGGCGTTGCCTATACCAAGCTCTTTGCTTATTCCGAAACGATTTTGCAGACCTTGTTGCACTGGCATGGATGGATGATCTTTCTCATGACTCCTTTTTGTTTTTTCCTGGCCTGGCTGGTCGTGCGCGTTTTTGCTCCAAATGCCAGAGGAAGCGGCATTCCACAAGTGATGGCAGCTATTGAGCTCTCTACACCCAAACATGAAAAGAAAGTAGACCAGCTTCTGAGCCTGCGTATTATTGCCGTGAAAATTTGTTCCAGCCTTCTTATGGTACTGGGCGGCGGTGCCATTGGAAGAGAGGGACCAACGATCCAGATCGCGGGCTCTGTGTTCCGGATCGTGAATAAATGGATCCCGGCTTCGTGGCCTAAACTAGCCAAGCAAAGTTTTATTCTCACCGGCGCAGCTGCAGGACTGGCTGCCGCATTCAACACGCCACTCGGCGGAGTGGTCTTTGCCATGGAGGAACTAGCGCGGATACACATACGCTTTTTCCGTACCGCTTTGTTTTCTGCCGTCATTATTGCGGGTCTTACTGCACAAGGCTTGCTGGGACCTTATTTGTACCTCGGTTATCCCGACGTAGGCAATCTTCATTTTTCTATTTTCCTTGGAGTGGCGGTGAGCGCCATTGCAGCCGGATTTCTCGGAGCACTGACATCAAAAGGAATTCTTGCCATGATGAAATGGAAGTCAGGGTTCAACCGCACGAGGTCTGTTTTATTCTTGCTTGTATCAGGTTTGGCTATTGCAGCTATTGCCTATTTTATCAATGATGCCATTTTGGGTTCCGGAAAATTTATCATGAACAAGGTTTTGTTCACCGATGAAAAAGCAGTGAGCTGGGACACAGTAGGACTGCGCATGCTGGGTTCAATCATCTGTTTCAATACTGGTGCTGCAGGAGGTGTATTTGCGCCAGCTCTGGCTGCAGGAGCATCAACGGGGGCTTTTATAGGACATCTTTTTCACATCATCGGTTCCAACGCCAATATTTTAATCC
Organism: Flavisolibacter sp.; assembly: GCA_045805145.1. Lineage (GTDB taxonomy): Bacteria > Bacteroidota > Bacteroidia > Chitinophagales > Chitinophagaceae > Flavisolibacter. Next base: position 3,588 of record JBJMLU010000160.1, on the reverse strand, counting down.
TGAGTGGTATGGTGGGATTTCTAACAGGTGTTACACGCACTCCATTTACATCGGCGATCCTCGTTCTGGAAATGACCGACCGGCATAGTGTGATCTTTCATTTAATGCTGGCAGCCCTTCTTTCTAATTTCGCGGCCCTTATCGTAGACAAACACTCCCTTTATGAACGCCTCAAAAAAGACTATCTCAAAGATGTATTGGAAAAGGAATCCCGGGAAGAAGAAGAGCAAGATGTTCCAAACGGCGGCTTCGCGTCCGAGAGCGGAGAATGAGAGCGAAGAGGGGTAAATATCGACGTGATAAGGTTTTATTTGAAGAGAATTTGTGTTCGAGCAGCATTAACCGCAAAGAACGCAAGCAAGAATTCACAATGCAAAAACTAAAATCCTTGCGGCCCTTTACGGTCCTCTGCGCCCTTTGCCTTTCACTAATTCCTAATCACGGATTACGCACCTGCCCGAACGGTATTTTCGGGCGGGGATGGATGATTTCATAGAAACCAGTTCTCCCAATTCCCAATTCCCAATTCCAAATTCCAAATACCCTCAATACCCCACGCCCCCTTCCCCTGGATGGCTTGACTTTTGAACAAGTAGCAGAGCACAGGTGTTGACGCTCTCCGGCGCGGAGTCTATATTTGTGCCGCATCCCGGATCAGACTATCAAGCTGGAACCGGAATGCAAAATAGATTTGTAGATTAAAACCTGTTGGATGAATCAAGTTGGCCCCAGGCAAAAGAATAATTTTATCTCGAAAAAGACTGACCGATTTTTTATAAATATCTACGAAGTGTCCGGTTTTATCGGACGCTTTTTTAAGGAAGTATTCCGTCGTCCCCTTGAATTCAATGAGGTGATCAAGCAATGCTATGAGATCGGCTACCGGTCATTGGGACTCATCACGCTCACTGGCTTTATCACCGGCCTGGTATTCACCAAACAGTCAAGGCCCTCTTTATCAGAATTTGGCGCGGCTTCCTGGCTTCCTTCGCTGGTGGCTATTGCCGTGATCCGCGCACTGGCCCCCCTGGTTACGGCTTTGATCTGCGCAGGCAAGATCGGTTCGGGCATTGGAGCAGAGTTGGGCTCCATGAAAGTAACCGAACAGATCGATGCTATGGAAGTGTCGGCGGTCAACCCATTCAAATTCCTGGTGGTGACGAGAGTGCTGGCAACAACACTCATGATCCCCATGCTGATGATGTACACGGCTTTTCTGGCTATGATGGGATCTTTTCTCGATATCTATCTGCATGAACAAACCAGCTTTACCACTTTTGTTCAGAACGCCTTTCAGAAAATCACTTTCCTGGATTTCAATTCATCGCTGATTCGATCATTGATCTTCGGATTTACCATCGGTATGGTTGGTTCTTACAAGGGCTATTATACCACGGGAGGAACACAGGGTGTAGGAAGATCCGCGAATTCAGCTGTCGTCGTGTCCATGTTCCTGATCTTTATCGAAGAAATATTCATTGTTCAAATTGTAAACTCGCTTCGTGCATAAACCTACCCATATAGAGAATTGCAATGAGATTATGATCACCATCAAAGACCTCTATAAATCTTTTGGTGACAACCATGTATTGCGAGGCGTGAACCTCGATGTGTGCCAGGGTGAGAACGTAGTGGTACTCGGAAGATCGGGCACGGGTAAATCGGTGCTTATCAAAATTATTTCAGGTCTGCTCAAACCCGACCGCGGTACCGTGCTGGTACTCGGCAAAAATGTAAATGACCTGAACGACAAACAATGGCAGGAGCTAAGGCTGAAGATCGGATTCTCATTTCAAAACAGTGCACTCTATGATAGTATGACCGTCCGGGAGAACCTGGAATTTCCCCTGGTTCGTCACAAACCACATTTGAAAAAAGGGCAGGTGAATGAAGAAGTCAGAAACGTTCTCGATGCAGTGGGATTACTTCAGGCCATTAATCAAATGCCTTCGGAACTATCGGGTGGGCAAAGAAAAAGAATCGGCATTGCCCGCACCCTTATCCTTCGACCCGAGATCATGCTGTATGATGAACCCACAGCGGGACTGGACCCGATCACCTGCCTCGAGATCAATGAGCTGATTAATGAGGTGCAAATAAAATTCAACACCACGTCCATCATCATCACGCACGACCTCACCTGCGCAAAAGCCACAGGCGATCGTATGGCCATGTTGCTGGAAGGAAAATTTGTGCGGCAGGGAAGCTTTGAAGAAGTTTTTTCCACCGAGGATGAAAGGATTAAAAGTTTTTACGAGTACAATTTTATACAATAGCCAATGGAAAGAAAAAATAAAAGAGGGGTCATCGTAGGTATTTTCATCTGTGTTGCCATCCTCATTTTTATTATCGGGGTGCTTACCCTCGGCGGACAGAGAAGTCTGCTGAAAAGTTCTACTTCAATCAGCGCCGTTTTTGACGACGTAGGTGGACTGCAGGCAGGAAATAATATCTGGTTTGCAGGCGTGAAAGTAGGCACCATCAGAAAAATTGTTTTTGACAGCAGCGGCAGGGTAGTGGTGACAATGGGCATTGAAGACGAGAACAAACCTTATATCAAAAAAGATGCAAAGGCCAAAGTGGGATCCGATGGACTGATAGGCAACAAAATCATTGTGCTCTTTGGCGGTAGTCAACAAACGCCGGCCATTGAAACCGGCGACGTGATCGCGGTTCAAAAAGCATTGAGCACGGATGATATGATGGCCACACTGCAAGAGAACAACAAAAACCTGCTCACCATCACCGGTGATTTTAAAACCATCACCAGCCGTCTGGCCAATGGTCAGGGCTCTGTTGGAAAACTACTCAAGGATGAAACGCTTGCCAATAATTTAGAAATTGCACTTGCTTCCATCCGCCAGTCAGCAGCCAATGCGCAAAGGCTCACTTCGGGCGTGGCCGATTACAGCGCACAACTTCGCAGCAAAGGCTCACTTGCCAATGACCTCGTTACCGATACCGTAGTCTTTTCACGTCTTCGCTCCATGGCACGCCAAATGGACAATCTTTCGCAGACAGCAAGCGCCGTGATGGAAAATTTAAAACGGACCAGCAACAGCGTGGATGCAGGCCTTAATAACACCAATGCACCCATTGGCGCACTACTTCATGACCAGCAAACTGCAGAAGACCTCAAGCAAACCATTCACAACCTCCAGACTTCAACAAAGAAACTGGACGAGAACATGGAAGCCATGCAGCATAATTTTTTATTGCGGGGGTTTTTTAAGAACAAGAATAAGACGCAGAGTCAGTAGTGGGAGGTCAGAGTTCTCAGTTCAAAGTTCAAAGTTCAAAGTCGGTGAACTACAGGGCGGTTAGTATTATGGGTTGGCAGGGGATTGCTTCGCTTCGCTCGCAATGACGCCTAAACTACAATGCCCACTACCGGTTTTTATTGCTGCCTTTAATGCAAGCACTGTCTAAGAATCTGATGCTTGCTGCGCTCGCAATGACGCCAAATCAAAAATGCATTACTGTTTCGATCATGCTAATTAGGTATTTGCGTAAGTAACACCTTCAAATTATAAAGTAACACCTCCAATTATGAGGCAAGGTTGAAACCCGTAGTGGGCATTGTAGTTT
>JBJMLU010000159.1:0-25817 GCA_045805145.1 Flavisolibacter sp. | reverse complement strand
TGGGGCAATGCCAGAAGTGGAAAAAGAAAAAAACCAACCTCTAAGAAATGACCGCCTTAAAAACACTCTCTCCAAAATATCTAACCTGTAAAGAATGACTGCCATTGAGAAATCTCTCCAAAAAATATCTAATCAGCAACCAATGACTGCCTCTAAAAACACTCTTGTAAAAAATCTAATCACTAAATCATTTGCCTATGGCAACAGAAAACCATCAGAGCAAAACTAGCCAAACGTGTGATCACCTGTTAGGAGTCTGCTCAATAAGCTATCCAAACTGCAAAGAGAAAACTGTGCCTTTGCCTTCGGCAGACTGCACCTGAATATTTCCCCGATGGAGCATCATGATCTGCTTGCAGAGGCTCAGTCCAATGCCACTTCCATTTTTTTTGGTACTGAAAAATGGAATGAAGATCTTATCAAGGAGTTCTTCGGGCATACCCGTTCCATTATCGCTTATACGCAAAACAACTTTACGCAGTGAAGTCGATTCGGCAGAAAGAATGATGCGCGGTGATGGTTGTTCTTTTACAGCTTCAATGGCATTTACAATGAGGTTGATCAATACCTGCTCAATCAGGCTCGGATCGGCATCAAAGAAAAGTTCTGTATCGCGGAGAATGATCTCGAGCTCAATATTCTTTTGTTCGAAAGTGGGTTGCATCAATTGATGAAGGTTCCCGAAGAGATCACGTACATAGAGTTTTTTCAGATTCAGCGTAGTAATCTTGTTCAGATTTCGATAGGTCTCTGCAAATTTCAAGAGCCCTTCACTTCTTCGCTTGATGGTTTCAATACCAATCTCGAGGTCCTCTACTGCGACGGATTCACTGGAGAGGGCCGCAGATTGCTGGAGGCGGTTTTTCAAGGTATCGGCAAGAGAGGAAATCGGGGCTACGGAATTCATGATCTCGTGGGTCATCACGCTTAAAAGTTTTTGCCAGGCCTTTGATTCCGTTTCATCCAGCGCTTCATTCACGTTTTGAAAAGCAATGAGCTTGTATTTTTTTTCGCCTGTTTGAAAAGCAGTGGCGGAAAGCAAAACCTTAAAGAAAGATTTTTCCAAATGTGCCGTAGCAATGCGGGTTTCTCCCGGCTGCAGGCTACTGATGTCTTCGAAGAGCGCTTTATCTCTTCGAAGCAGCGAGTGAATGGTTTTCAAATAAGGCAGCTGGAGCATACGCTTGAGAGATTCATTCATCCATACTACTTCTCCGCTTTCTATTTCATAGGAAAGAATGCCTGTGTCAACAAGCTCCAGGATTTTTTGCAGGTATTGATACTGGGTTTCTTTTTCCTTGCTGATAATTTTGAAGGTGGTATTGATTTCATTGAAGCCTTTGCGAAGCGGCTGGATATCAGCCGAGGCATGTTTGACGTCAAAATATCTGGAGAAATCGCGGTAATGAACGGCTTCCACGAATTCGCTCAACTCGTCATGGGTTTTTTTCTGAAACCGTATCAGCTCAATGACCTGGTAAAAAAGCAAAGGCGACAAAAGTGCCAGATACAAATGCCACTGCTTGACCAAAAAAAAGGATGCCGCCGTCAGCGTCACAAACAACAGCAAGATGCGGCTCAGGATGCGCCAGTGGAAATTTTTAAAAATCATTTTTGAAGATAGGAAATGGGAATCAGGAATTACATAAAGCTATTCATTAGAATCAATGGTGAAAGTTTTGAGCTGTTAGCTTCGAGCTGCGAGAACTATGCATCGCCTCTAAAGAACCAGAAACCCTAAATATCGTACTTGCTCAACCTTCTATACAACGCTGTTCGTGTAATACCGAGTTCCTTCGCTGCTTTTGAAATATTTCCATTGTGCTTTTCAATGACACGCAGGATGGTATTTTTCTCTACGGTGCTCAAATTGGTCTGCAACACTTCTTCGTGGTGGGCGGGAGCCGATTCGATGGGCGAAAAAATAATATCCCGGGCACTGAGCAAAGTATCTTCGGCCATGATCACGGCCCGTTCAATGGTGTACTGCAACTCCCGCACGTTGCCGGGATAATGATACGACAACAATTTTTCTTCTGCACCGCGGTCAAACTGCAAGTCGGGTTTCAGGTATTTATTGCTATAAACTTTACTGTAATGACGGGCCAGCACCAAAATATCTTCTGGTCTTTTTCTTAAAGGAGGAACCACAATCTCCACGGTGTTGATCCGGTAAATCAGGTCTTTACGAAATCGCGATTCATTTGCCAGCTCCGAAAGAGGAATATTGGTGGCGCAGATCAGGCGAATGTCAATGGGAATTGCTTCATTGGTGCCCAGCCGAATGACCTGCCTGTTTTGAAGAACGCTCAAAAGTTTCGCCTGTTGGTGCAGGGAGATATTTCCGATCTCGTCGAGGAATAGTGTTCCCGTGTTGGCAGCCTCAAAGCGGCCGGTGCGGTCTTCACGAGCGTCCGTGAATGCTCCTTTTTTGTGTCCGAACAATTCACTCTCAAAAAGTGATTCGGTTAGTGCGCCTACGTCAACTCTTACAAAAGGACGCGTAGACCGGTGTGAAAAATGATAGATGGCTTTTGCAATCAGTTCTTTACCGGTTCCATTCTCTCCGAGAATCAGAATATTGGCGTCAGTAGGTGCGATCTTCTGGATCTTGTAAAAAATATCCTGCATCAACTCAGAATCTCCCAGCAGCTCGGTCTCGAATATGGAGGAAGCTAAAATCTTTGATCCTCCCTTGCTTTCTTTTCTTTTAATGGCTTCTCTTATTGTAGACAAAAGTTTTTCATTGTGCCAGGGTTTCACCATGAAGTCGAAAGCACCTTCCTTCAGTGAACGAATGGCCAGGTCAATATCGCCATAAGCAGTGATCATGATCACACAGGAATCCGGCTTCATCTCGCGAATTTTCTTCAGCCAGAATATGCCTTCATTGCCTGTGTTAATCGAACTGTTGAAATTCATGTCGAGCAGGATCACATCAAAATCATATTTGGATAAAAGGTTACGGATGTTCTCGGGATTTTTTTCCGTGACGATCTCTTTTACTTCGGGTTTCAGGAGCAGGCGTACGGCTGTAAGTACATCCACATCATCATCGATTACCAAAATGGAAGCAGTTCTTAACGACATGTTTTGAAAGACGTTGTGGTGAAAGCGAATCTACAACTATGCCACTATACAATGTTTTGAAAATGAAGAGGCCCTTCATCATCAACCCAAGGCCGCTGTATCAAAAACGGACAGGTTCTGTACGGAAACGAACATTTTCGTAGATTAGCCTTTCTGTAACATGTTGATAACCACAAACGTCAAATATTGGCACTAGATTGTCTTCCCTACAGCAGTTTCGTGTTCGAATTGAGTCAAGCTTACCGCGAAACCGTTCTTAAAAATTTCAAAGACCGTGGATAGAAAGATCGAAAAAAAGAAATGGAGTAGAAAGCGCATCCTCACCATTGCAGGAATTGCCGGACTGGTATTGCTGGTAAGTGCCAGTATTTATTTTACTTCTGGCAAGGCCAAGCTCAATGTAGATCCCGAGCGCCTCACCATTAGTGAAGTAAAGAACGGTCCCTTTCAGGAGTTCATTCCGGTGAATGGAGTGGTTCTTCCCATTACGACCATCTATCTGGATGCAGTGGAAGGAGGAAGGGTGGAAGAGAAATACGTGGACGATGGCTCCATGGTGAGAAAAGACCAGCCCATTCTTCGTTTGTCCAACACCGATATAGAACTGAGTCTGGTCAATCAGCAAACCTCTGTGTACAACCTGCTTACGCAGATGCAGATCTCGCGCAATGCAGCCCAACAGAACACAGTGAACAAGCTCAATCAGATGACTGATGTAGATAACCAGCTCAAGGAAGCCAGAAGAATTTATGAACTGGATAAATCCCTGTACGAACAAAAAGCCATCGGGCTTCAGGAATTCAAGCAGGCAGAAAATAATTACATCTACCAGGTAGAAAAAAGAAAACTGACGGCGCAGTTGCTCAAACAGGATTCTACTTCTAACTCACAACAGGTGGCGCAGGCACAACAGTCTTACCTCGGTTCTCAAAATGCACTGAATGTAATGCGTAAAAAGGTAGGAGACCTGGTGGTTCGTGCTCCCATCGATGGTCAGCTCACTTCACTGGATGTAGAAATTGGCCAGAATAAAAATAAGGGTGAAAGACTCGGACAAATCGATGTATTGAGCGGATATAAAGTGCGCGTGGACATTGATGAACATTATATTTCGAGAGTATTCATCGGACTGACGGGGGAAACATCATTCGCAGGGAAGGATTATAAATTAAAGATCAATAAAGTGTTCACCCAGGTCACCAATGGACGCTTCCAGGTTGACATGCAGTTTATAGATGCTGTGCCCGAAGGAATCCGTCGTGGCCAGACCCTTCAAATCCGTTTGGCACTTAGTGATGAAACCCAGGCGCTGTTGCTGGCCAAGGGAGGATTCTATCAACAAACCGGTGGTAACTGGGTATTCAAGCTAACAGATGATGGAAAGACCGCCTACAAAGTAGATGTGCAACTGGGTCGCCAGAATCCCGACTATTATGAAGTGCTCAACGGTCTCAAACCTGGTGATAAGGTGATCGTATCCAGCTATGAAACTTATGGCAATATGCAGGAGTTAGTTTTAAAGTAGGTATTGGGGGTATTGAGGTATTAAGGTGGAATTAGGAATTTGGAATTGGGAATTTGGGGAGAACTGGATTTCTATGAAATCATCAATTATGGTAATCCTTTTAATCAATCTGTGAAATCTGAATTTAATCCGTGAAATCCGTGATATAACAACTGACGATTTTTAAATAACATAAACCAAAAACCATGAAACTTTTTTTTCTGTTGATCCCATTTCTTGGCATCAACTGTCTGATGAAATGTCTTCATGAAAACAACCGTCCGGCTCCTGTTCAAAAGGAGGTGGTTTCCTATCCCATCATGCCATCGGGACTGTTGATCCAATTCAATTAAGCAACATAAACAGCAACCATGATAAAGATTAAGAATCTCGAGAAAATCTACCGGACCGAAGATGTGGAGACTGTAGCGCTGAACAAACTTTCCCTGGAAGTAAAGGAAGGAGAATTCGTAGCCGTGATGGGACCTTCCGGATGCGGCAAATCTACCCTGTTGAATATTTTGGGTTTGTTGGATGATCCCGATGATGGAAGCTTTCAATTCAACGGCATTGAAGTAGCCCGTTTCAATGAGCGCAAAAGAGCCGACCTGCGCAAACGAAATATCGGGTTTGTTTTTCAAAGCTTCAACCTCATTGACGAACTGACCGTGTTTGAGAATGTGGAGCTGCCATTGATTTACCTCGGCGTGAAAGCAGCCGACCGCAAGCAAAGAGTAGAACTAGTGCTCGACAAAATGCAGATCATGCATCGCCGCAATCACTATCCCCAACAATTATCCGGCGGACAACAACAGCGTGTTGCTGTAGCACGGGCAGTGGTCAACCGCCCAAAACTGATACTGGCCGATGAGCCCACAGGAAACCTGGATTCCTCCAATGGAAATGAGGTGATGCAACTGCTCACCGACCTCAATGAACAGGGCACAACCATCGTGATGGTAACACACTCCGAACACGATGCCCGTTATAGCCACCGGATCATCCGCATGCTGGACGGACAAACAGTGCTGGAAAATATTATGGTTTAAACAACCGCGCCATTGGCTTGCCGATGGCTTCATGCACCTCTGGGATTTACAAGATTTTCTGATCGCCATCTTCAGCTGGATCTGCATCCGGCTGCCTGATAGCGCAAATAAAAAGCCATGCTGCGTAATTACCTCAAGATTGCCTATCGCAATTTGATGAAGTACAAATTCATCTCCTTCATCAATCTGTTTGGACTCACGGTGGGACTTACCTGCTGCCTGCTGATTCTTGCTTTTATTCTTCAGGAGTTAAGTTACGACAAGTATCAGCCCTATGCCGATCGTACATACAGGATCTCCCGAAGTTTCCACGACGAACGTGGTGTTGTATCGCTGCACCTTGGCGCTATTGCTCCTCCATTCGCACCATTGCTGAAAAATGAATTTCCCGAGATTGAAAAAATGACGCGACTTCTCCCCAACGGAAACACCGCCTTTGTTTATGGAGATAAAAAATTTTATGAAAAAAAAGTTTTTTTCGCCGATGAACATCTTGGCGAAGTATTCAAGGTGGACGTTCTAAAAGGCAATTTGCGCTCAGCTCTCGAAAATCCTTTTTCAATCATGATCACCGACGAAATAGCCAGGAAATATTTCGGTTCGGAAGATCCGATGGATAAGCTGGTGAAACTGGATAACAATATTCCATGCAAGGTATCGGGAGTATTCAAACCTTTTCCGGCAAACACACATCTTCACGCTGATGTGCTCATTTCCTTCAATACACTCAGGGATTCAAGTATCTACGGCGAAAAAAATCTTGAAACCAATTGGGGCAACAATTCATTTCTTACTTATATAGTGCTTCCGGAAAAATATGACCCGAAAAAACTGGAGGCCAGGTTCCCCGCATTTCTCGATAAGGTTTATCATTTTCCCAAAGAACCTGCAGGATTCAAAGGATCCAAAGTTACACACCTCTACCTGGGAAAAATGACTGATATCCACCTCAAATCACACCTGGATTATGAAGTAGAGGACAACGGTGACATGAAACGTGTGTATATTTTTTCCATCATCGCACTTTTTATTTTGTTGATCGCCTGTATCAACTACATGAACCTTTCCACTGCCCGTTCAATACTCCGCGCAAAGGAAATTGGTATTAGAAAAACTATTGGCGCTGAAAGAAAAGAAATCATTACGCAATTTCTCAGCGAATCCGTACTGGTGGCCTGGGCTGCTATCATCATTGCATTCCTGGCAACAAGTCTGCTGCTGCCCTGGCTCAATAAAACATCCGGTCAACAAATCAGTCTCTCCATCCTTCTCAACTGGAAAGTATTGCTTCCTCTTTTTCTGGCGCCTTTTGTAGTTGGAATTATTTCAGGAATATATCCAGCCCTCTTCATGTCTTCCTTCCAACCTGTGCGAGTGCTGAAGGGTTTATTTAAAGTAGGTGGCAATATTTCGCTGCGACAGGCGCTTGTGATCACTCAATTTGCTATTTCCATTGTCCTGATCATCAGTACGGCAGTTGTTTTCGGGCAACTCCGGTATATGCAGCATAAATCATTGGGCTTTGACAAAGAACATATTGTTGTGTTGAACAATACCTCCGCGTTCGGTAAGCAGTTTGAATCTTTTCGCACCGATCTGCTCTCCAATCCGGATGTAAAAGATGTAGCCCGCTCCTCGCGCATACCTTCGGGAAGACTATTGGACGCTATGGATGTGGCTGTGCCCATGGGCGACACTGTTAAACCTCTGACGGTTGATTTGAAGTTTGTAGGCATCGACTATAATTTTATTCCGTCTTACGGCATGAGCTTCCAGGCAGGAAGAAATTATTCAAATGATTACAAAACTGACAGTAATGCATTTATTCTGAATGAAGCAGCAACGCGTGTCCTGGGTTGGAATCCGCAACAGAGCATCAACCGCGAACTAGTATATGGAGGAATCAGAGGAAGGGTGATCGGCGTGGTAAAGGATTTTCATTTCGAATCTCTTCATCAGCCCATTCTCCCGATTGTCTTCATGGTCAGTCCCAATTATTTCAATTGCGTCAGCATCAAATTAGCAGGCACGCATCTACCCACAGCGTTGGGATACGTAGAAAAATCCTGGAAGAAATATTTGCCTGATACACCTTTTGATTATGGATTTCTTGACGACAGGTTTGCCCAGCTCTACGCTTCGGAAGAAAGGCAGAAGATCATCTTCACCACATTCGCCTGCATTGCCATCTTCATTGCCTGCCTTGGATTGTTTGGATTGTCTGCCTTCAGTATTTCTCAACGAATCAAAGAGATTGGAATTCGAAAAGTGCTGGGCGCTCAGGTGAGCAATATTGTAACGCTGCTTTCGGCAGACTTCATGAAACTTGTTGGTGTAGCCAGCCTATTGGCATTTCCTCTTGCCTGGTATGCGATGCACAAGTGGCTGCAGGATTTTGCCTATCGCATTGCAATACCATGGTGGATCTTTCTTCTTGCAGGTATTGTGGCAGCCGTCATTGCCTTTGCTACCATCAGCCTACAGGCCATCAAGGCTGCCGTGGCAAATCCGGTGAAGAATCTAAGAACGGAGTAAGGGGAGGATGGGTAGTAAGGTATTGAGGTATTGAGGAGGAATTAGGAATTAGGAATTGGGAGAGAACAGTTTACTATCAAATTGTCAATCATCCTAATCCTATAATCAATCTGTGAAATCCATATTTAATCTGTGTAACCCGTGATTATGGAATTAGGAATACAACAGGTCTCTATGAAATCATCAATCCTTGTAATCCTTTTAATCAATCCGTGCAATCCATATTCAATCTGTGAAATCCGTGATAAGGAATTAGGAATACAACAGGTCTCTATGAAATTATCAATCCCCGTCCGAACGTACCGTTCGGTACGGGCAGGCTTGCAATCCTTTATTAATCAATCTGAGAAATCAGAACTTAATCTGTGAAATCTGTGATTAAAAATTATTTGAAAACCGCTTTTAGAAGTTTGCTGCGATACAAGGGTTTTGCCCTGATCAACATCGCAAGTCTCACCATTGGAATTGTGGGTTGCTTGTTGATTGGATTATTTGTTTGGGATGAAAAGCAATTTGACCATAATATTCCAGGAGGAGAAAATATTTACAGGCTTTTTGAAGAAAGAAAAGATAACGGTGTTGTGAGCTATGCCGCTTGTACGCCACCTGCTATTGCCAGTTTTCTAAAACAACAATATCCGGAAGTAGACAACACTGCCCGCATGCTTATGAGCGGTAACCGGTTTTTGATGGAAGCAGGTGAAAAGAAATCCTATGAAGACAAGGGCTATTTCGTTGAGAATTCCTTTCTCCAGATATTTCCTTTAAAATTCTTAAAAGGCGACCGTAATACTGCATTGACCTCGCCGCATAGTATTGTTATTTCGGAAGAACTGGCACAAAAATTTTTCGGGGTGGAAGATCCAATTGACAAAAACCTCTTTATCGACAAGGACACATTCGCTGTAAAAGGTGTGATGGCGAAAATCCCTGAACATTTTCATCTGGATCTTTCCTACCTGATTGACCTTTCTTCAGCAGGCATTGACAAAAACCGTTTTGAAAAATGGACCTGGCACCAGTTCTATACTTATGTAAAACTGAAACCTGGAACAGATGTGCAACAGCTACAACAGAAGTTGCAATCATACATGAAGACAAACATATTTCCGACTTTTCAACAGGTGGGCTCTAGTTTCCTTCCCTTTTTTCAACAGCTCAAAAATATCCATCTGCAATCGGCAAGTTTCGTTTACGACAACGCCCGGCGTGGAAATGAAACCTATATAAAAGCACTCATCCTGATTGCGCTTTTCGTACTGGTCATTGCCTGTTTCAATTTTATTAACCTCGCTACTGCAAGATCATTGCGGCGTGCAAAAGAAATTGGTGTCAGGAAAGTTGTAGGTGCCGAGCGTAGCCAGCTAATGCTCCAGTTTGTTTGTGAAACCATTTTACTTTCTGTACTGTCGATGGTTCTTGCTGCCATCATCACAGTTTTTCTGGTTCCGTCGCTCAACCAGTTCACGGGAAAATCCATTCACTTCCATCCCGCAACCGATCCGGTGATGGCACTGATCATTTTTGGAGCCGGCTTTATCATTGGTATTCTTGCAGGCATCTATCCTGCAACGGTTCTTTCGGGGTTCCATCCGATGAAAGTATTGAAGAACATGAAGCTGACAGCAGATGGACGCGGCCCTTTGATGCGGCATGCACTGGTGATCGTGCAGTTTTCGCTTTCAGTTTTACTGATCGTTTCTACGATCATTGTATATCGACAAACGAAATATCTCAATCAAAAAGATCTTGGTTTTGACAAAGACCAGGTAGTGTCTTTTCAAATCAGGGGGGATATAGAGAAAAAGTTGGAAACATTTAAATCAGAACTGCGCCGTTCGCCCGATATAGTTTCTGTTACCTCCGGCTATGGTTTGCCAGGAGATATGTATGCAGGCGATGGAATTAGTGTTCCCACGAATGAAGGCGAAAAAGAATATCCTGCCAATATTTTTTTAGGAGATTATGATTATTTGAAAACCCTGGGCCTTCGTTTGATTGCTGGCCGTGATTTTTCAAGGGACATGTCCACAGATGAAAGACAGGCCTTCATCATCAATGAAACTGCTGTAAAGGAATTGGGATTTGGTAGTCCCGAAAAAGCAATTGGAAAAACACTTCGCTGGAAGGAGTGGGCACCAACTGATAGTTTGCATCCCTTCAAGGAAGGTAAAGTAATTGGTATTGTCCAGGACTTTCATTATAAAAGTCTGCACGAAAAACTGATCACCTCCGTGATCCAGCTCTATCCAAAAGAACAGTACAAGATCGCCGCGAAGCTCAGGGCCGGAAGTACGAAAGCCGCCATTTCTTATATCAATTCTCTTTGGAAACAATTTGCTCCTGCCTATCCGCTCGACTATCAGTTTATGGACGAGAGCTATGGAAAAATGTATTTGAGTGAAGAGAAGCTTAGTAGCCTGCTCTGGATATTCGCAATCATGGCCATCGCAGTTGGATGCATGGGATTGTTCGGACTGGCCGCTTTCACAGCGGAACAAAAGACCAAAGAGATCGGGATCAGAAAAGTGTTGGGAGCAAACCTCTTTCATATTGTAGGACTGCTTTCAAAGAACTTTTTGATCATGGTCACCCTTGCATCGCTCATTGCATTGCCTATTGCGTGGTGGGCCATGAACAACTGGCTCAATGATTTTCCATACAGGATCGCGCTAAGCTGGTGGGTCTTTGCTCTGGCTGTGGTGGCCGCTCTATTGATTGCGATGATCACAGTAAGCTTTCAGTCTATCAGAGCCGCTATTGTAAACCCGGTGCGAAGCTTAAGAAGTGAGTAAGTGGTATTGGGGTATTGAGGTAGTGAGGTATTGAGGTGGAATTAGGAATTAGGAATTAGGGAAAGAACAGGTTTCTATGAAATCAACAGACGCGGTAATCCTTTTTAATCAATCCGTGAAATCCAATCTCAATCTGTGTAATCCGTGATTAGAATTAGGAAGAGAAAAAGTTTCTATGAAATTATCAATTCGAAGGTTTGTTGACTTTTATAACCCTTGATAAATCTTTTGTGCTTTGAATCTAAGAATAGAAACAGTTGGTGGTTGCTTATAAATAATCTTACGTCATGAAAAAAACCAGGTAACAAAAAATTGCGAACGTTAAACACGGAAGGCTTATGTCGTTTTTCACAACGAGGACTGAAAACTTTAATTGGCGGTTGACGGTTGTCGTTCAAAATTCCCGATTATGTTTAGAAATTATTTAAAGACAGCCTGGCGAAATTTGACGAGGAATCGTCTCATCACAGCCCTGGACATTGCGGGACTTTCGCTGGGTGTGACTGTTTGTTTACTGATTGCCATTTGGGTAAATCTGGAATTGAGCTTTGATAATTTTCATCCGCACAAGAATCAGATCTTCCGGTTGTCGAATACTTTCAAGAGTGAGAGTGAATCTTTTTCTCAGGCTCCTTCGGGTCCGGCCTTTGGCGCCCAACTTCCCAGGCTTCTTCCATCCATTTCTTCGGCCTGTCGTTTTTTTGATGAGCCACGCAGACTCAAAGCAGGCAATAATCAATTTGTAGAAAACAAAGGAGCAATGGTTGATAGTAATTTCTTCACCTTCTTTGGATTCAAATTACGATTAGGAGATCCAAGGCGGGTGCTCCAATCGCCCAACCAAATCGTACTCACAGAAAAGCTGGCTCTAAAATATTTTGGCAACAGGGATCCAATTGGTCAAACAATGATCCTGGATGGTGAAGACGCCTTGGTGGTTTCAGGCATAGCAGAAGATCCCCCGGTGAATTCGCAATTGCAGTTTGATTTTGTGCAGCCTGCTTCCTATATCGTCAATAAGGCCATGAATCAGTCGCATTTCGATATCAACCAGATGTGGAGTGGAGGCTGGCCGCTTACTTTTGTTCAGCTCGAAAATCCTGGCGATGTCAAAAAAATAGAAAAGCAGATCAATGAGATCGCAGTAAAACATGCCGCACAGGAATGGAAGGAAAATAAAATGTTCTACACCTATTTCCTACAACCCCTGACTTCCATTCACCTCAATTCCAATCTTCGCTATGATTCGGAAAATAATGGCAGCCTTCAGCGTGTTAAGGTGTTTACGCTTGTGGGATTGGTAGTCCTGCTCATTGCTTGTGTCAACTATATTAATCTTACCACTGCAGGTGCAGTGAGGAGGGCTAAGGAAACATCAGTGCGAAAACTGGTTGGTGCGCCGAGATTTCAATTGGTGCGTCAATTCTTTTTGGAAACTTTCATCATTAGTCTGACAGCAGTTACCCTGGGACTGATTCTTCTTAAACTTGTTCTTCCTTATTTCTCACAATGGTTGGGGACAGACTACAGGTTTGAAATTAACCTTTCTCATATTGTGCTCCTTCTTTCGTTCGTGATTGTTATTTCATTGATCGCCGGTATCTATCCTGCCGCAGTGCTTTCTTCTTTCAATCCGGTTTATTCTTTGAAGGGAAGTTTTTTACATACCAGGAAAGGTAACCTGATTCGAAAATCGCTGGTCGTATTTCAGTTCGCCATAACCATTGCCTTGATCGCTTCGATGCTGATCATCCGGCAACAAATGAATTTTATCCGTAACAAATCACTGGGCTTCGAAGGAAACGCTGTTGTGGAAGTGAAGTTTGGTGGAGACAGCTCGGTACAGAACCACTATGGAGCCATCCGCAACGAACTGCTGGCGAGTCCTTACATTCTCAATGTCAGCAGGCATTCACAAAACGTTGTTGGTGGATTGGGAAATGGCTGGACCACTACAGAAACGCTGGATGGCAAAGAAATTTCTACAAGCCTTTACCAGATGGGAGCCGACACCAGCTATTTTAACGTCTATGGAATGCAACTGGCAGCGGGAAGGTTTTTTTCAAAAGATATTCCTACCGACAGCACAAAGGCGGTTTTGGTAAATCAGGCGGCAGTCAGAACATTCGGTTGGAAAATCCCCGGGAATGCGATTGGAAAAAGGTTTGGTAAGGGTAAAGAAACGCGTTATGTGATTGGCGTAGTTAAGGATTTTAATTTTGAGAACCTGCACAAGCCCGTAGAAGCCCTGCTCATATTTTATCGGCCTCAGGGCAGCCGGCTCTCCATAAAAATTGATAGCCGTCATACAGAAGCTGCGCTGTCGCATTTGCGCAAAGTATGGAAGGCTTCTGCTCCCGATGTGCCTCTTCGTTACGATTTTGTGGATGATAGTATTGCGGAACAATACGGCAATGAGCAGAAAACACAAACAATATTTTATTGCTTCGCTGGATTGTCTTTGTTCATTGCTTGCATGGGCCTTTTCGGACTTTCCATTTTTGTGGTGGAACGGAAGGTCAAGGAGATCGGGATTCGAAAAGTTCTGGGGGCAAGTGTACAATCCATCGTTCAATTATTGTCTTCGGATTTTATAAGGTTAGTGGTGATATCATTTGTCATTGCTTGTCCGCTCGCCTGGTATTTCATGAGCCGCTGGCTCGATGATTTTGCTTATCGCATTACTATGGGGTGGCAACAATTTTTATTGGCGGGACTTCTGGCTTTGTTCATAGCCCTGGTCACCATCAGCTTCCAATCTATCCGTGCCGCGATGGCCAGTCCAGTGAGGAACTTGAGAACGGAGTAAGTGGTACTGGGTATTGAGGTATTGAGGTTAATAAGGTGGAATTTGGAATTGGGAATTGGGAATTAGGAAGAGAACAAGGTTTCTATGAAATCATCAATCCTGGGTAATCATTTTAACCCTGAATCCTGGTAATCATGGACAATCATTGTAATCCTGGTTGGAATTGATTGAAACGAAACAAAAAACATGGGCTTTAAATACTATGACCTCTGAAGACTGCCTTTTGCTTTTCTGCCGACTTCTGAGAACCGACGTCTCACGACTTAAACCAAACTTATGTTCAAAAATTATTTCAAGATCGCCTTTCGCAACATGTGGAAAAACAAAATTTTTTCACTGATCAACGTCATTGGACTGGCGGTGGGACTTTGCTGCTTTTTGCTGATTGCCATCTATGTGCTGGATGAATTGAGTTTCGACCGGTTTAATGCGCATGCAGCACAGATATATCGAATCAATTCCGATATCCGTTTTGGTGGAAGCGACCTGCATCTCCCAGTTACTTCGGATATGATGGGTGCTGTTCTTAAAAAAGATTATCCAGAGGTGGAACAATATACCCGGATATACAACAGCAATGGAAACAAGCTGATAAAAAAAGGCAATCAGTATATCAACGAATTTGACGTGGCTCACGTGGATTCTACTTTCTTCGATGTCTTTAGTTTTCCGGCGGTTGAAGGAAATCCTCACACGGCACTCAACGAGCCAAACACTGTTGTTGTCACAGAATCTGCGGCAAAAAAATATTTTGGTACCACCCGGGTGATGGGAAAAACCATCGAAACAAATGACAATAATACCACCTTGTACAAGATAACGGCGGTGATCAGAGACATGCCAAGGAATTCACATTTCCATTTCGACTTTCTTTTTTCTATGAAAAACGTCGACTATCGATGGGGACAGTTCCTCAGTCATAATTTCCATACTTATCTTTTATTCAGAAAAGGTACAGACGCAAAAGCCTTTGAAAAAAAATTCGCTCAGTACACCGACAACTATGTGATTCCTCAGGCGAAACAGTACATGAAGATTAATACCATGGCCGAATTTGAAAAAGCAGGAAATAAACTGCAATACTCGCTCATACCGCTTGTTAAGATTCATCTCTATTCTGACCGTGCGTTTGAGCTGAGTCCCAGTGGCAATATTCAATATGTTTATATTTTTTCAGCGGTTGCTTTGTTCATACTCCTGATT
The DNA here is from genome assembly GCA_045805145.1 of Flavisolibacter sp. Taxonomy (GTDB): domain Bacteria; phylum Bacteroidota; class Bacteroidia; order Chitinophagales; family Chitinophagaceae; genus Flavisolibacter. Next base: position 10,832 of record JBJMLU010000159.1, on the reverse strand, counting down.
GCCTGTATCAATTTCATGAATCTCTCAACAGCCCGTTCGGCCAACCGCGCCAAGGAAGTTGGAATCAGAAAGGTACTCGGTACAGAGCGTCGCAACCTGATTTCACAGTTTCTGACAGAATCAGTGCTCATGGTACTGCTTTCACTGATGATTGCTGTTGGACTTACCTATTTTACGCTTCCGCTGTTCAATGATATTTCGAAAAAGTCGATGGGTTTGGACACATTGTTTTCTCCCATGATCCTGCCGTTATTGGTGGCACTTCCCTTTATGGTAGGATTTTTAGCCGGAAGTTATCCTGCGTTCTTCCTCTCCGGATTTCGTCCCATTGAAGTATTGAAAGGAAAGCTGGCTTCCGGAAGCAGGAATGGTGGATTACGAAGCATGCTGGTGATTTTTCAATTTGCTACTTCTATCATTCTGATCATAGGCACCATTGTAGTTTACGGGCAACTGAATTACATACAAACCCGAAATCTGGGATTCAATAAAGACCAGGTACTTGTGATCAATGATTCTTATGCACTGGATAAAAATCTGAACGCTTTTAAGCATGAAGTATTGCAGTTGCCTGGTGTAACCAGTGGTACCGTCAGCGGATTTCTTCCCGTGAGCAATTCATCAAGAAATGATAATACCTACTCCAGGGAAGCGGTGATGGATGCGAAGAATGGACTTGATATGCAGAACTGGACTGTTGATTACGATTATCTTCCCACAATGGGGATGCAGATGGTGAAGGGAAGAAATTTTTCGAGAGACTATGGTGCCGATTCAACTTCGGTTATTATCAATGAAACGGCGGCGAAATTGCTGAATTACGATGATCCATTAGGAAAGAAGATCTATGCAATGTCCGATCAGCCCGGAATTACAAAAGCTTATACAATCATAGGAGTAGTTAAGAATTTTAATTTTGAATCGCTCCACCACGCGGTTGGTCCGCTTTCCTTTTTCCTCGGCAACAGCATCAGCCTTGTTTCATTCAAAGTAAAAGCAACGAACATTCCATCGCTTCTTTCCTCTATTGAATCGAAATGGAAATCTATGGCTCCGGGAATGCCTTTCAGCTACCGTTTTCTCAACGATTCGTTCAATGAAATGTACCAGGACGAGCAGCGTGTAGGTAAGATCGCACTGGTATTTTCTGTGCTGGCCATTCTCATTGCCTGCCTCGGATTGTTTGGACTGGCCACTTTTATAGCAGAACAAAGAACCAAAGAGATTGGCATACGAAAAGTATTAGGTGCCAGTGTGAGGGGAATTGTGCAATTGCTTTCAAAAGATTTCGTGCGACTCGTGTTCATCGCTTTTGTTCTGGCAGCTCCACTGGCCTGGTGGTTCATGAATAAATGGCTGCAGGATTTTGCATACAGGATCACCATCAACTGGTGGATCTTCTTGCTGGCAGGTCTGCTTGCTTTCCTGATCGCCATCCTCACCATTAGCTTTCAGGCTATTCGTGCGGCCATTGCTAACCCGGTGAAGAATTTGAGAACAGAGTAAGGGAAGGCGGGGTATTAAGGTATTGGGGTACTAAGGTATTGAGGTATTCAGGAATTAGGAATTAGGAATTGGGAATTGGGAATACAAGAGGTTTCTATGAAATCATCAGTCCAGTAATCCTTTTAATCAATCAGTGAAATCCAATTTAATCTGTGTGATCCGTGATTAGGAATTGGGAATACAACAGGTTTCTATGGAATCATCAATCCAGTAATCCTTTTAAGGCGTGCGACGACTGACGAGTTTTAAATAAGATCATTATGTGGAAAAACTTTTCACTGACTTCGGTCAGGATATTGAAGAGAAATATTTCTTTTTCCATTTTGAATATTGGAGGACTGGCACTGGGCATTGCTACCTGCATAGTGATGCTGCTTTTTGTGCACCATGAAAATCAGTTCGACCACATGCATCAAAAAGGCGATCGCATTTTCCGGCTCACTGAAGTGCAGAAATTTGATGGCAGTCCGGAACAGACGGTAGCCCTCAGCATGTATCCTATGACCGCTGCTTTGAAAAAGGACTATCCCGAAGTTGAGAACACTGTACGTATCGATCCACACCCCAATCAAACAGTAAGAGTAGGTGGGAAATTGTTCGAGTTACCACAAGTGCTGATGGCCGATTCCGGTTTTTTGCAGCTGTTTGATTTTCCACTAATGGAGGGCAATAAAACTTCAGCATTGGAGGGTGTACACAACATTATCATCACCAGGACCACAGCGCAGAAATTATTTGGAAGAACAAATATCGTAGGTCAGACTCTGGAATTATACCAGGACGACGGGTTTCAGCCTTTTATTATTTCTGCGGTTGCCGAAGATGTCCCTGATAACTCCCATATCCAGTTTGATGCGGTTGCTCCGCTGTCATCACAAAAAATGCAGCAGTGGATGGACTCCTGGGATGCCAACTGGGTAAACACCTATGTATTGTTGAAAGAAAATTCCAGTGTAGTGAAACTTCGACAGGACATGCCTTCTTTTCTTCAAAAATATCTGAGCAAAGAAGGAGCAAGTCATTACGAGTTGGGATGGCAGCCAGTCTTCGATATTCACCTGGGTTCAGAAAACATTACGCATGATCAACTGAATGATAAAAAATTCAGCCGCGGCTATGTAAAAATATTCCTGGTCATTGCTCTATTCGTTCTGTTGATCGCGCTGTTCAATTTTGTCAACCTTTCCACTGCTCGTGCTTCCAAAAGAGCAAGGGAAGTGGGCATACGGAAAACGATTGGTGCAGGATATGGACAATTGGTGAAACAATTTACAGGCGAAGCGATCTTCTTTGTTTTCCTTGCGCTGATTCTGGCTCTTGGGTTGATTCAGCTCTGCCTGCCTTTCATATCTTCAATCATTCAGAGAAAGATCTCGCTTGGACTTTTCCTTGATCCGAAAATGCTGCTGGCCTTCCTTGCTTTTGGATTGTTGCTGGGTGCCATTGCAGGAATTTATCCCGCATTGTTTATTTCAAACTATCAGCCGGTAAAAGTTTTAAAAGGCTTCGTCACCAGGCCTGCTGCAACAAACTGGTCGCTTAGAAATGTGCTGGTGACCCTTCAGTTCTCTATTGCCATTATTCTAATTGTTTCTACACTGCTGATTGTAAGACAGCTGAATTATATCAAGAACAGGGATATTGGTTTCGACAAGGAAGGTGTACTGGTTCTTCCTATGAATAAAACAGCAAACGACCAGTACGAAGTGTTTAGAAACGAGCTGCTGAAGAACAGCAAAATTCTGGATGTGACCGCGTACAATCAGCGGCTTGGCAAGAATATCAACCAAATGGGTGCAGATTACATGACCAAAAATGGAGAGAAGAAACATGTGTCGGTATCTCATCTCTCTGTAGATTATGACTATCTGAATTTTTATCATCTCCGTTTATTAAATGGAAGAAATTTTTCAAGGGAGCTTCACGATGACAAGGGCCGTTCTTACATCATCAATGAAACACTGGCAAAAGAGCTGGATGCTAAAAACCCTGTGGGTGCTGCGTTTGGTGGTTCCTGGCTAAAAGATATGGGTCAGGTGGTGGGAGTAGTGAAAGATTTTAATTTCAATTCTCTTCACGAAAAGATTGCACCACTTTACATCAGTATCCAGGGTTGGGATTATAATGAGATGTCTGTAAAACTGGCTCCCGGCCATTTCAATGAAGCCATCAATTATATAAAAAGAAAATGGTCTTCCTACATTCCCGACCTGCCGTTCAGTTATTCATTTCTTGATGACCATCTCAACCAACTGTATGATACAGACCGGCGCGTGAGCAAGGTGGTATCGGTGTGCACCCTGCTGGCAGTGGTCATTGCCTGCCTCGGATTGTTTGGAATTGTGCTATTCAATATTGAAACCAGGACAAAGGAAATTGGAATCAGGAAGGTGTTGGGTGCAACTGTTTTCCAGATCTCCGGTCTTCTGTCTGTTGAATTTCTGCGTCCGGTTTTCCTTGCCTTGTTGATCGCGTTTCCACTTGCCTGGTTGCTGATGAATAAATGGCTGAATGATTTTGCTTATAGAATTCCTTTAGGCTGGAAAGTATTTGCTGTTTCCGGAATTGCTTCACTGGCCATTGCCTTGTTCACCATCAACGTTCAGACACTAAGGGCTGCCGGAGCCAGTCCGGTGAAAAATTTAAGAACTGAATGAAAGGGGAGTGGGTATTAGGGTATTAAGGTATTAAGGTATTGAGGTAATGGAATTAGGAATTGCCTCCTTCGCTATCGCTACGGCGGCCACAGAGGAATTTGGAATTGGGGAGAGCAGGTTTCTATGAAATCATCAATCCCCGAAATCCTTTAAATCAATCCGAGAAATCTTTTCTTAATCCGTGAAATCCGTGATATAAAATATACGATCATGTTTAGAAATTATCTGAAGACTGCGATACGCAGCCTTGTAAAAAACAGGGGATATGCCCTACTCAATATTTTGGGACTTGCTATTGGTATGGCAGCTTGTATCCTCATCTTTGTAGTGCTTCGTTTCGAAACCAGCTTTGATAACTTTCATCCGAAACGTGACAAGATCTTCCGGGTGACCACAGAGTTTCATGACCAGGACGGCGTTTCCTATTCGTCCGGAATTTCCTTTCCCGTTGCTCCGGCGCTGCGTCTTGACTTTCCTCAGATAAAAGAAATCACCTCCACCCTTGAAATGGGTAACGTTCAGATCACCGCGGATAACAATTCAGGCGCTCCAAAAAAATTTAATGAATCAGGAATTTATTTTCTCGAGCCGAGTTTCTTTGACCTGTTTCATTTTGAATGGATCGCGGGAAACCCACGCAGCAGTCTTTCACAGCCCAATGAAGCAGTACTGACACAAAGAATGGCGGAAAAGTATTTTGGCAACTGGAAAACTGCGATCGGTAAAACCATTTCGCAAGACAATAAATATACCTACAAGATCACCGGCATCCTGAAGAACACACCGCCCAACACAGATTTTCCATTTGATGTGGTGGCATCTTATGCAACGCTTCCCGCTACCTCCCTCAAAAGAAACCTGGACGACTGGGTCAGCACCTTCAGCCAGTCGTACTGTTTTTTGGTTCTTCCTTCCAACATACAGCCGGTTCAGTTCAATCAGCAATTGAGGGCTTTTGCGAAAAGGCACAAGCCTGCAGAATACGCCACTGATTCCTATGCGCTGCAGCCTTTCACCGAAATGCACTATGATGAGAAACTGGGAACTTATGGTAGTCACACTTTTAGTAAGTCACTGATACGCGCTTTGGTTTTGATTGGCTTGTTCCTTCTGATCATCGCCTGTGTCAATTTTATCAACCTGGCTACGGCGCAGGCCGTGAACCGTTCGAAGGAAGTAGGGGTTCGAAAAGTTTTGGGAAGCAATAAAAAGCAACTCACCATCCAGTTTCTTTGTGAGACTTCGCTGATCACTTTTGTGTCTGTGCTCCTGGGAACCTTACTGGCATTGACAGCACTTCCTTTTCTTAATAAACTTCTGGAAGTGCAGATGAATTTTAGCTTTTTGAAAGATCCTGATCTTTTGCTTTTCCTGCTGGGCATTTTTGTTTTGACCAGCATATTATCAGGTTTTTATCCCGCGATCATCTTATCGGGTTTCAATCCCATTACAGCGTTGAAGACAAAGATCTCTGCTAAAATGGTAGGAGGCATTTCCATCAGGAGAGGACTGGTGGTTCTTCAATTCACCATTGCACATATTCTGATCATCGGCACCATCATTGTAGTCAGCCAAATGAATTACTTCCGCAATGCCTCACTGGGATTTGAAAGAGCTGCTGTGATCAATGTTCCTGTACCTGGCGATAGCATCAGCCATACCAGGATTGATTACCTGCGCAACCGGTTACAACAGAACCCTGACATAAAAAATGTATCCTTTAGTTACTCCAGCCCTTCTGCGGACGGTAATTGGAACAGTGATTTTAAATTTAATCATGCAGTGAAAAGCACGGATTTCTCTGCCAATCTCAAATGGGCGGACGCCGATTATTTTAAAACCTATAACCTGAAATTTGTTGCAGGAAGGCCTTACTATCCGTCTGACACCGTTCGTGAATTTGTAGTCAATGAAACACTTCTTCATAAACTCGGGATCGTTCATCCAGAGGATGCCATCGGAAAGCAACTGGATTTTTGGGATGGAAAAGTTGTTGCACCCATCGTGGGCGTTATCAGGGATTTCAATTCGTATTCATTGAGGAGTCCAATGGCGCCGGTGGTATTGGGAGCCTGGAAACATATGTATCAGACCATCAATATAAAGATCAATCCGTCAAGCAAACAATCAGTGCTGTCCTATGTTGAAAAGGCCTGGAACCAGTCCTTCCCCGATTACGTATACCAGTATCATTTCCTCGACGATACCATTGCAAATTTTTATAAGCAGGAAGACCAGTTGTCTCAGTTGTATAAAATTTTTGCTGGCCTGGCTATCCTCATTAGTTGCCTTGGGCTTTATGGACTTGTTTCTTTCATGGCGGTCCAGAGAACAAAGGAGCTTGGAATTAGAAAAGTGCTGGGTGCCACCGCTACGCATATCGTTTATCTTCTGTCACGTGAATTCACACTACTGATCCTGGTTGCTTTTGTAATTGCAGGTCCCGTGGCTTATTATGCGATGCAGAAATGGTTGCAAAATTATACCTACCGCATCCATATGAATGCCTGGATCTTCATCCTTGCCATTGTTGGTTCCATGGTCATTGCCTGGCTCACCGTAGGGCACCGAGCCATCAAAACCGCTTTGGCCAGCCCGGTGAAGAATTTGAGAACGGAGTGAGAGGAGTTGGTAGGAGAGAGGATGAGAGATGAGAGATGTGAGATGTGAGATGTGAGATGTGAGATGTGAGATGAGAGATGAGAGATGAGAGAAGAGAGAAGAGAGAAGAGAGATAGGAATGATTCACGAGCATTTACAATTGACCTCCGACGTCTGAGGGCCGGGGTCTGAGACTTAAAATACATCTCTATGTTTAAAAATTACATAAAGACCGCTTTGCGGAATCTGTGGAAGAACAAGACCTACAGTTTTTTAAACATCATGGGTCTGTCTATTGGCATCACTTGCGCCGCGCTGATCTTTCTTTGGGTGGAAGATGAGCTAACGTACGATCATCAAAATGTAAAAAGAAATTATCTCTACGAAGTATTGGAGAACCAGACCTACGAGGCAAAAACCTACACGTTTTCTGCAACTCCAGGTGTGCTGGCTGAGGGAATGAAAGATGAAATTCCAGGAATCAGGAATACCTGTCGCACCACGTGGAGACAGTCGCTGTTGTTTGCCCTCGATGAAAAGTCCATTTATGAAAAGGGATATTATGCGGACGGTTCTCTGCTCAATATGTTCACCGTTCCTTTTGTCAAAGGAAATCCGAAAACTGTTTTTTCGCAATTGAACAACCTGGTGATCTCGGAAACGATGGCAGCAAAATTTTTTGGAAACACCGATCCACTTGGAAAAACCCTTAAGGTAAATAACAAGGAAAACTTTTTGATTACCGGCGTCTTCAAGGATTTTCCACAAAATTCTACTTTGCAATTCGACTGGCTCATGCCTTTTCAGATTTATTTGAGTGAGAATGAATGGCTGAAGCGATGGGGCAACAATGGTATCATCACTTATGCAGAACTGGAACCTTCTGCAAATGCAGCTGCCATCAACAAGAAACTCTTTAATTACATCCGGTCGAAAGACACTTCCGCTATTGCGCGTCCCTTCCTGCTGGCCATGAAAGACTGGCGATTGAGAAGTAATTTTGAAGAAGGAAAACAAACTGGTGGCAGGATCGTGTACGTTAACCTCTTTACAACCATTGCATGGATCATTCTGTTGATTGCCTGCATCAACTTCATGAATCTTGCCACAGCGAGGTCTGAAAAAAGAGCCAGGGAAGTGGGCGTACGCAAAGTGTTGGGAGCTGCAAAAAAAATGCTGGTGCTTCAGTTCATTGGTGAAGCCATGCTGATGTCGCTGATTGCCGTACTCATTGCCATCGGAATTATCTATCTCGTGCTGCCTTCATTCAATCTCCTGGTAGAAAAGAAATTATATCTCGCCCTCAATAACCCTGTTCATAACACGGCCCTGCTTGCTATTGCCCTGATTTGCGGGCTGGTGGCAGGAAGTTATCCCTCCCTCTATCTTTCTTCTTTCAATCCGATCTCTGTATTAAAAGGTTTGCGGGTGAAAGCCGGTAGTGCGTCCTTCATCAGGAAGGGGCTCGTGGTGCTGCAGTTTACAATTTCCATTGTTCTGATCATTAGTACCATCATCATCTATCAGCAAATCCAGCACGTCAAAAACCGCGACCTTGGATACAACAAGAACAACCTGTTGCAAACAACCGCTTACGGCGATGTGGCAAAACATTTTGATGTGGTGAAACAAGACCTGTTGAAAACCGGTTATGTAGAGAATGCTGCGATATCAACGCTTGATGTGCTGGAAATGGGAAGCAGTACAGATGATTTTGTTTGGGATGGAAAAGATCCGAACAAGAAAGTGTTGATCACCATGGACTGGGTGAGCCCGGAATTTATTTCAACGGCCGGATTCGCGCTTCTCAAGGGAAGAAGTTTCGGTCCTGTAGTGAAATCTGATAGTTTGAATATTATCATCAATGAATCGCTGGCGAAGCTGATAGGGAAAAAAGATCCGGTTGGAAGCCTCCTCCGGCGCGATTCAATCAACTACCAGGTAATTGGTGTAGTGAAAGATTTTGTTTATGGTGACATGTATGGCAAGGCCGATCCACTGGTTTTTTTCTGCGCGCCGGCAAATGGAAGTTATGTTTATATCCGCCTGAAACAAACTGCGCGCCCCGAACCTGCCATTGCAGCTATTGGAACTGTCATGAAATCAGCGAATCCTGCCTATCCATTCGATTATTATTTCGTAGACAAATTGTTTGACCAATTGTTTAAAAGCGAAATGCTGATTGGAAAATTATCAAGAATCTTTGCAGTACTGGCGATTTTGATTTCATGTCTTGGATTGTTTGGACTAGCGGCCTACACTGCAGAAAGAAGAACCAAGGAAATTGGGATCCGCAAGGTGCTGGGCGCCTCCGTGAAAGGCATAACTGCACTGTTGTCTTCTGATTTTATCCGGCTTGTATTGCTTTCGTTCATCATTGCCTTTCCTCTAGCCTGGTGGGCCATGCATAAATGGCTGGAAGATTTTGCCTATCGCATCACGATCAATCCGGCGGTGTTCTTTTTTGCAGGCATCATTGCTCTCCTCATTGCATTGCTCACTATTATCTTCCAATCCATTCGTGCGGCTGTTGCCAATCCGGCGAGCAGTTTAAGAACGGAATAAGGTAGTGGGGCGTTGGGTATTGAGGTATTAGGGTATTGAGGTATTGAGGTGGAATTGGGGATTGGAAATTTGGAATTGGGTAGAGAACTGGTTTCTATGAAATCATCAATATCATTAATCAGTCTAAATTCTGATCATGGTAAATTTGATAAACAGATGATTCTAATTAACTGTGAGGATGCAGAGTAGTAGGGCAACACACCAAAAAACTTTGCGGCCCTTTGCGGATTCTTTGCGGCCTTTGCGGTTAATATCCCGGTCGGAAATGAACACAGACTGTATCAAAACCGGACAAATAAAAAAATGCTTTTCGGACTAACGACTTGTTATTCAACAGGTCTACGAATTGGTACGTATTTGCTTGTTCAACACATAACTTAGCACCATTACCTTATTGTATGATCGAACTCCAACATATTTCCAAATGGTATCATGTAGGTGGAAAGCCCACATTTATCCTCAAAGACATCAATCTCAAAATTGCCGAGGGCGAATTTATTTCCATCATGGGACCATCGGGCTCGGGCAAGTCCACCCTGCTGAATATTATTGGCATGCTCGACCTTCCCTCGGAAGGAAGCTATCGGTTTTTTGATCAGTCGGTGTATGACCTCCGCGAAAAGCATCGCAGCGAACTCTATAAAAAAAACATCGGCTTTATTTTTCAGGCGTATCACCTGATCGATGAACTTACGGTATATGAAAATATTGAAACGCCTCTTCTTTATCAGAATATAAAAACTTCGGAAAGAAAGGCAATGATCGCAGACATGCTTGATCGATTCAACATCGTGGGCAAAAAAGATCTTTTCCCGGCACAATTGTCCGGCGGACAACAACAATTGGTTGGAATTGTCAGGGCCCTCATCTCAAAGCCCAAAGTGCTGCTGGCTGACGAACCGACCGGCAATCTTAATTCGAAACAAGGTGAAGAGATCATGGAATTGTTTGAAAAGATCAATAAAGAAGAAGGTGTTACTATTCTCCAGGTCACACATTCAGAAAAAAATGCAGCCTATGGACACCGGATCATTCACCTGCTCGACGGAAGAATTGAATCGGTGTCTGGAAAAACCCTAAAACAAATCTGACATGAATCCAATGATCCGTTTTTTTCTTCCCGTTCTATTTTTTTCTTTTTGTTCTTCGGCACAAAACAGTTGGACGCTTCAGCAATGCATAGATACCGCCATTGCACGCAACATTCCTGTGAAGCAGGCAGAATTAAATGTAGAATCGGCGCAGGTCAACCTCAATCAGGCGAGAATGAATATTCTTCCGGACCTGAACGCAGACATCAACCACAATCTCAATTCTGGCAGGAGCATTGATCCTTTCACGAATACTTATGTCACCCAAAATGTAAATGCTGCCAATTACACCATTGGTTCCGGTATAACCATTTTCAAAGGGTTCGCACTTCAAAACAATATCCGCTCAAACAGTTTTGCTTATGACGCAACGAGAATGGAATGGCAACAGGCGAAAGACAACCTGGTGCTC
>JBJMLU010000158.1:0-8029 GCA_045805145.1 Flavisolibacter sp. | reverse complement strand
TAGGCAGGTTTGCGTGAAACCCCACCACCAAACATTGCTAATCCAGCTTCAACACAGCGAGGAAAGCTTCCTGTGGCACTTCAACGTTTCCGATTTGGCGCATGCGTTTCTTACCTTCTTTTTGTTTTTCGAGGAGTTTGCGCTTGCGGCTGATGTCACCACCATAACATTTGGCTGTGACATCCTTGCGCATCGCAGAAATGTTTTCCCTTGCAATGACCTTGGCACCAATGGCCGCCTGAATGACAATCTGAAACTGCTGGCGGGGAAGGAGCTCCTTTAATTTTTCACAAAGCTTGCGTCCAAAATCCTGTGCGCGTCCCCGGTGGATCAAAGCACTAAGAGCGTCGACTTTTTCATTATTGAGGAGGATGTCCATTTTTACAATGTCTGCCTCGCGATAGCCGATAGGATGATAATCAAATGAAGCGTAACCGCGGGTCTGGCTCTTTAACTTGTCGTAAAAGTCAAACACGATCTCGGTTAGTGGCATTTCAAAAATAAGTTCTACCCTTGTTTGAGTCAGGTAGCTTTGATTGATAAGGATTCCTCTTTTGCCGAGACAGAGGGTCATGATATTGCCGATGTATTCCGGTTTGGTAATGATCTGTGCCTTGATGAAGGGCTCCTCAATGCGATCTGTCTTTACCGGGTCAGGCATTTCTGCCGGATTGTTCACGATTACTTTTTCGCCCTTGGTAGTATAAGCAATGAAGCTTACGTTGGGCACTGTAGTGATCACAGTCTGGTTGAATTCCCGCTCCAGTCTTTCCTGGATGATCTCCATGTGCAGCAGTCCCAGAAATCCGCAACGGAATCCAAATCCCAGGGCTTGTGAGGTCTCGAGTTCAAAAGTTAATGAAGCATCATTGAGCTGCAGTTTGTCCATGCAGTCACGCAGTTCTTCAAATTCATCTGTGTTTACAGGAAAGATCCCTGCAAAGACCATGGGCTTTACTTCCTGGAAACCCTTGATCATTTCCTGGGTGGGGTTGACGGCATCCGTGATGGTATCTCCGACCTTTACTTCCTTGGCATTCTTGATGCCTGTAATGATGTATCCCACATCTCCTGTTCCAACTTCGGCCCTTGGCTCTAGTGCCAGCTTTAGTATCCCCACCTCATCTGCTTCGTATTCCTGGTCCGTTGAGACGAATTTTACCTTCTCTCCTTTTTTAATTGAACCATTCAAGATCCTATAATAAACGATGATGCCGCGAAAGCTATTGAATACGCTATCAAAGATCAGCGCCTGCAGAGGCGCGTCGATGTGGCCTTCCGGTGCAGGGATTCTTTTTACGATGGCTTCCAGGATCGCGTCGACACCAATTCCGGTGCGACCACTGGCCAGCAGAATTTCCTCGGGCTTGCATCCAATAAGTTCCAGGATCTGGTCTTTTACCTCTTCGATCATGGCCCCATCCATATCAATTTTGTTGATGACGGGAATGATCTCGAGGTCGTTTTCGATGGCGAGGTATAGATTGGAAATGGTTTGCGCCTGTATGCCCTGCGTGGCATCTACCAGCAGAAGCGCGCCTTCACAGGCAGCAAGTGCCCGGCTCACCTCATAGCTAAAATCTACGTGACCAGGGGTATCAATGAGGTTGAGGATATATTCTTCACTACCGTGCTGATAGTTGATCTGGATCGCATGACTCTTGATGGTGATGCCTTTTTCTCTTTCGAGATCCATATCATCGAGCACCTGGTCCATCATTTCGCGTTCGCTGATGGTGTTGGTGGTTTGGAGCAGACGGTCGGCCAGGGTGGACTTACCGTGATCAATATGGGCGATGATGCAAAAATTCCGGATATTCTTCATGTTCTAGACGACTTCTAATAAAATTGCCTCCCCTGCCAGCGGCAGGACAGGCCCCGCGAAGATAGTTGATTTGAAGGGAATAAGGGATTAAGGTATTGGGGTGTTGACTGGAATTAGGAATTGGGAATTAGGAATTTGGTAGAACATGATTACTATGAAATCATCAATCCCAGAATCCTTTTTAATCAATCCGTGAAATCCTTTCTTAATCCGTGCAATCCGTGATTAGGAATTTGGGAGAGAACAGGTTTCCATGAAATCATCAATCCCAGAATCCTTTAATCCTGAATCCTGGTAACCCTGGAAAATCTCAAAACGAGGACTTAAAAACGGACGACTTTAATTAAGCTTATCTCTGTCTTTCTTACTCAGTTTTGATTTTACCAGTTCATAGCTTTGACGGATATATTGCTCCCATTCGTTTTGATGAAGCCGGGAGGAATCATTGACCAGGACCCATTTGGCGCGGGCGAGATAGGGTGCGGGCGCAAAACCAGGCCTGATGGATAGTTCTTCAAATTCTTCCTCACTTACTTTAAAGGAACAACTGAATGGCGGCTCAAGGGAAGCAGCACAAAACATCTTTCCTCCTATGGAAAACACCAGATCATTCCCCCATTTCACATCTTCGGTTACTCCCTTCAACTTCAAGCAAATCTTTCTGAGCAAATCAATATTCATATTTTAAATAGTTGATAGTTGAAAGTTGATACCTGTCCCGCAAGTGCGGGAGTTGGTAGCCAAAAACTATATTTTATTACGCTATCCTCATTTTCCTTCTCTCCTTCGTCATCTTTCATCTTAATCTTCTTTTCCGACGACTGACGTCTGAAAACGCACAACTCTTCATTTTTTTCCAAAATTCGTTTTAACTTTTGGGAGTTGATGTATCAAGGGACAAGGGCATGATGGAAAACCCTTCATTCAGTCTCATATGATCCTTACGATTATGGTAACACGCTACCGGGCAAACATCCTTCTCCTGTTAGTTTTTTATTGCGGTCTTCTTCGGGCCCAGAGTGTTCCCTTTGAACGTTATACTTCAAAAAACGGTTTGGTTTCCGATAGGATCACTTCCATTGCCCAGGACAACCAGGGTTTTATGTGGTTTGGTTCTTACTTCGGCGTTTGCAGGTACAATGGAATTTCCTTTGAAAAGATCAAACTCCCTGCAGTCCAGCAAAACAAATACGTGGTTTTCATGGCGCCTGCAGATCGAAAAATGTATGCAGGCTTTCTGTTCAATGGTGGCCTTGCTGAAATAGACAACGGAACTGCAAGGTCTTATTTTATTGGTGGCAAGGACTCGGCATCGGCCAATGAATTCGTTTGCATGTTGGATGAAGGAAATGGAAATATTCTTTTATTCAACAGCGCCTACCAGTTGTACCGTTTCCATAACGGTAAGTTTCAGTTGCTTTGCCGGATCAGGAAACAGGTTCAGTTTGCTCCCCATTCAATGATCAGAGACAGTTTCAATAATCTCTGGATCTCTTCGGAAAAAGGCCTGGTTATCCTCCCCTATCCTTATCAAAATTCCACGGTTTTGTATCCTGAAGAAAATATTTTTTCATTGACAAAAAGAGAAGATGGAAAAATTTTCTTCTCAGGAAGCGATGGACATACCACCAAAATCATCAGCTGCAGTGGGTGGAAAGACGGCCTGCTGGATGAACAAACGGTGCTGACCGATGCAGGAATCAAGGAAATAAATTTTCCAGCCCCGCACCCCCGTCATGTCTGGGGACTTCATGGAGCGAAGGGAATATTCAAAATCAATGACGATCATTCCCGAACCTGGTACAATATTCCTCTTGATCTCAATACGGAAATAACAGCCTTGTTTGTGGATCGGGAAAACAATCTGTGGATCGACAACGAACCCGGTGTTTTAAAAATCTCCAATTTCAATACACAGTTTTATCCGTTTTCTGAAACAGCTGCCGGAAACGCAGTCCTTCATAAACAAAATGATTCTCTTTTGTGGGTCTCCAATGCAAAAGCCTTGTACACGATAAGAGAAGATAAAATCACCAGGGTTGTCATGGCAAAATCTATGGCAGGTTATTTCGCGCTCCTCCTCATTGATGAAAAGAAAAACCTTTGGCTGGGTTCGTGGAACGAAGGACTTTGGAAATGCAGCTACCATGAAGGGAAACCTCTGGCAAGAAAAGATTTTACAAACTTCGGAAGCACGAAGATCAAACCTCATTTCATGATGGAAGATGATGAACACAATATTTGGGTAGGTGGCATCAATGGACTGTTCCGTATCAGGAACGACAGCACGCGTGAAAACTTCCATCCGCTAACAAGTGTGGGCCAACCGGTTTTTATTGTTTGCATGGCCATCGATGAAGAGAAGCACAGGATCTGGCTGGGCGATAACGCCAATGGCATCACGGCTATACGTTATTATCCGCGCAGCAACGGCCATTACGACTATTCAGTAGAATTAAATATTACTACAGCCGAAGGAATCACAGATAGCTATATCCGAAGCCTGTTTTTGGATCATCAGAAAAACCTTTGGGTAGGCACCCGGTTTGGCGGCATTTATAAACTGAGCGAAGGTGAAAAAGGAATGACTGTGAAAAATTATAATACCGAAGCCGGCCTGAGTTGCACGCGCATTACCAAGATCAGCGAAGAAGACAGCACTGCGATTTGGTTTGCAACCTGCGACGGCATCTACCGGTATGATGAATTGCGAAAGAGCTGGCGGAAGTTTGGCACCAGCGATGGCATTCTGAATTCGGAAGTGTACGATTTCATTGCCGACAAACAAAAAGGATTCATATGGGCAGCAACAGGACAAGGTGTTAGCAGATTATCAATGCAGCCGGAAAAGATAGTGCCTCCGCTG
This sequence comes from Flavisolibacter sp., assembly GCA_045805145.1. Classification (GTDB taxonomy): domain Bacteria; phylum Bacteroidota; class Bacteroidia; order Chitinophagales; family Chitinophagaceae; genus Flavisolibacter. Next base: position 3,338 of record JBJMLU010000158.1, on the reverse strand, counting down.
GTTAATATCACCTCCATTACCGTATTGGGTAAGGCAGATACGAATGCGATGAATGCATACTCACCCGTTAACTATCCGTACAGCCATAATTCAATCGGTTTCAGTTTTGCGGGAGCGAGTTTTATTGATGAAAAAAAGATCTTATACCGGTACATGCTGCAGGGATATGAAAACAACTGGAGCCAGCCTGTATCAACCAACAGTGTGAATTATGCTTCGCTTCCTCCAGGCAATTATGTGTTTAAAGTGATGGCGGCAAACGCAAAGGGAGAATGGAGCAGGACACCCGCTGAATTTCGCTTCAGCATTGTCATGCCTTTTTACCAGCGACCGTTTTTTATTTTCATGATGATCACCATTTTTATTTTTGTGGTCTATGCAATTCGTATTCAGCGACTGAGAAACCGCTTCCGTATTGAAAGGCTCCGACTCAATATTGCCCAGGACCTGCACGACGATATTGGATCTACTTTGGGCAGCATTAATTTGTTAAGCAAGACTGCTAAAAGAAGATTGGATAACCGCCTGGCGCCTGAAGAAATGAGTCCCATCTTTCAGAAAATCGGTGAGTCTGCGGAAAATTCCCTGGAAGCAATGGATGATATTGTATGGTCTATCAATCCAAAAAAAGATAAGATAGAAGACCTGCTGATCCGCATGCGTGAATTCGCCATCCCTTTGTTTGAAGCGCGCAATATTGAATTTGAATTTTATATAGACAAGATACATGAACAAGCCATTAGCATGAACCTCCGGCGAAATGCCTTTCTGATTTATAAGGAAGCCATTCATAATGTCCTGAAACATGCGCAGGCAAACCGCGTGTCCATTCGTCTGTATCTTGAGCGCGGACAATTTTGTTTGGAAGTAAGGGATAATGGAAAAGGAATATGCCAGGAGAAAGGTTCAAACCGTCATGGAATGAAAAACATGCAGGACCGGGCGTCCATGATAAATGGTTCACTGGTTGTTCACTCAACGCATGCCGGTACTTCCATCATTTTCCATGCACCAGTCAAATGAACATATGATTGTGCAGGAATTATAATCCTGTACCTTGTCGCAATAATTTGATATGTCTGAGATCAGGATCGCTTTGTGTGAAGACAATGAAGACTTCCGCAATAGTTTGCAGCAATTCATTGATGATACGCCCGGGTTGCGGGTTACTGCTTCTGTTTCTTCTGCGGACAACCTTCTTGCTTCTATTTCAGAAACCAATACAGATGTAGTGTTGATGGATATTGACATGCCTGGTATGAACGGAATCGAGGCCACACGCCTGGTCAAATCGCAATTCCCTGCCATCCAGGTGCTCATATTAACGGTGTATGAAGACGATCAAAAGATCTTTGATGCGATTCTGTCTGGTGCCACGGGCTACCTGCTCAAAAAAACTCCACCCACCCGCATATTGGAAGCCATTACTGAAGTGCAGGAGGGCGGCGCCTCCATGAGCGCTTCCATCGTAAAAAAAGTGATCAATTATTTTAATCATAAGGAAAAGCCAGGCGGATCCAATGACTATACACTATCAGCCCGTGAGCTTTCCATCCTCACTTGCCTGGTGAACGGGGACAGTTATAAGATGATAGCAGACCATTGTAGCATCAGCATTGGAACAGTGCGTTCGCACATTAATAATATTTACAAAAAGCTTCACATCAATTCCAAATCAGAAGCCGTGGCTAAAGCCATCAGGGAAAAACTCATTCCTAACCAGGATTTCTAAAATTTGCCAGGATTACCATGATTGATTACCGCAATCATGGAGATTTCATAATCACAGATGATAGGGATTAAGTACAGATTTCACGCCTACCCGTACCGAATGGTACGTTCGGGCGGGGATTAAGAAAGGATTTCATTGACTGATGATTTCATAGTAACCATGTTCTACCAAATTCCTAATTCCCAATTCCCAATTCCTAATTCCATTCAACACCCACCCACCACCAACCCTCATATGTTTATATGATTGTCTTGCTTTATGAATTCCTTCATTTTTGTTTCTCTTCCCTCCCATTCATTTAATCATGTTTATGAAAAAAATACCCTTGCTTTTTCTGATCTGCATTTTTTTTTCGCTGAATAAAACCCAGGCCCAACTCAACAAGCTCAAAGAAAAGATCAAGCAAAAAGTAGAACAACGTGAAGAAAGAAAAACCGACCAGGCAATTGACAAAACGCTGGACAAGGCCGAAGGAGTGATTGATGGCACCACACAAAATGGACAGACGAACCAGGGCACTGATGCAAAGCCGACTGAAACATCGAAAACCACGGAGAGCGAAGGATTAAAAGCCTATTCCAAATTCGATTTTGTACCTGGAGAAAAACTTTTGTTGATGGAAGATTTTTCTCAGGATGTTGTAGGAGAGGTCCCGCTTAAATGGAATACCAACGGAAGTGGTGAACTGGTGACCTTGCAAGGAATTCCAGGAAAATGGCTGCAACTCCAGGAAGCCACCAAATATCAGAGTCCATTCAAGAGCAAGCTTCCGGAAAATTATACCATTGAGTTCGATGTGATTTTTGAATTCAAGGATGATCAAAGCGTTCCCTGGTTCTACACAATTATTTCGGGCGATGCGCTCACCAGCCAGTCGCGTGAACCCAGGCTAACCTTTACACTGGCACCCAATCATGGAAATTCTGCCAGCAGGGATATGGTGATGTTTGAATCAATGGATAAGAATGGGACGCGTTTTCTTCAGGCCACTGATAAATTGAACTCAGTGTTTTACAGGGTAAACCATAAAAAAACGCCGGTGCATGTAGCGATCTGGGTGCAAAAGCAAAGATTTCGCGCCTGGCTCAACCAGGAAAAAGTTTATGATCTTCCGCAGGCCGTTGATCCCGAAGCAGTGTTCAATGGATTTGGAATTGAACTATCCAGTTACGGTGGAGTGAAAGAAAACTACGGCTTCTATATGAGCAATCTGAAAATTGCTGCCGCACTTCCCGACACCAGGAGCAAGCTGCTTACCGAAGGCAAATGGTCGACCAATGGAATTCTTTTCGATGTAAATTCTGACCATATGAATCCATCTTCTTACGGGGTGCTCAAAGAAGTGGCTGCGACGCTTTCGGAAAATCCTGACGTGAAAGTGAAGATCATCGGACATACCGATAGCGATGGAGACGATGCAAAGAATCTTGACCTCTCGAAACGGCGCGCTGCTGCTGTGAAAGCAGTATTGCATTCTGAATTTAATATTGATGAATCCAGAATGCAAACCGATGGAATGGGTGAAACAAAACCAGTTGCTGATAATAAAAGCTCAGAAGGTAAGGCACAGAACCGCCGGGTAGAGTTCAAGATCGTCGACAAGGCC
>JBJMLU010000157.1:0-24804 GCA_045805145.1 Flavisolibacter sp. | reverse complement strand
TCAGCCCAGGAAACTGCCGCTGTTAAATCGGAAGAAGGTCCTGCCATCAAAGTATACCAGAATTACGATTTTGTTCCCGGCGACAAGATCCTGTTCGAAGACCATTTCGCTGATGACCAGGACGGAGAATTCGCTTCGCACTGGATATTGGTAAAAGGACAAGCGGTTTTGAACAAAATAAACGGAGAACTGGCCATGCACCTTACGGATGGCAACTATGCCATGATCGATCCCCGCATGAAAAATGAAAAATACCTGACAGATCCTTTTACAATTGAATACGACTATTATTTCGTGCCCGGCGCCTACGGTGTGGTCATTGAATTGAGGGACTACGACAAGGAAAAAGGAGTTGATAATGAATCACAGCTCATGATCAATGAAGCCTCCGTTGGCTTTGTAGGAACGGTGAGTGATGTGCAACTGTCCAAATCTTATGGTTCTGAACTTTCCGATGATTTCGCCAATAAATGGCACCATGTTGCCATTGCAGTGAGGAACCACCAGTTGAAAGTATATGTTGATCAATACAGGGTGCTGGTAGTGCCTGACACCAAAGAAAATTATACAAGTCTTGAATTTGCCGGAATAGGAGATGAAAAATCTCCGGTTGTCTTCAAGAATGTTAGAATCGCTTCAGGAGGAAATATGAATATGCTGGGGAAAAAATTTACGGAAACAAAAATTATAACCCACGGGATAAACTTCGATGTTGATAAGGCCACCATCAAACCGGAAAGCATGGGCACCCTGAATATGATAGTTCAGGTAATGAAGGACAATCCGGAAATAAAATTCGAAATTGATGGACACACTGATAATACAGGTTCAGCATCGCATAACCTTGCCCTGTCACAACAAAGAGCAACTGCTGTGCGCGAACAATTGATTAAAATGGATGTTGACGGCTCCCGGCTCACAGCCAAAGGTTTCGGCGATTCAAAACCCATCAGCGATAACAACAGTCTTGAAGGCAAGGCCAATAACCGGAGAGTGGAGTTCGTAAAAATGTAAGAGTATTCCTGCTGAATAGAATTCCAGCTTATTGCACCGGTTGAAGCGGACAATGCAAGGTGCTTTCTACACAGTTTGCCAGCATGCTTGCAGCAGGTTATATTAGTAATGTTATCACCAAACGAAAGTGGCTACGCTGCCCGCATCAAGCGAAGGACTTACCCTGAGCCCGTTGAAATTGATATTGAAAGTTTGTGAAGTATTGCCGTCATTTTCCACGATCAAAACTTTCTTTCCATCGGGACGTTTGAAAGCAACATCGTACAAACTTCCACTGATGTTGCTGGCAATGCGATAAGATCCCGGGGGAACAAATTTTGACGCATGGGCCACGATATAATAAGAAACATTTCTGGTATAACCGGACACGATGGTCAATGCTCCCTTGCAGTTGGCGCAGCCACCATTGGTATGTATGGATACATAAGGATCGCTGGCAAGGTTCCACTCAAGGGCATTACGGCTCCAGTTGCGCATGGACCCAATGATCACGTTTCTTAAGTGCCATTTCAGATCTCCCGCAAAATCACCGGTGGAAGAAGTGTACTGCTCTGTGAAATAAAGATTCTTTGATGGATAAGCATCATGCACAGTAGAAAGCGCGCTGATGTCACCACCATACAAATGAAAAGCAGATCCATCTACATACTGACGCGCGGCTGCATCATCCAGAATAGTCAGTGGATAATCGGGACGGTCGGCGTTGTGATCGTAAGCAATAATTTTTGTGGTGATGCTGGCCGCCTGAAAAGCAGGACCCAGATTATTTTTTATAAAACTTGCTTCTTCGGTTGCCGACATCAGCATGCTGGGATTGTTTCCTCCATACAAAGGTTCATTTTGTGGCGTGATGGCATCGATGGTAATTCCTTCCGCTTTCATGGCCTGGATGTACTTCACAAAATAATTGGCATACGCACCATAGTATTGCGTCAGGAGTGAACCGCCTACCGAATTAGTGTTCGTCTTCATCCACAGCGGTGGCGTCCAGGGCGAACCCAAAATTTTAATATTGGGATTGATGGCAAGGATCATTTTGAGTACCGGCACCACAGAGCTCAAATCTTTTCTCAAATTAAAATTCTGAAGATTCACATCCGTTTCACCCGAAGGCATGTCATCATAAGTATAAACAGCAGAACTCAGGTCGGAAGCACCAATGCTCACACGCAGATAACTCACACCAATGGAATTGCTGTCCTGTCCAAACAGCTCCCTCAAAAGATCATTCTGCATGGCTGATGGAAGGGTGGAGATCAGGTAGGCACTTCCATCGGTGAGCGTATATCCGAATCCATCTACAGTTTGATAAGTCTGCGAGGAGTCCACGAATATATCGGGATAACCATTCGATGCAGTACTGAAATGGAGAATGGTGCTTTGTTTCTGCAACAAACTCGTTTGATTTGCTGTGGTGAGATAAAAATCCACATCTGAACGACTGACCGGCGGAGTGACTGGAGTTGTTCCACCCGAACCTGTGTCCGAAGTTTTTTTATGGCAATTCAGAAATCCAACAAAAGGCAAGAGGCAAATGGTGCAGCCCACAACCATTAAATTTCGAACCAGCTTTTTCATCATTCATTTGTTTTAAACCATCGAACTCCGCCAAATATCCTTTATTGAAATACGCGCACATAATCCACGATCATCCTTTGCGGAAAGACAGTACTGGCGTCCGGACTTCCCGGCCAGTCGCCTCCAACAGCCACATTGAAGATAAAAAAGAAAGGCGCATTAAAGGGATAAGGACTGGAGCCTACATCAGATTTGTTGACGGTGAGGTAAAGATTATTGTCGATGTATAATTTCACGGTATCCTGTTTCCAGTCCATCGAAAATACATGGAACTGGTCATAGAAGGAACCACTGGAAAGAGTAAGCGAAGTTCCTTTTGATCCATGCGTGGCAGAAGATGCACCGTAGTGAAGCGTGCCATAAGCCTTGTTGGGTTCATGGCCCAGAAGTTCCATAATGTCGATCTCACCACTTGCGGGCCATCCTACAGTAGTGATATTGCTGCCCAGCATCCACAATGCAGGCCATATTCCTTTGCCCCTGGGAAGCTTTGCCCTGATGTCCACCCTTCCATAAGTAAATGTTTTTTTATTCTGTGTCGTCAATCTTGCAGAAGTATAATTAAATCCATTGAGGGATTCATTGCGTGCCTCGATGATCAGGTTTCCGTTGGATACAAAAGCATTCTTTGTGCTGTTGGTATAATATTCCAGTTCATGATTGCCCCAACCGTTAGAATTTCCATTTTCGTAATTCCATACATTCTGATCGAGTGTATTACCGGAAAATTCGTCGCTCCAAACCAGCGTATATCCCGGGTAAGTAAGTGGCGAAGAGAATCCGGTATTGTCTGTTGTAAAATTGCTTCCATCCTGTGTGATAATCGTTCCTTTGGCGGTTGGAAAACCCAGCGTGCATCCCTTTGGATTACTCAACTGCACAGAAAAATCCAGATTGTCTTGCCTCGTATCTGTTGGGTCCCCGCTTACCTGCACGGCAATTTCTGCATTTGATTGTCCGGCAGGAATGGTAACAGTGCCGGAAGCAGGCGTATAATCTTTCGGAGCAGATGCAGTTCCATCTTTCAGTGTATAGTCAAACGACACGGAAGAAGTAGTGGTCTTGTCGAGTGTGATCTGGAAATGCATGGTTGACGCAGTGGTGCTTCTGGCTACAGATGCATTTTCAATTTTCACAACAGGAACGACAGGTGTAGCCGGCTGTTCATTCTTTTTATTGCAGGAAAGTGAAACAACATATACAGCAGCCAAAAGGGTAAGGCCGGAAATTTTTTGAATCATAAAATGTTTTTCATTTTTTGTCATGATCATGCTCGGTAAAGTTAGTCCAAAGTAAAAAAGCACAGGGCACAGGGCCCTGTTGCTCACGATTGCTTGTATGAGAAAAGCTTCTTAAGGTTTATTCCTGATCAAATTGCTTTTAGTTTCAGATACCAGGCATTACCGGTTTCAGTTCCCTGAACGCGCAGGTATAAACTGTTTGCTGTTATGGACAGGATCTCATATTCTTTCAGCACAGCGCCATAACCAATAAAAGTATTGTTGCCATTCAGAAGGATCGCTGTTTTGGTGGAAGGCGTGGAAGCAGAAATTCCGGAGCTGGATGGAACAAAGGCGAACGATGAACTTCCTCCTCCGTAACTATAACAAGCCTCTCCTCCTGTTGAAGGAATACCGGGAAGCCCGCCAGCCAGCGCCCCTGTTTTTGTAAAGGCTCCATCAGGAGTAGAAACAGTCAGGGTATAATTTCCAGAAGATACTTTGGTGAAAGTAAAACTCGCTGAATAAAAACAATTACAGCAGTTTACTTTTTCATTGATGGCAGCAGACCACCACTCCGGTGTTACGGAAGTTGAGCTCCAGGGACCCACGCCAAAATGAGCTGGAATATCCTTATCCACCTTCCATGTTTTTGATCCGGTGCCCGTAAGGTTCGACACAATGGTAGGATCGGGCGTAAAATCACTTCTTACCTGGATGTCTTTTGTTACGGTTGTAGAAGTGCCGCCAGGACCATAGGCTACCACGGTAATTGTGTAAGTATTCAGACCCAGTTTTATGTATTGATGCGTTGTTTTTCCATTGGGCAGAAAGTCAAACTTGATTCCATCGGAAGCATCGTAATCTATTTGATAGGACAAAACATTTTTGCCTGTTACTGTGATGTCAACATTTCCCGATCCATTTCCATTGGGATGACTCGCATCCTGTCCCTGGATGTTGGTGTTGATGGTTACATCAGTAGGAGCAGTGAGGCTGCCCATGGTGTATTCCTTTTTTTTACAGCTGCCGATTACCATCAGCAGGGCAAACGCGAAGAAATATTTTGTGTATTGTATCATACGGTCTTTTTTAATTGGTTTGAGTAATGTTGTCAACATAGATCACCGGACCTGCACCATCTGAACTGTCATTGAATCGAAGCACCAGCTGTTTGAACTTTTCAGTAGAGGGAATAGCAGATATAGTGCTGTAGTCAAACACCAGTTCTTCCCATGCTCCTGAAGTAGTGAATGCAGTTTTCAATACAGCAATTCCGTTGGCAATGCTTGAACCGGCTTCCAGTTCCACATTCAGCTTCTTTCCCACCATGGCAGGATCGGGATTATAAGCAAGCAGCTTTATTTTCTTTCCTGCACTCATGTCAATGGGAATATCCAAAGGACTGTAGGTTCCGCTCCAGCTTTGAAAGCCACGGGTAAATTTTCCCACTTTGGCACTCGTGTTCAGTCCGGATGGATTGGGATTGGCTACAACGGAAAACTGCTGGTTGTCGCCAAAGGTTCCGAAGAAATAATTGATGGTAGGCAACTCAAAACTAATGGGAAGTCCGAATGGATCATAAACAGTAACCGGTGTAAGTTTTTCTGTAGTTGCTGCACCTCCGCTGAGTGCCACCACTTTTACATTATAGTTTCCTGCGGTTGCATAGTTGTGCGATACCTCCGCGCCCGATGCCAGAGGAGTACCCGTTTCATTGGCCACGTCTCCAAAATAAACCAGGTAAGAAGCGGCGTACAATGCTGTTGCCTTCACCTTGATGTTGTGGAGGTTTGTAGTGGTGGTCACATTCAGATTTTCCGGAGCTCTGTAGGTGACCTGAAGCGGATAAGTGGCTGTGGTCTCCTGTCCGGAAAGACTTTTTGAAATAATAGTAACGGTATAGCTTCCTTCGGGATAATTATGTGTGGCACTGTATCCAGGTTTTACATCTGCCTGCGCTGCAGCGCCCGTGCCGTGCCCAAATTTTACAGTAAAGGATGAAGCCCCTTCTCCGGTTGGAGTGATCGTAACCTTTCCGGAATTGTCATTGCTGTTATTAAAAACCTTTCCTGTGGTTCCAACCGTTGCGGTGTTTAAAAATGAGGTATCCTGATCCACTCCATGTTTTTGACAGCCGCTGATGGCCGAAGCGAGAACAAGGAAGTAAAAAATTGAATTTATTCTGTTCATGTCAGATAGTTTTAATAGTTCGGATTTTGAACCAGTTTGGTTCCTTGTAACTCCTGTGCAGGTATCGGGAATACTTCGTTCTTGCCTGCCTGGAAACCCCTGCTGCCAAGTTTCGCAGGAGCATCGCCCCAACGAACCAGGTCAAAAAAGCGATGTCCTTCACCAGCGAGTTCCAGTCTTCGTTCTGTCTTGATGGCGTCCAGTGAAACGGGAACAGAAGGAAGTCCTACACGTGCGCGAACAGCATCGAGCAACGCTTGTGCTCTGGCTCCGGTTCCTCCCAGCGCTTCCGCTTCCAACAAATAGGTATCAGCGAGACGAATGATATAGTCATTCATTTGGAAATTCAATTCCACTGCGCCGCCGCCCGTGCGGATGTCAGACCTTCTGGGGATCATTTTATACAGGAAATAACCAGTGTTCATGTACCCTTCAATGTAGCGCGCTTCACCTGCCGCTGCCAGTGCTTTCAAATCCAAAACTGTTGAAGAAAAACGTGGATCATTTTTAATGAGGTCATAAAAATCCTGCGTCCAGGGATTAAAGCTCCAGCCGGAAGGATAAATATCAGGAGCATTGGGACCAACTTTTTGATAACTCCTTGGTCCTACCATTTGCACCGCTGTATTTCCTTCATCAGCACTACTGCCCCAAAATCCCCAGTCTGCATTTGACTGATTGGTGTGCACGCATTCCAGAAGTGATTCTGCATTGAACTTGTTGGTGAATACCCAGAGGTCGGAGAATTTTGGAAGAAGCCTGTTTCCATATTGATTGGGTTGGCCCGGAGTTCCATTCACCTGCGCCAGCATAGCCGCGGCCTCTGATTTTTTATTGTCGTAGAGATACACTTTACCCAGTTGCGCCTGTGCGGCTACTTTGGTAAACCGTCCTGCTTCGGTTGACAGTACAACGCTGCTCGGCAAATTGGGAATGGCTTCATTCAAGTCCTTTTCAATTTGCGCATACACAGCCGCAGGAGGAGACTGGGTTACATTATAAATATCATTTGCCCCAACTGGTTGGAGCAGTAGCGGAACGTTCCGGAACATTCTTACCAGATTGAAATAATAAGTGGCGCGCAAAGCTTTCATTTCAGCAGTGAACCTTGCTTTTTCTCCGGCATCCATGGGAATGTTCGGAAGCTTTTGCAGCAAAATATTTGTCCTGAAAATTCCCTGGTAGTGATCACTCCAGAAGCTGCGCGGAACCGTGTTGGGATTAATAGTAAAGTTGGAAAAACTCTGGATGCCGATACCATCTGTAGGCCCGCCACCACCGGCATAGTTGTCATCGGAGCCTGCGTTCATCATGGTGATCATGTTTTCAAAACCACCTGCATTTTTGCGCATCACATCGTAAGCAGCCACAAGACCTGCATATGCCTGGTCGCGATTGGTATAGTAGTTATCGGTAAGGAATTGTCCTTGTGGCTGAATGGTGATGAAATCTTTTTTGCAAGATCCCATCATCACCACCAGCGTAGCTGACATCAATATTGTTTTGATACTAATTCGATTCATATAAACTTGCTTAATGAATTAAAATGAAAGTTGAACACCGCCAAGAACAGAACGCGCCTGTGGATACTGACCCTTGTCTATTCCAAAGATTCCTCCACCCACTTCCGGATCATAGCCGGTGTATTTGGTAAGTGTAAACAGGTTTTCTGCTGTTACATATACCCTTAGTCTTGAAACACCGATCCTGCTTAATACATTCCTTGGTAAAGTATATCCCAGCTGAACCAGTTTGAATCGCAGATAATCTCCCGGCTCCAGATAGAAGCTGGACATGTTGCTGAAATTACCATTGGGATCAGAATCGGTCAGTCTTGGAAAATCGTTGGAAGTTCCTTCACCGGTCCAGCGGCTCAAAGCACGTGTGGAATAATTGGAAGTAAGAATATCGAGGCGGCGCAGTCCCTGGAAAATTTTATTTCCTGCAACGCCCTGTGCAAAGACCATGAAATCAAAATTCTGATACTCGAGGTTGATGGTAAATCCGAAAGTATATTTAGGAATGTTGCTTCCGAGGAAGGTCTTGTCCAGATCACCACTGGTGATGGTTCCATCTCCATTCAGATCCGCCCAGATAAAATCACCGGGCCTTGCATTGGGCTGAATCATTTGTCCATTCTTGTTCTTATAGTTTTGGATCTGCTGATCGTTTTGGAAAATTCCCAGGGTCTGATATCCAAAGAAGCTGTTGAAAGGATGTCCTGTCTGTATTCTTGTAACCGTTCCCATAGACTGGAAGCCGGCACCGCCACCAATGAAGTTGGTATCAGAAGCCACTTTGAGCACTGTGTTTTTCAGATAAGAGCCATTCGCGTTCAAAGACAGGTTGAACTTTCCAAAAGTTTTATGATAACCCAATTCCAGTTCAACACCCGTGTTTTTCATATCCGCCACATTCGCCCAGGGAAGAGCCGAAACACCCACATATCCCGGGATCTGGACCTGCCGAAGAATACCGGTGCTCTTTTTATTGTACCAATCGAATCCGAGAGTAAAATCTTTAAACAGTTGCGCGTCAAAACCTACATCAGTAGAAGCTGTTTGTTCCCAATGCAGTTTGGGATTGTCGAGGGTTTCGGGAGCGTAACCTGTAGTAACCACCCCACTGTTACCAAGTGAATAATTGAATCCTCCAACGATGCGGGAAACATACTGGAAGTTGCCACTGTTGTCATTACCCACAACGCCATAGCCTCCGCGGATCTTAAGGGAATTCACTATTTTGTTGGACTGCCAGAAGTTTTCCCTGTTTACATTCCAGCCCGCAGAGAAAGAAGGAAACAATCCATATTTTTTATCAGGACCAAACTTTGTCGAACCATCGCGTCGAAGGATACCTGTAAATAAATATTTGTCTGTATAAGAATAGTTCAGGCGTGTAAATAAGGAGGAGACTTTATGTTCTGTGAAATCACCGGCATAACCATCCCGATTGGACAGTCCCACATCAAAATTGAAGGAAGCATCCTGGTAATTGCTGATGGGAAGGTTATAAAAAGTCATTCCCGTTGTTCCACCCTGATTTTCCATATAAGCGCCCTGACCCAGAAGAATGGTAAAGCTGTGGTCTCCAATTCTTTTATCATAGGTGATGGTGTTCTCTATGTTCCAGTTGAAAGAACGGTTCTCTCCTTTATTATAACTGTTCTTGTTGGTAGAGACTGTGGAGCTGAGGAAATACAGGGGAGTATAGCCAACATTGCCCCAGTAAGCTCTCTTGGCTCCAATGGTGGAACGGACCTTCAATCCTTTAACGATATTTGCTTCCAGATAAGCATTACCTACAATATCATCCGACCAGCCGTATCCCCCCAGTCTTGTCTGGATATATGCAATGGGATTGGTCATCTCCTGTCCTACCCAATTAGAAATGCCGTAAGGATGTCCATTGGGATCCCTGATAATATTTGGATTATTATAAATTGTGGCGTTTGGTTGAGAAGCAATATCCGTAACCACCAACGGCGTGATAGGATCCAGGTTGATGGCTGAACTCAGAGGTCCCCCAAACTCGCTGTTGGTATTACCAAGTCCGGAGGATTTTTGATGGGTGTAGCCGAGAGTCTCTCCGAAAGTGAAGATCTTCGATAACTTATGCTCTGAGTTAAGCCTCAGGTTAATCTTGTTGTAATTGGAAATATCGGTGGCTACAATTCCTTCCTGGTTTTGAAAACCAGCAGAGAAATAAAAACTGGAACGGTCACTTCCGCCACTCAGACTGACTTCATGCAAATAGCGTTTTGCAGAATTGTTGAAGATCGCTTTCTGCCAATCGGTGCCGACACCGAGTGAGGAAACATCCGGATAAACAATTCCTTTACCGGCAGCAACAGAACTTTCGTTGCGCAACACAGCATATTGAGTGGCGTTGAGCAGGTCGAGCATTTTTGCCGGAGCAGATACGCCATAATATCCGTTGTATGTTACAACAGGTTTTCCGCTCTTTCCCTTTTTTGTCGTTACCAGGATTACACCGTTAGCGGCACGTGTTCCATAAATGGCTGCGGAAGCAGCGTCCTTGAGCACTTCAATGGATTCAATGTCCGATTGATTGAGATAACCTATTCCGCCGGCATCTACCACTACACCATCCACCACCCAAAGTGGTTCATTATTATTAAAAGAAGTAATACCACGAATCCGAATAGTGGAACTGGAGCCTGGCTGACCCGAATTCTGCATGACGGTGACACCAGCGGCGCGGCCTTGCAAGGCCTGTTCAATACGTCCATTGGGAACATCCTCCAGGTCCTTAGCCTTCACACTGGAAATAGATCCCGTGATATTCGCCTTGCGCTGGGTACCATAGCCCACTACCACTACTTCATTCATGGAATTGGAACGGGCATCCAGCTGAATTGAGTAAAGGGGTGAACCCGGTTTGACCGGAATTTCCTGGTCCAACATCCCCGTGTAAGTGATTAACAAAACAGCTCCCGAGCGGGGGACATTGATTCGAAACAGTCCATTCACATCCGTCTGGGTGGCTGTGGCTTCTCCTTTTACACTCACCGTGGCTCCGGGAAGTACCTCGCCCGTGGTTTTGTTCGTCACCTTTCCCGAAACGGAAAGGTCCTGGCCAAAAGAGCAAATAGAGAATAATAAAGAAACGAAGCTGAGTAGCAGAGCAGTTCTACATTTCATACGCAAGCTTTAGTTTTTTTGGAAACATAAAGCTATCTACAATTAGAATCCAATATTCCAATACTACTACAGCACTACTACAACAAAAGGGGAAAATCCACGCTTATAGCGGATTTTAGCTACATCTCCACTACATCAACAAAAAATATTACTTTCACAAAAGGCAAAGTGAGAATATGAAACCGACTGCAATATTTTTTCTCCTCGCTACTTCCATTAGCGGGTACTGTCAGAATACCATTGGACTTCCCGAGATCATCAATTATTCCAAACAGGCCTACAATGCTGGTACTCAGAATTGGGACATTGCCCAAGGTGAAAATGGCCTGGTTTATTTTGCCAATAATGAAGGCCTTCTCACCTTCGACGGTACGTTTTGGAAACTCTATCCCCTGCCCAATCATACCATTGTCCGCAATATTGAAGTCACACCTGACCACAAGATCTATACCGGAGGCCAAAATGAGCTGGGATATTTTTCTTCAGATGATAAAGGCTGCCTTGTCTATCATTCCCTGTTGGGACTAATCCCCGCCAAGGACCGTTCTTTCGATGATGTCTGGAATATTTGTGTGTCCGGCAACGACATTTTCTTTCGAACCAACCGGAGGATCTTTCAACTGAGTAATAACAAGATCATTGTTTACCCCGCCCGGTCTGAGTGGAGGTTTCTGGGCTCGAGCAATCATCAGGTGGTTGCCGAAGATCTGGACAAAGGAAGCTTTGTGTACCAGGACGGAACCTGGGTTCCCTTCCTGAAAACTTCCCTTCCACCAGCTTGTCTCATTACTTCTTTTTCTGCCCTGGATCAAAAACGCTCTTTGATTGCCACTCTTAAGGACGGACTCTTTATTTATGATGGCAGCAAGCTCACTCCTTTAAAATCTCCGGACCTTGAGCAATTATCCAAGAAGGTTATTTATAAAGCCTTCGTCGTAGATGCTACACATATTGCCCTGGCTACAAGCTTTGATGGTTGCCACATCATTGATGACAAGGGCAACCTCATTCAAAGTCTTACCCACCAGGAAGGATTACAGAATAACAATATCCGCAGCATTTATTATGACCGGGAAAATAATCTCTGGCTGGGGCTGGACAACGGAATTGATTTCATCGCCTATAATAATTCCATCAAGCATATTTATCCCGAATCGCAAAATATAGGTTCCGGATACGCCACCCTACTTTTTAAAAATCAACTGTATCTAGGAACTTCCAACGGATTGTATAAAGTGAGTCTGGACAATTCCCAAAACCTAAGCTTTGTCAAAAGAAGCCTGGAGCCGATAAAAAATGCAGAAGGTGAGGTCTGGAACCTGTCCACGGTGAATGACCAGGTACTTGCAGGCCATCACAATGGCGCCTTCCTTATTCAAAACAATACGGCGACCGCTCTGGATAATTCGACAGGCTACTGGACGTTTTTGCCGATGTCCACCATCCTGCCTTCATCACGCATGGTTGCCGGAAATTACAGGGGGCTAAGTTTTTTTGATTTTAAAAATGGAAGGTTCGTCAAAACAATGATCAATGCGGAGTTCGAGTCGGCGAGGTTTGTGGTGGTCCAGGATGATCACACGATTTGGGTGGCCCACCCTTACAAAGGAATTTATCGCATTAGCCTGAGGCCGGATAATACTACAGAAATTAAATTGTACGATCAGAGTAAGGGACTGTTCTCCACCAACAACAATTATGTATTTAATATCAAGAAGAGGATCGTTGTTTCTACCGAGAATGGACTTTATGAATACAATGAACAGAAAGATGTTTTTGAACGGTCAGCATTTTTCAAAAACATGCTGAACGAAAATAATATCCGTTATCTCAAGGAAGATCCTTCGGGCAATATCTGGTTTGTTCATCAAAAAGAATTGGGAGTGGTGGATCTTTCAGAACAAAAACCGAAAATCATTTACTTCCCCGAACTGAAAAACCGCCTGGTGAGCGGATTTGAAAATGTTTATCCATTTGATGAACATAATATCATTATTGGCGGAGAAAAAGGATTCTATCATGTAGACTACGAACAGTACAAGCAAAACCGGAATGTGTTGCAGATGCAGATCAGGGCCATTCGTTCGATCGGTAAAACGGATAGTCTCCTGTATGGAGGTTATTTGCCTCAGTCCAATCTCCACATGCCCTATTCCATGAATTCAGTGCAGTTTGAATATTCCGCAATTCTTTACGGGCAACAGTCCAACATTGAATACTCCTATTTTTTGAAAGGCTTCGACCGGGGCTGGTCCCGCTGGTCGGGCAGGCCAGAGAAGGAATATACCAACCTGCCTGCTGGTGAATATGTTTTCGAAGTAAAGGCGAGGAATAATTTGGGAAACGAATCTACTCTCAGCAGCTATTCCTTCACTATCCTACCGCCCTGGTATCAAACCAGAGAGGCCTACTTGATTTATATTTTGATTTTTATCAGCCTTGTTTATTATGTGTACCGCTTACAAAAAAGAAAATTTGTCCAACAAAAACTACAATACGAGGAAAGGCAAAAGCAACTGAAGTACCTGCACCAGCTTGAACTGGAAAAAAATGAAAAAGAAATTGTGAAGCTGAGAAATGAAAAACTGGAAGCGGAGATCCAACACAAAAACTCTGAACTCGCCACTTCAGCGATGCACCTGGTACAAAAACGAGAAATGCTTGGAAAGATCCGTGACGATCTGAATGGTCTTTTGAAAAAAATTGACAACGAGCAGATCTCGCTTGAATTCAAAAAATTGTTGAAGGTGCTGGTGGAAGATGATAAAACAGATGACAACTGGGAAAACTTTGCGCACCATTTCGACAAGGTGCACACAGATTTTCTGGTGATCCTGAAGAACCGCTTTACGGTACTTACGCCCAGCGACCTGAAACTTTGTGCTTATTTGCGCATGAACCTTTCGAGCAAGGAGATCGCACAGCTGATGAACATTTCTATACGTGGAGTGGAAATTGGGCGTTACCGGTTGCGCAAAAAACTGGGGTTGTCTAAAGAGACCAATCTGTTTGAATTTCTTTTGAAGGAACAGACCTCGGCCACCGTCCTGTCGAATTGATTTTTACTGGGTTCATCATCATAATTATCAGGACGCACTGGTTGCCGGGATTTCATAAATTGAAGCATGAATGGCATCATCACCACACCAAGGCTCCGGCTTCGGGAATTTTCTTTAGACGATACAGCATTTATTCTGGAACTTGTTAATTCCAAAGGGTGGCTGCGTTTTATAGGAGACCGGAATATCCATACAAGAGAAGAAGCCGTTCACTATTTGACCAATGGCCCTTTAAAATCTTATGCGGAGAATGGATTCGGATTATGGTTGGTAGAACTCCAGGATGCAACACCCATTGGCATGTGTGGTCTGATTCGGCGCAATTATCTCGATCATCCTGATATTGGATTTGCTTTTCTTCCTCAATATGCCTCCAAAGGCTATGGATATGAATCAGCAAAGGCTATACTGGATTGTGCAGAAAATCATTTACACTTCCCGGGTATCTATGCCATCGCCACACTGGATAATGAGATCTCACACAAGCTGATCGAAAAATTAGGACTTCAGTTTCAAGGTTTGCATCCGGTGCAGGGTTCTTCAGAAGCCCTGAAAGTTTTTTATAAAGATTTACAACAAGCTGGGAAAGTAAAGATCAACTGAATCAGCCAATATTTTGCACCTCTATTCTTTTAAAAAATCAGAATTAGAGTCTAATCAGAAACAACAAACACCTTTATAATCTTTAAGAAGACCCGCAATTCTTTTCATTCCTTCATCCAGATCGGAAAGTTTGAAGCGGCTGCAATGATTTTTGCTGACGATCTTTCCACAATCAAAAAAATTTTTTGTTTATAACTATTATTCCCAGGAAGAGATTTTTGACGCTTCCTGATTTATTTTAGTATGTCCTCATCTCATATCTTCTGAACCAGCCCTCTATTCCTTGCCAGGCATTATTCGTGAGCAGGGTTTTTCGTAAGCATCTCTTTATTTTAAAATATCGAATCATGTTCATCAAACAGAAATTGGGAAAGCTGGAAAATTTCAGGATCGGTTCGCGCACGATCGACCTTCTTCCATTGCAGTGGTATGAGTCAAACAAAAAGCTGCTCCATAGAAAAACCCTGGAAGGAAGAGAAGTTGTGATGAAGTATCTGCACGAAAGCCCCGAACTATCACAAGATGATGTGGTGTATGAAGACGAATCCTGCCTGATTGTGGTAGATATTCAGCCTTGTTCCTGCATTGTTCTCCATCCCCGCAACATGTACGAAATGGCTGCTGTTTGTTATGAGATAGGCAACAAAAACTTCCCGGTCTTTTATGAAGAGGAAGCCATACTCGTTCCTTTTGAACCAGCTCTTTTCCATATCCTGCTAGCATCTGGCTATGATCCAGCCATTGAATCAAGAAAACTTCTTTGCCCACTAAAGACACCGGCAGTAGAGAACCCTCATGGTTCATCAAAGCTGTTTTCCAGGATCATGAATCTTCCTATGGTTGAAAATAGCTAACCCAATATTCAAACTTTGTCCTTTCCCGTATAGCTTTTCGTCCAAAACTTTCCTACCTTAACAGAATACCGTATGACTACGGTTCTCGATTGGATAGAATTTCTCCAGACGGAACGCTGATCGAAAAAATACCAGATAAACTATTGCTTATGAAGCCGGCAAAATATCTCAGTGCCGTTTATTTGGGAATTGCGCTCAGCATGCTTTCTCCCACTCTTCCTTCCTGTTCAAAATATACAGTTACCACTACAGAGAACAATCCCGCTGATGTGTATTTTAAAAAGAAAGTTATGACCAGCTATTTCTGGGGAAAGGTATCAAAGCCGCAAAGACTTGTGGATAGTTGTGGCGACGCAGGCATCGATGAAGTGAAGATCAGTTCCAATATCGGCTATAGCCTAATCCACATCATCACGCTTGGATGCATCCACAAAGTAAAAGTGGAATGGAAATGTCACAAGCCCTGTTCTGTCATTGGATTTCAACCCTGATGATCATGCCAGTAAAGCCCACCGATATCAAGTCACTTTCCAATTTGCATGGAACATTCCGTCAGTCTATTGACAACCTGTTCAATCTTTTCAATAGTGACTCGGGTTCCATCATGGACAGATATAATGAAACAACAAAAGATATTCAACAAATTCTTTCGCGCGCGGAGCAGGAGAAAAGACAGGTTAGGGCCATGGGTGCCAACTGGTCCTTCACCAAAGTAGCCTACAACAACGACTGGATCCTAAGCACCACAAGACTGAATATGATGAAGAGAATTCTTCCGGAAGAATTATTGGATGCTTCCTCTTTTCAGTTGGACCATTTTTTATTTTGCCAGTGCGGATGCGCCATCCAGGAAATCAGCAAGTCGCTCAAACCTTTGGGGCGTGCCTTGTCGACTTCAGGAGCCAGCAATGGCCAAACGATTGCCGGAGCCTCGGGCACGGGCACCCATGGAGCGGCACTGAACTTCGGAGCCGTTCAGGATTTTATTGTTGGACTGCACATCATTGTTGGTCCGCAACGCCACGTGTATCTCGAACCTGCATCAAGACCGATTGTTTCGCAGGTATTTTTAGAAAAGATACAGGCAGAATTGATCCGCGATGATTCTTTGTTTGCCGCAGCGCTTGTTGCCTTTGGAAGTTTTGGTTTCATTCATGGCATGATGCTGGAAACAGAGCCACTTTACCTGCTCAATGCATTCCGTCTCCGTCTTCCCTTCGATTCCGTTCGTGATCTGTTACGCACACTTGATTTCAGCAGCGTGGATTTCCTACCCTTTAGCACTGAACGTCCTTTCCATTTCCAGTTCCTCATTAATCCTTATGACCTTGCCTCTGGCATTTATATGACGGTGATGTACAAACGAAATTACAGGACCGGTTATTCGCCGCCCGTGGAAGACCGAACGAAGGCAGGCCCTGGAGAAGACGCACCGGCTTTTTTGGGAAGGCTAACCGGGCAATTGCCTGTAGTAACGCCACTGGTGGTCAACAAAATCGTCCATAGCGCCTATGAGCCTTATCAGGATGTTTGGGGAACTCTGAATGAAATTTTTAGCAATACAGATCTGCAGGGTAGAATTTTAAGTACGGCCATTGGCATTCCTGCCGAACATGTGAATACGGTGAGCAATATGCTGCTGGAACTCAATAAATCAGCAGGGCCATTTGTCGGCGTCTTTGCTTTCCGTTATGTAAAAAAATCAAAAGCTTCACTCGCGTTCACCAAATTTGATACCACTTGCGTAGTGGAGCTTGATAGTGTTGAATTTGGAAATACCAGGCAATTTTATGAGTCTGCCTGGCAGGAGCTGGAACAAAGAGGCATTCCACATTCTTTTCACTGGGGAAAGATCAACAACCTTGATCCGGAAAAAATTAAAACCATCTATGGAACCAACAGAGATGAATGGGTCCTTGCACGGAACAAACTGCTCTCACCCTCCATGCGTGAAATTTTCTCGAGTGAAACTTTGTATAACCTGGGACTGGATGAACAGCCTTTGCTTCCTGTGTGAATGATCTCAGAAAACTTTTTAAAATTCATCATTGAATGCAAACACAGGCTTTCGGTGGATCCACTCTCCTCCTGTGAAATCAGGAAATTCTACGGTCTGGTTTCCCAATTTAATAGATTGTTCACTCAAAGGTGAAATGGCGCTCCAGGTGGCTGCATCATAAACATCCAGCGGCGTTGCTGTTTTCCTTTTGATGGATTCGATAAAAGCATGTACTACAAAAAAATCCATTCCCCCATGTCCTGCACCTTCCGTTTCCTTGCTCCACCTGCTCCACAAAGGATGATCGTATTTATCCAGCCAGGCCTGTGCATTGTCC
The DNA here is from genome assembly GCA_045805145.1 of Flavisolibacter sp. GTDB lineage: Bacteria > Bacteroidota > Bacteroidia > Chitinophagales > Chitinophagaceae > Flavisolibacter. Next base: position 7,283 of record JBJMLU010000157.1, on the reverse strand, counting down.
CAACCGTCCTTGTTTGGAGATTTATCCTGTATATAAAGACTTTGATTCACGTCCATCCAGATTCCTTCTGTTCCCTGCACGCGGAAGCCAAGAGAATAAGGCCGGGGCAGACCGGTATCGTGCTGCAGAAGGATGGTTTCACCATTGGCACAGTTGATGGAAGTGGTAACAACATCACCCAGCTTAAACTGCAGTTTTGCGTTGGGATGATTTTCTCCTCCCATTTTTACAATATGATCGTGCAGTCCTCGCGATTTTGATGAAAAAGAACAGAGTGAGAGAAACCGGTTGCCACGATTGATGTTGATGTATTGAGCCAATGGTCCAACACCATGAGTGGGATAAAGATCTGCGTTGCGGTGAATGGAATGATTGGTTCTCCATTTTGCTTCCGAAAATCCCTTGTCGCCGTACTCTACTCCATGTCCATAAGGATGAATGCCGTCATTAAATTTTACTTCGCGCAGGTTGTGTTGATAGCCACCCTGCAGGTGAATGAGCTCTCCAAACAAACCCTGTCTTACCATATTGAGAATAGCCAGGACGTCGCGCCGATAGCAAACATTTTCCAGCATCATCACATGTGCATCGTTCCGCTTTGCTTCGTTTACTACATCCCAATGATCCTGAAGCGTAATGCCCAGTATCACTTCGGAAGCCACGTATTTGATTCCCGATTGCAAGGCGCCTACGATCATGGGCTTGTGCCATTCCCATGGAGTAACGATAAAAACGCCATCCAGGTTTTTTTTATCGAGCAGGTTTTTCCAGGGATCCTTGTTGCCGGTAAATATTTCGGGCATTTTCTTTCCACTCTTTACGATGATGTCCTTTGCCATGGAAAGCATGCGTTCGTCCACGTCGCAAATGGAAACAACATCCACATCGTTCCTTCTTAGTAAAAGCTCGAGATGATTTTGTCCGCGCAGTCCGGTGCCGATGATGCCAATGCGCAGTTTTGAATCTTTTCTTTCTTTGGCAAATATGTTTCCGTGCGGTAAAGCCACCGCTGCGGCAGCCAGACCAGTATTGCGAATAAATTCTTTGCGGTGCATACTAAAGGTTTCGATTTGTAAGATAAGGGAGTATTGCTATCGATGAATGAAAATGGAATTTTTGTATATTGGCCTCTTGTCCTTCTGAAAAAGAGGAGTTGATTCCGATGAAAAAATATTTATTTCTCCTGTTGCTGCTGCCCTCCTGTCTGAAAAAAGAATCTTCAGGGCCAAAATGCTATGCCTGCCAGGTACAAGGATTTAGCGCCGGTGGATCTTACAGACAAGATATTTGCACAGACCGCATTGACACGGTTTATTTTTTTGATGGCAACCGCGATACTCTGCCTGCTGTGTGCACAGAAAAGCAATGAATTATTGCAATTGGAAAGTTTTGTAATGGCCTTCAGTTTTGTATTGTTCTGTAATCATAGAAGGATGGGACCAGTCCATTTGAAGCAATGCCTTTAAGGCTCTGATAAGACGAGAGAATGAATCAGGCTTTGAAAAATACAAGTTTGCGCCTTCGTCGTATGCCCTGGCAATATGCGCAGGTGAAAGAGAATTGGTGTACATGACAACAGGCAGATCCCTGTAATATTTTCTGATTGATCTGAGCCAGGAGAAACCGTCATGATAAGGCATGTTGATATCGAGCAAGACCAGGTCTACATGTTTGCCTTTAAAGGCAAGAGCCTCTTCGCAATTTCGTACAAACCTCACTTCAATTCCAGGATTTACTTCCTGCATCGCTTCATACACCAGCTCATAATCGTCAGGATCGTCATCGATGATCAGTACCGTACGCACATTTCTTATATCCCATTTCATAACGAGCGCAATTTGTTTATGGACAAAAATAAAACATCTTATTTTCCTGTACTGGTTCCTTCATCCCAAGCTGGCTGAGTTTGTTTTACAGGCAGCCATACAGTAATGCGCGTGAAGTCATTGAGCCTGCTGTCTGCTTCAATAGACCCGGAATGATTGACTGCAATTTTTTTGCAAAGAGCGAGACCCATACCCGGCCCCTTGGTCTGATGCAGTTTTCGGAACAATTCAAAAACCTGTTCCCGATAAACAGGGTCAAAACCCTGGCCTCTGTCTGTTACTTCGAGTCGTACAAAATCTTCATAACTGTATTTATGTATCAAGGCCTGGAAATGATTTTTCTTGAGTATAACGGTTGAAACGCTGATCTGCGCCTTTTCATCTTTTTTAAACTGGATGGCGTTTAACAGGAGATGATACAACATAAGCTGCAATTGCTCATTATCGCCTTGTATCGTTGCAAGGTTTTCATAATGGAGCTCAAAGGATCCGGCACCTTTTTCACTGGCCAGGCGATCACTCACCTCGCGGACTACCTGATTGAGATTTACTTCGGTGAACCGGTTTGGTTTTTCATTGACCCACACATATTCCTGCAGCCCGTTCACCACTGATTTCATTTGCTCTGTGGCTTTTAAAAGTTTGGCTACAGATGGTATTTGTTGTTGCAGTTGGATCTTATCTGAATACAGCAATATTTTACGTAAGGGTTCCTGCAAACTATGCGAAACTACATGGCTGAATTGTTGGAGCTCGTGGTTTTGACGACTGACCAACTGCATTTGTTCTTCCAGCTGCTCTGCATGTTTTTGCGCAGCAGCCCTGGCTTCAACCAATTCGGAATTTTCCTGCAAGGCCTTTTGTGCCTGGTTGCGTGCGGCAACCAATTCATCTTCGAATTTATTACGGTTATGTACAACGAGAAAGGCAAAGCAGTTGATTATTTTTCCATCCCATTCCGTTCTTCTGGCATTAAGCAACACCGGAAGTTGAGCGCCGCTGGAAGTGAGCAGGGACAGAAAGATTTCATCGGCTGTTTTCTGGATCCGTGTCAGAGGAAAGAGGTGCGTCTGAAAAAAAATTCTGGTGGGGATCGTGAAGATCGATTCGATATTTTTTCCCAGCAATTCTTCCTTTCGGTATTGGAGTACATCGGCGAGAAAATCATTCACTACAAGAATAATTCCTTCGTCGTTGAAGGAAACGAATCCACAAGGAGCCATTTCAAAAGGATGCCCCGTCATGCCATTACACCCAGATAATCTTTGATCAAGGCAATGGTTTCTTCCGGCTCGCTTACATGAGGACAATGACCTGTGGCCTTCATAATTTTTAAGGTGCTTTGAGGAAGATGCTGATGAAGAAAGTCACCAACCTGTTGTGGAGCAATAATGTCCTGAGAACACTGAAGTATCAATGATGGTGTTTGCAGCTTGGACAGGTCGTGACGATTGTCTGAAAAAAAAGTGGCTCGTGCAAACTGGCTGGCGATCACGGGATCGGTGCTACAGAAACTTTCAGTGAGTTCCTGGCCCAATGCAGGCCGGTCAGTATTTCCCATGATCTGCGGAGCAAGAAAATTGGCCCAACCGATATAATTTTTTTCCATGGTTTCCAAAAGTCCCTCGATATCCTGTTGCTCGAAGCCTCCGATATATCCTTCCTTGTTGATATAGCAAGGCGAAGGTCCTACCATGATCATATGGCTGAAATATCCTGGCTTTTCAACAGCCGCCAAAAGGCCGATCATACTGCTTACAGAATGACCGACGAAAATTACCTCTTCGAGATTCAATGCTTTGCAGATATCCAATACATCCTGAGCATATCCTTGCAAGGAACTATAGCGTTCATGGTTATAACTATGGACATCAGATTTTCCGGCACCTACATAGTCAAATAAAACAATGCGGTAGTCGTCTTCAAATGCGGGAGTAATCAGTCGCCACATCTGTTGATCGCAGCCAAATCCATGAGCAAACATCATGGGCTGCTGACCACGGCCAAAAACCTTTACGTTATTGCGGGCAAGAATATTTTTTTCCATATGGTTTTGTTTGAACAGAGGGGCCTGCAAAATTATGCGCTATCAGCCAAACAATTATTTTAGGTTCTAATGCTTATTGTTTTTTTAACCAAAATGCTGCTCCACCGCCGGAAGCGAGCCTTAAGTGAATCAATTTTTCGCCAGATGTTAGTTCTTTGGTGAGGTTGATGTGATTGGGCTGCTGATCACAATCGGCTGAATCGGTATAGGACGAAGCCTGATAATTGCCCGCACCAAGAAATGAAAGAGGAAGGTCTAGTGTTCTGGCTTCATGATTGTTGATGGCTCCTATAAACCAATCGTTTCCTTTTCTTCGTGCAACCACTATATATTCGTCAATTTTTGCGTCGAGCACCCTTGTTTCATCCCAGGTTGTAGGAACAGTTGTGATAAAATCAAAGCCCGGTTGTCCTTCGTAGGCAGCAGGATAATCACAAACCATTCCCAGATAATTTTCCAGCACCACATACATGGCCAGCATATGACATCTTGTTCCCAGTACCAGTGGTCTTGTGTATTGCACTTTGAATTGCGAAACAGGAACTGCGCGGAATCCGCCGAGGTGATAATCGGTTGATCCTGCCAGCATGCGTGTAAACACGATGTTGAGGTCATGATCGGGCGAGATGCCTTCGTCATTCCATTTATCCGCTTCATAATTCAGTGTGCCTTCGCGCGTATATTCGTTGGGATAGGTCCGGCTCAATCCTGTGGGTTTGTAAGCTCCGTGAAACTGGATGTGCAGGTGATGCTGCGCCGCCTTGCGTAGAATTTCTTCCTGAATGTTCACCATCTCCTGGTCATCGCGGTCCATGAAATCCACCATCATTCCACTGAGTCCCCAGTTTTCAAAAACTGCGAATGCCGAATCCAGCTTTTTATATAAAGCTGTCCAGTAAACCCATACACGAATGCCCACGCCCTTTTCTTTTGCATAGGCGCAGATACGCGGCATGTCCAGGCCAGGCACAGGCCTGGTAACATCGGCGTGAGGACCCGGAGTAAAATCAGCCCCGTCGTTCACATACCATTCATGTCCGCCATACTCCACTACCGAATGATATTGCAGATGGTTGCGCGCGCAAAAATCAATATAGTATTTGTTGGTCTCGAAATTATTTCCGGGAGCGAAATTGGTGTCGGGCGTAATGTCTCCATTCCACCAGGGAAAAGTTGTCTTTCCCGGCCTGATCCAGGAAAGGTCTGATATTCTGCACGGCGGGCTCAAACTGGTCAGCATATTTGATTCAATCAGTGCCGCCACATGGTCGGCGATCATGATCACGCGCCAGGGAGTTTGATGAGGAAGCGAGGCCCTGACTTTAATTTTATTTTGTCCGGGCAGAGGAGAAAGGGCGGTACGAAGAATTCCTTCATGTCGAACCAGATACATGCCTGCATAATCCAACAATGCAGCTTCAGTAATCGCTACAAAAGTTTTGTTGGGACATTCAAAAAGCGCTGGCATGTCCATGAGCGTGTCTTCTTTCAGCCCGCTCAATTTCGTTTTGGTGTAAACACCTTCGTGCGAAGTAGTGAAAGAAGGAAGAAGCAGTGCATGAATAAAAGGATCGTTTACAAAACGAAAGCTTGAATTTTCATCAATCAATTGATAGGATGTCCAGTTCTTCTGCTCTGGAAACTGGTAACGAAAAGCAACTCCGTCATTAAAAACCCTGACCACAATTTCCATGCTCTTTCCGCTGTGATCAAAAACGGGGAGTATCGCCTGGTTGAAAGGATGATGCACCTTGCTGGTTTTTCCCACCACCAGTTCATAGTCTTCCGATCCGCTGATGTAGTTTATTTTGCCCGAGGTGAGGTTATCTTCGAAGTCTGCATCAAGAAATTGAAGTCCCAGTGCAGAATTTTCCATCAACATCTGGTGGCGAAAAGAAACTGAATAATAGAGCCTACCCTGATGGAGTGAGATAGAAAAAGCAATTCTTTTATCGGGAGAAAAAACTTCAGCCTGTTTACGTGCGTTGCCTTCCCTGCAGAAATAAAATAGGGAAGCCATCAGGAAAAAGAATTTTAGATTCATAACGATAAATGAAGAGTGGATAATTTATGATTGAAAATAAACCGCAAAGAAACCAAAGGAGGCGCAGAGAAGGGCTGGGTTAATATTTTTTGAAACCTATTTCATTCTCGCGTGCCTGTGGCTTTTTGCCTTCCGTGCTTTTGATTTTCCATTCTTTGCACAGTCTCTTCTCACCTCTCTTTGTCTTTCTATTTCTCTTTCTTCACTTCAAGCTGTCTTCTCAATAAATCGATTCTCTCATCAAAATTCATAGCAGATGGAAGAGGATTTTCCAGGGGCTTGAACAGGTCCATCATGTCTTCCGGATGCGGGGCTGGTTTCTGGGTTTGCATATTGATATGGACAAACTGGCTCCAAAGCACCGACTTAAGCTGCATCCGTTCTCCATTCCACATCTTCATTTCTACCAGCAGGCTTTTTTCATCCAGCTGCAGGATGGCCGATTCAATAATAACTGTCTCCATCAAAAATGCAGGCTTCAGATAAACAATCTGGTTCTTGCTCACCACCCAGCCCATACCCTTCTTTGCGGCATACTGGTAAATATCAAATCCCATGTTTTCCCTGATCTGATCTTCGCGTGCGTTGATGAAGTAGTCGATATAGCGGGCATTATTCAGGTGATTGAAAGGATCGCAATCCGAAAAACGGATCAGGCTCTTGCTCCGCCAGATTTTACTGTTTTCGTTCATACATCGAAGATAAGAAGGTGAATGGTGAATGGTCAATGGTCAATGGTGAATGGTGAATAGTGAATGTCGGAAATTCGGAGGGATAAAAGCAAATGGCAGAAGGCAAAAAGCCAGGAGAAAAGAGAGACAATAAATATCAAAGGAAGAATGTTGAAAACATTATTTTAAAAAATCCCTGCGAAAACCCTCAGCGCTCTCCCTTGTCTGCGCTTAATCTGTCTGCCATTCACCATTCACCATTCACCATTCACCATTCACTATTTCAAAGGATGCAGAATGGCCTGTGCTTTCTGATGGTCCCAGAGGTCTCTGAATATTGTGCTTTGAGCAAGTAATTGCTGAAGGCTTCCTTCCTCCACGATCTTGCCCTTGTCGAGCACATAGATATAATCAAATTTTTCGAGCAGGTGCAAACGGTGAATCGAAGAGATGACAGCCTTTTTCGAAAATGCAGCAAACATACGGTCATAGATCAGCGCTTCTGTTCTTGCATCCACGCTGCTGGTAGGTTCATCCAGCAATATGACTTCACTGTCGCGTGCCGCCAGAATTCCTCTTGCCAGCGCAAGCCTTTGCTTTTGTCCACCCGAAAGATTCACTCCTTTTTCCCGGATGTCTGTTTCCAGTCCCTCATGCATCTTTAGTTTGTAATATCTTATTTTAGGTAATTAGTT